>JACRCK010000271.1 GCA_016219065.1 Deltaproteobacteria bacterium
GCCCGTGGATCCGCAATAACTGGCGTAGGCGATCAAAATCTTCTTATTGGTTGGCTTTTTTTTGGATTCACACCGGGTTTCAAGAAATTCAGCCTGCCCGCTGCCGGCCTGCTGAGGGGACAAAAGCTCCCCGCCCAGGGCCAGGCCTCCCGCCGTGGTCCCGGCCGCGATCGACCCTCTGATAATGAATGTCCTTCTGGTCATTTGTTCCATGATTTCCTCTCCTGGTTTTTCACCGCAAAGTCGCAAAGGACGCAAAGAAATTTTTTTATAAAAACGGGAGATGCTATAATCTTTGTCACCGGCTAGGGGACCATCCAATGCAGTTCATTAACAATCGATTATTAACAATTGACAATTGATTATTGGCCTGATCCCATGCCGGGAAGAATAAGAAATGGAGCTCCGGATGTCATTTCTAATAGGAGGCTGGTAAAAATCCCCCCCACCCCCCTTTATTAAAGGGGGAGAGAGGGGGATCTGTTCAGCGGAAGATTTCACCTTCCGTATCAAGAATGGTTATGGGCGGCTATTCTTTCCCGGATTTCCGTGTTGATCAGCCGTTTCTGGTCCACGTTCAAAGAGTCGTAGAAATCGGCCAGCAGGTCCAGGTTTTTGGACAGGAAACCGGAGAAGTCGTTGATCCGGGTTTTCGCGGCTTCCACCAGGCCCTGCACGTCCGGGTTTTCCTTGTTCATTTCCTCATGAACCCGGGCCCTCATTTGCCGCCGCTCCTCAAACCCGGCGGACAGGCGGGAGGTAATGTTGTTTTTGAGTTCCTCGTATCTGACTTTCTGGTCCGCGTTGAGGTTCAACTTCTGGGCCGTCTTGTCCATCCGCCAGAGGATGAATTCGGCAACCTCCTTCTGGTGAAAGCCGGAATGGAACCCCTTGCCCGCAAAGGGGGGACCGAATTTCCCATCTCCCCAGGGGCTGCCGATCACCAGGCCGTAGCCGACGATCAACGTCATTAAAAGAAAAATCCCGCTGCCGATAAATACCTTGTTCCGTGTCTTCATGGTGCTGCTCCTTTCGGTGTGGAGAAATTGTGGTTTCTTATGAAACCTTGGCGAGCAGTCTATTGCTGAGGTGTAAAGAATTTTTTTTCGACTTGTAATAAATTGTCAGGCAAATGTAAAATTCGGTAAAAAGAGGTGACAAACATGGGGAACAGGGTTTTAATCGTCGATGACGACCTGAAACTGCAGCAGCTCCTCAAGGAATACCTGGGGGGGAATGGATTTTCGGTTGGGACCCTGCCCGACGGGTCCCGGGTCCTGGAGACGATCCAAACGGATGCGCCGGATATCGTCATTCTGGACGTCATGCTGCCCGGAAAGGACGGGCTGGAGGTGTTGAAGGATATCCGCCGGGACCATGCCCTGCCGGTCATCATGCTGACGGCCAAGGGGGAGGATACGGAGCGCATCGTGGGGCTGGAGCTGGGGGCGGACGATTATCTCCCCAAGCCCTTCAATCCGCGGGAGCTGCTGGCCCGGATGAAGGCCATCCTGCGCCGGGTGGCGGCCCCGGACCTCGAAAAGAAAACCGGCGAACCCTTGACCATTCAGGCCGGCGGATTGACCCTGCACCAAGCCCGGCAGACCGTGAACCTGGGAGACAAGGAACTGGAACTGTCCACCACCGAATACCGCATCCTGGAGGTGTTGATGAAACACCCCAACACCGTCCTGAGCCGCGACCGGCTGATGACCCTGGCCCGGGGCCGGGATTTCATGGCTTTCGACCGGAGCATCGATATGCACATCAGTAAACTGCGGGCCAAACTGGAACCCGATCCCCGCTCCCCGCGGTGCATAAAAACCGTCTGGGGCAGCGGCTACATGTTCGTAGCCCCTTGATGCGACCCGGTAAACTCTACATCAAGATCCTGCTGTCTTTCCTGGCCGTTCTCTTTACCACCCTGCTGGTGGTTTTTGTGCTCTTCCTGCTCCAGCCCGGCCAATTTTTTACCACCCGCCTGGAAGAATTCGTCCGGAACCGGGCCCTCAAGGTCCAGGCGGTGCTGGCCGACAAGCTTCGATCGGCGCCGGATAGGGAATGGTCGCGGAACGAGCCGCTGCAAACCTTTATCTCGGATTTCGGAAAGATTATGGGGGCCAGGGTCTGGCTGGCGCAACCCGACGGAACCGTGGCCTTGAAATCCTTTGGGGGTGAAATTCCGAAACTCGCGGCCGGGCTTAAAGACCGGAAGACCATTATCCATGAGCATATAATCCTTTACCGCCAAAGAGACCTGCGTTTCTATGTGGTGATTCCCCTGGCCTTACCGGCCGGCGACACGGGCCACCTCCATATCCTGTTCGACCGGCCGGAAGGGCCGCTGCACCCCGGCCGGGGGTTCGCCTTCGGCCTGCTCATTATCGGCCTGATGGCGGCTCTGCTGATCGTTCCCGTATCCCGGATCATTACCAGCCGCCTCGAGCGGCTCCGGCAATCGGCCCAAACCCTGGCCGAGGGAAATCTGGCCCATCGGGCCGCGGTCCGGGGCACGGACGAGATCGGGGAACTGGCCCGGGCCTTCAACCGCATGGCCGAAAAACTGGAGACCATGATCGTGGGCGGCAAGGAGCTGACGGCCAATATCTCCCATGAGCTGCGGACCCCCCTGACCCGGATCCGGGTCGCGGAGGAAATGCTGCGGGAAAAATCAGGATCGGGAGCGCCCAAGGATGAACGGCACCTGGATGCCATCCGCGAGGATGTCGAGGAACTGGATCGCCTCATCGGCCGCATCCTGGAATTATCCAAAATGGACATGCAGGCCGCCCCACTGACCTTCACGGTCTTTGACCCGGCGGAGCTGCTGCGGACGCTGCTGCAGCGTTTTCAGCCGGTCGTCGAGCATAAAGGGTTGCGGATTACCACGGAACTGCCCGGCCCGTCCTCTTTTCCCGGGGATCGGGAGGCCCTGACCACCGCCTTTTTAAACATCCTGGACAACGCGGTCAAGTTCACGCCCGAAAAGGGCCGGATCAGCCTGCGGCTGCGCCCGACGGCGGAGGCCCTGGAAATAAGCCTGACCAACACCTTTGAAAAGCTGCCGGAGGAGGAGCTGCTGAAAATCTTCGACCCCTTTCAGCGAATCGGCAAATCTCAGGCTACCGGCTCGGGTCTGGGACTGGCCATCGCCAAAAAGATCATCGAAAGACACGGAGGGCGAATCGGGGCTTACAATGGGAAAGAGGGGCTGGAGATCAGGATAACGCTGCCCGGGGAGGGGGAGTGAAAGACGAACATCGAACGTCCAACATCAAACATCGAATTATTAATACAGGGGCGTTTAATGAAATTTAATCAAAATAAAAGAGAATTTCGAAGGTCCTTTCTAATGTAGGGGAGGGGTTCATCCCCTCCCGCCCCTGTTCAACCAGGTTGGGTAGGACGAGGGGTTGTAAA
>JACRCK010000034.1 GCA_016219065.1 Deltaproteobacteria bacterium
GAGGCCTTTACCCTGGATGACTTCAAGGAGCAGCTCCGGCAGATCAAAAAAATAGGCTCCCTGGAGCAGATCCTGCATATGGTCCCCGGGTTGAACAAGATCAAGGGCCTGAAAGACGCCCAGCCCGATGAGAAGGAACTGCTGCACGTGGAGGCGATCATCAGCTCCATGACCCCCGAAGAACGGAGAAACGCCCAGATTATCAACGGCAGCCGCCGGAAACGGATCGCCCGGGGCAGCGGGACCACCGTCCAGGACGTCAACAAGCTTTTGAAAAATTTTGAGCAGGTGCAAAAGATGCTGAAACAATTCAGCAAAGGTGGGAAAAAGGCCCTCAAAAGAGGCTACTTGCCTTTTTAATAGGATTTTATTAAGATGCTGAGAAGGAGAGAACAATAATGGCGATCAAAATTCGTTTAGCCCGTATGGGGGCCAAAAAGCAGCCTTTTTACCGGATGGTGGTGACGAATTCCGAGTCCCCCCGGGACGGCAAGTTCATCGAGATCCTGGGGACCTACAATCCCAATGCCGAACCGGCGAAGGTGGTCTGGAATCCGGAACGGTTGAAAAAATGGCTTTCCACCGGGGCCCGTCCGACCAGCACGGTTCAGAGTCTCATTCGATCATCCGGAGTCCTGAAGGAAACTGCTTAGAAATAATCCAAAAGTCACCTGATATCGCGATCGATCGGAAACAGGAAAGCGGCAGACAGCGAGATTTAATCTTATGCAGGAGGGTAGCGGCATGAAAGAGCTGGTACTGTACATTGCGAAGGCCTTGGTGGATCATCCCGAACAAGTGGAAGTGAATGAAATCGAGGGGGAACAGACCTCGGTTATCGAATTGAAGGTGGCTAAAGACGATTTGGGAAAAATTATCGGTAAACAAGGCCGGACTGCCCGGGCGATGCGGACCATTCTGAGTGCCTCTTCTACCAAGATCAAGAAGCGTTCGGTTCTGGAAATCATTGAATGAGAGGTCTTTTTTGACGGGTTCCGGTTATCTGCCCATCGGGACCATTACCCGGCCCCATGGGTTGCGGGGCCTGCTGAAGGTGCGGATGGACGCCGGTTCCCGGGAAAACCTGCAGCCGGGCAGCCGGGTCCGGCTGAGCGGTGAAGGGCCGTTCCGGGAGGCCGTCCTGGAGGAGATCAAAGACCAGGGGCCGGTTTGCCTCGTCCGTTTCGCAGAGGTCCGGGACCGCGAGGCGGCGGAAGCATTGGTGGGCTGGTCGATTCACGTGGAAGCCGCTTCCTTGCCGGTCCTCGCAGACGATGAATATTACTGGTATGAGGTGGTCGGCTCCAAGGTGTTCGATGAGGAAGACCGGTATTTGGGAATTCTGGAAGAGATCTTCTCCACTCCGGCCCACGATATCTGGGTGGCCCGGGCCGGGGAAAAAGAATATTTGATCCCGGCCGTGGCCGAGGTCGTACTCGCCGTGGACCGGGTGAAGAAAACCGTGCAGGTTCAAAATCTGAAAGAATTGTGGGAGGTTGATGGTTGTTGACATCCTGACCCTTGCTCCCGGCTATTTCGCCTCTCCCTTGCAGGAGGGCATGATCGGCCGGGGTATCCGCCAAGGGGCGATCCGGGTCAGGATATTTCAACTGCGGGAATTCAGCACCGACCGGCACCGTACGGTGGACGACCGCCCTTTCGGGGGCGGCGCCGGCATGATCCTGAAACCGGAGCCCATCGCCCGGGCCTTGAATTTTCTCCGGCAGGTTCCACCCGGGCCCCCCCAGGTGGTTCTGTTGACTCCCCGGGGCCGGCCCCTGGACCAGGCGCTGGTCAAGAAACTCTCCGGAAAACGGCGGTTGATCCTGATCTGCGGTCGGTATGAAGGGGTCGATGAACGGATCGCCGCCCATTACTGCCACGATCAGATTTCGATCGGCGATTATGTCCTCAGCGGCGGAGAGCCGGCGGCCCTGGTCGTCCTGGATGCCGTCGTTCGCTTGCAACCGCAGGTGCTGGGTTGCCCCGAATCCAAAGACGAAGAGTCCTACGAAGACGGGCTGCTGGAATACCCCCACTACACGCGCCCCCGAATTTTTGAGGGACACCCGGTACCGGAAGTCCTTTTAACCGGCGATCATGAACGGGTCCGCCATTGGCGGCGCAGACAGGCGCTGTCCCGGACCTGGGAAATACGGCCCGGCCTGATTCGGGAGGAAGGCCTGACCCCGGACGATTTGCAGTTGATTCGTGAAATTAAAAAACGGTAACAGCTAAAGAGGTTTAAAGAGGAGTGTAGCGATGGATACATTGACCTTACTGGAAAAAGAACAGATGCGGGCCGACCTGCCCGATTTCCGGACCGGCGACCAGGTCCGGGTGCACGTAAAAATAAAGGAAGGCGACAAAGAGCGGATCCAGGTCTTTGAGGGCGTGGTCATACGTAAACGAAATGGCAACACCGGCGCCACCTTTACCGTTCGGAAAGTCTCCTACGGGGTGGGCGTGGAACGTATCTTCCCCACCCACTCTCCGGCCCTGGAGCGGGTGGACATCGTCAGCCACGGCAAGGTGCGGCGGGCCCGCCTTTATTACCTGCGCGGTCTGAAGGGCAAGGCGGCGCGGATCAAGGAAAAAAGGATGCCCCGGCCGGCATAGGGAACCGACCGATCCGCCCCGAACCAGCCGATCCCGGCCCTTGTCTGCCAGCAGCGCATGCGATCCCGAGCGACCCGACAGGTCCCTCCAGCCTATGTTGAATTCTCCCTGACCTTCCCGAAAACGCTGTGCATCGCCGGGGTGGATGAGGTGGGCCGGGGCCCGCTGGCCGGCCCGGTAATTGCCGCCGCGGTCATCTTTCCTCCCCGGTTCGTCATCCCGGGCATCACCGATTCCAAAAAATTGACCCCGAAACAACGGGAGAACTTTTTCCCGCTGATCCGACAGGGCGCCCTGACGATCGGGCTGGGCTACGCCAGCCCCCGGGAAGTCGATCGATTGAACATCCTGCAAGCCTCGCTGCTGGCCATGAAGAAAGCGGTCCAAAATCTGGCTCGCCTGCCCGACCGGGTGCTGGTTGATGGAAACCGGCCCCTGGAGCTGCCCTTGGCCCAAACCTGTCTGGTGGGGGGAGACGCCCGCAGCCTGACCATCGGGGCGGCCTCGATCGTGGCCAAGGTGGTCCGGGACAAAGTTATGGAAGCCAGCCACGTGCGGTTCCCGGTTTATAACTTTCGGTGCAACAAAGGTTACGGGACCGCAGAACACCTGGAAGCCTTGCGCCGCTTTGGTCCTTGTCCTTTTCACCGTCGTTCCTTCCGGGGTGTCCGTCCTTGACGGCCAAAGGGGCGGAGCCTAAAAACCGGTCCGACCTGGGCGGTCGGGGTGAAGATCTGGCCGTGGGTTTTCTCAAGGCCAAGGGCTATACCATACTCGAACGCAACTTCCGCTCTTCCGTGGGAGAAATCGACATCGTGGCCCAGGAGGCCCAAACCCTGGTGTTCGTCGAGGTAAAAACCCGGGAAACCGACGGTTTCGGATCGGCCAAGTGGGCGGTGGACCAGAAAAAAAGGCGTAAAGTCTCCATGGCCGCTCTGGCCTATCTCAATCAGAAGGCTAGGGGTGAACGGCCGGCCCGGTTTGATGTGGTGGCGGTGGATATTACCAACGGGAAGCCGCGGATCGAGCTGTATCGGAATGCCTTTGAGTTGGCGTATTAGTTTCTTTAAAAATGAATTCCGGGAATTTATCCCGCACGGTCAAACAACGACATTTTTTAAATTCGGATTTCGAGTTTCGGATTTAGCCTTAAGGAGCGGTTTGGATGGCTGAAAGGATGTCCGGCACCTTATATGTGGTGGGGACCCCCATCGGACATTTAAAGGACATCACCCTGCGGGCTCTGGAGGTCTTGAAGGACTCCGATCTGATCGCCGCCGAGGATACCCGAAGAACGCAGAAGCTGCTGGCGGCCTACGATCTGCACGTCCCGCTGACCAGCTATCACGAGCATAACCAGCAGGCCAAGACCCCCCGCCTGGTGGAACGGCTCGGGCAGGGCCAGAAAATCAGCCTGGTGACGGACGGGGGGACCCCGGGGGTCAGTGATCCGGGGAGGGAACTGGTGCGGCAGGCCCGGGCCGCCGGTATAACGGTGGTGCCGGTTCCGGGTCCTTCGGCCGTAGCCTGCGCCTTGAGCGTCTGCGGCTGGGAGGCCGATACCTTTATCTTCTTAGGGTTTCTGCCGAAACGAAAAAGCCGCCGGCGCCGGATCTTACAGGAAATGGGGGCCCAGGACCGCGGGGTGGTGCTGTATGAATCCCCCTACCGCCTGAAGGCGCTGCTCGCGGAACTGCAAGCCGAACTGGGTGACGTAGAAATTTTTTTAGCCAGGGAAATGACCAAGATACACGAAGAGCTATGGTCGGGAAGGGTGAGCGGCCTGATCGCCGAACTGGGCGAACGGACCGTCAAGGGTGAAGTTACGCTGATCTTCAAACCCGACCTTCGAGCGCAGCCCGAGGAACAGGGATGGAACGAACCCTGACCATTGCCAATAAACTGGGACTGCATGCCCGCGCGGCCGCCAAGCTGGTTCAATTGAGCCAACAGTATCGGGCCGACCTGTTTATCCGGCATAACGGGGAGGAAGTGGACGGTAAAAGTATCTTAAATCTGCTGACCCTGGCCTGCCCCTGGGGATCGGAAATCCTGGTCCGCACCGAAGGGGCACAGGCGGAAGCATTGCTGATGGCTGTGGCTACCCTGATCGCCGATAAATTCGGGGAGGATTAACCGATGCGCCTGGATGAACGAAAAGAAATTGCCCTGAAGGGGGTGGGGGCCTCCGCGGGGGTGGCCATCGGGCGCGCCTATCTGGTGGACCGCAGCCGGGTTAAGGTCATCTACCAGTACCTGCTGGACGAAAACAAAATCGAAGAAGAAGTGGACCGTTTCCGTCAGGCCGTGGACCGGGCCGAAGAACAACTGCGCCAAATCAAGGAAGAGATTCCGGAGGAAATCAAAGATCACGCCGGTATTATCGATGCCCACCGGCTGATCCTGCGCGACCGGCTGATTTTTGATTCGACCATCGATCTCGTCCGCAGCGAACAGATCAATGCGGAATGGGCACTGAAAAAGAACGTGGAAAAGGCCCAGGACGCCTTTGCCCGCATCAAGGATGAATACCTCCGTTCGCGGGTCAAGGACGTGGAGGACGTTTCGGAACGGATCCTGCGGAACCTGACAGGAAAAAAAACGGAGAGCCTGCTGGAATTCTCCGAGCCGGTGATCATCGTCTCCCATGACCTGTCCCCGGCCGACACCACCCAGATGCGCCTGGACAAAGTCCTCGGTTTTGCCACCGACATGGGGGGGAAGACCTCGCACACGGCCATTATCGCCCAGTCGCTGGGAATCCCGGCCGTGGTGGGCCTGGAACGGATCACCCACGATTTTCAGAGCGGCGATGTGCTCATCCTGGATGGGAACAACGGCGAGGTGATCATCAACCCCGATGCGCAGACCATCGCCGACTTCACCGAAAGAAAAAGTCGCTACGAGAACTTCCGCGCGGAGATCGCCCGGTACAGCCATTTGCCGGCGGAGACCCTGGACGGCCAGGCCGTTACCATCCAGGCCAATATCGAATTGATGGAGGAGCTGGACTCGGCCCTGGACAGCGGGGCTGAGGGTATCGGCCTCTTTCGGACCGAATTCCTTTATTTGAGTCAAAAAGGATTGCCCGATGAACAGACCCTTTTTGAAAATTTCCGGGAGGTGGCCCGCCGGTTCGCCCCGGCCCCGGTGACTATCCGCACCCTGGATATCGGGGGGGACAAATTTTCCTCCCAGTTGGATCTGGCCGACGAAATGAATCCGGCCCTGGGCCTGCGGGCCATTCGCTTCTGCCTGAAGGAGCTGGATATCTTCAAGCGCCAACTGCGGGCCATCCTCCGGGCCAGCTCCTACGGGCGGTTGAAAATCATGTTTCCGATGATCTCCGATCTCGACGAGGTTCGCCAGGCCAAGGCCGTCCTGGAGGAGGTCCGGGAAGGACTGAAACGGGAAGGGGTCATCGTCGCGGCCAACATCCCCATCGGTATCATGATCGAAATCCCCTCGGCCGTAGCCCTGGCCGATCACCTGGCCAAAGAAGTGGATTTTTTCAGCATCGGCACCAACGACCTGATCCAATATTCATTGGCTATCGACCGGGTCAATGAACACGTGGCCCACATGTACCAACCCCTCCATCCCGCCATCCTGCGTCTGGTTCACCAGACCATCAAGGCCGGACACCAGGCGGGGATCCCGGTGGCCATGTGCGGTGAAATGGCCGGTGATCCCCTGTACATTCCCGTTCTGCTGGGCCTGGGGCTGAATGAACTGAGCATGAATCCGGTGACCGTGGCCCGGGTCAAGCAGGTCATCCGCCTGATATCCTGGGAGGAATCCCGGCGCATGGTTCAGGAGGTCCTCACCCTCAAGACCACGGACCAGGTCAATCGATTTGTGCGCCTCAAGATGTCGCGAGGCTTTCCGGAGTTATTTGGACCGAACGGTAAGATGCTCTATTGACGGGTAATCCCATGGCCGAAAACATAAAAATCATCGCTACCAATCGCAAGGCCCGGCACGACTACCATATCGAAGAGGTGATCGAAACGGGGGTGGTCCTGACCGGTCCGGAGGTGAAGTCCCTGCGCCTGGGCCGGGCGAACCTGAAGGACAGTTACGCCCAGGTCAAAGGGGGGGAAATCTACCTGCTCCAGTCCCACATCAGCCCTTATGAAAATTCCCCTGTGACGGAGCAACAGCCGACCCGGATGCGGAAACTTTTACTGCATCGGAAGGAAATCAAACGCCTCATGGGCAAGGTTCAGGAAAAAGGTTTGACCATGGTCCCCCTGAAGCTTTATTTCCGGAATGGCAAGGTCAAGGTGGAACTGGCCCTGGTAAAAGGCAAGAAACAATACGATAAACGGGAGACCATCCGCAAGCGAGACGAGGAGCGGGACATGCAGCGGGCGATCCGGGATAAAAAATAGAGGGAAGCGGGAAGATGGAAGCAATTAAAAAAAAATGCAAAATGCAAATTTCAAAATTCAAAATGCAAAATGATAGATCGGGTGAGGGCTTGGTTCCTTTAGGGCGCTTCCGGACCCCAACCTTCCTGGCAATATATAGGTCCGATTGCGTAAGTGAGGTTGACTTTTGAATAATTATTTATTATATTTAGATTTGTCCGGTTGTTTTGGACAAATCTAAATAAGGGGGCGAAACGGCTTCGACGAGGATATTTAGCTTAGGTGGCATACCGAGTTCCTATCAACTCGTAAAATTGGTAGGAAACAATAGTCGCAGACGACTACAACTACGCCTTAGCTGCTTAGGCAGCTAACACTCTGATCTTTCAGCCTGCGGAGAGATTAAGGGTGTCGATCAGCAGGATAGCCCGGATGGCGTGCCAGTGGCCTGAAGGGTGAAACCTTTAACTGGATAGTCGCTGAGAATTCCCGCCTGGTGGAAACCTCATCGGCGAACTACTTAAAACCAGGATAAGTATGTAGAGGCCTAAGTGATGTATTTTCGGACGCGGGTTCGACTCCCGCCGCCTCCACCAATCAACATATTGAAATAATTATATAATTATTTTTTTACCCCTCCGAAAAACCGGCCGTAAACCGGCCGAGATTTGCTTTTTCCTATCCAATAATTCAAAATAGCTGTGTTATAGCCCAAACCTGTGGGTAACTCAAGGGGGGCCAGAATGCAACCTGACCAGACATCCGCTATTATCAAAGCAATACAAGAGCTAAACAGTTCTCTTGCGGTAAAGGACATTATTAGTATTGTCGCAATTTTTCTATCGCCTGTAATTGCTGTCTTGGTTACCCTGTTTTGGGGAAAAAGGACTGCCGCTATAAATGAAAAAAGAAAAGTATTTTCAATCCTGATGGCCAATAGACACAATGTCGCTATTGAAGCCCAAGCTCAAGCTTTCAATATGATCGATGTGGTTTTTTACAGAGACAAAAAAATTCGCCAATTATGGCATGAGCTTTTTGATTTGTATAATAATGAGGGATTAGATAATCCTCTTGGATGGGAAGTCAGGAAAAAGAAACTTATTGAGCTTCTGACTGAGATGGCAAAGGTTCTTAATTATGGGACGATAACTCATCTTGATGTTGACCGAATATATAATCCAAAAGGACTCTTTGAATCAAAAAACATAGGAAACCTAATTTCATTTGAATTACTCCGAGTTCTCAAGTCTACTGGTGGTTTACAAGTCACCCCTAAACAAGAGAATACGAGTGGGGCAAAATAGGCTATTTTAACCAATACTTACACCAGTCCCGTTTTATAAACTTTGTTTTATTGGGTAATTGACTTTTCAGCGGAAGTAAGCATAATAATTTATATTCGGTATGCGTCTGAGCGGGCGGCAGATGGGTTCGATTCCCATGCACTTCCGCCAGTTATTAACACAACCCATTGATTTTATTGAGCCCAAATTCCCCAAAAAGGATCAGGTAAGGGATTTCCATCCGGGTCAAAAATTCCTGTTTGTCCAAGTGTCATCCGCAGACGCGAGACGTGGATGAGGGGGCTGGATCTTCCCAGTGACGGTATAGAGTTGGGGGGAGGTCAAAGGGTTCGAACCCCGTTGGGACCACCACTTAACCTTCCAAAATAACTAAAAAATTTATTTTCAAGAACGTTGCCAAACGTAGCTAACCCGAACAGCAAGCTACGCCCATCCCCCTCCCCGCCTCATCCTCCAAAGAGGGATTCTGCATGGTATCGCATAACGCTGAGAATGCTGTGGGATATTTGCTAATTTTCAACAACAAAACGCACCAGACAATCTGGTGATTTTACTATTCGGCGTTTTAGAAGTGACCGCCAATAGTTGATAGACCTGAGTTTCTTGTTCACGCGCGGCGACTACAAGTTTGGTTCGTTTGTGTATTCCAGACCCATCCGGCCACTGATTCCACGGTGATCCGGCCACCCATTCCATGGTGATCCGGCCACCCGTTCCACGCGCATCCGGCCACTAATTCCACGAGGACCCGGCCACTGATTCCACGGCCATCCGGC
>JACRCK010000272.1 GCA_016219065.1 Deltaproteobacteria bacterium
CTGGATCGCCTTTTATCCATCAAGGCTACAATATGTTGGGGTCACCCACCGGAAACGGTGACGGACCTCTTTTTGTTGGTTACGATTTGAACTCTTCGGTCTTGTTCAAAATGAAGGTTTGAGGAGTACAGGAAGAACTCCCCCCCATATCCCTCGGGATACTGCCTCTCTTGGTCAGGCGACGCGGCCCAGTTCCCTCCGCACCGCCAGTCCCAGTTTTTCCAGGACATAGGGTTTTTTCACGTAGGCGCCCGCACCGAGGGCTTGAGCGGAACATACCCGATCCAATCCCGAAAAGACGCTCACGATAAGTGCACATCACGTAAAAACTGTCTGGTCTGGGAAATCTCCTTCATTTTTCCCAGGTCTTAAATAGGGCAGCCAACGATTCGAATTCCAATAAGTCCCGGCCTCTACGGTTTTTTTCCAGAGTGGTTGACGTTAGTTCGTTCGGGATTTCTACGGGGAAAGGCAAACCGCCCCGCAGGGATATCTGGCGGTAGTAAATCCGGATTGCCTCTGTTGGCGTAAGACCGAGTTTTTTAAGGACCCCTTCGGCTTTTTGCTTTATCTCCGGTTCAATCCGGGCCTGGACCAGTGCTGTTTTCATACGGAACGTGTATCTCATTTGTCACACAAAGGCAGATGAATTTATTATCCGCCAGTTCCAGCTTGTTCTCTGTTGGCCCGGGGCGGCCGCCGGATCGAGGGAATGGTGAATCCGCTGACGGCTTTATCGGTTTATCGGCCGTATTTTTCCACCCGGACCTTGCAGGAGATCCCGTGGGCCAGCATGTTTTCGTAGTTGCAGGCCCGCTCGCAGACGGCGCCCAGCTTGCCCGAGGCCTCCCGGGTGGCGTACTGGTAGGTGACCACCTTCAGGAATTTCCCCACGTACAGGCCGCCGGTGTAGCGGGCCGCCCGCATGGTGGGCAGGACGTGGTTGGTGCCGATGGATTTGTCGCCGTAGGCCACCGTGGTTTCCTCGCCCAGAAAGAGCGAGCCGTAGTTGGTCAGGTGTTCCAGGTAGTATCGCCAGTCGGCGGTCTGCACTTCCAGGTGTTCCGGCGCCCAGTCGTCGCAAACGGATAGGGCCTCTTCCGGGGAGTCGACGATGATCACTTCCCCGTTGTTTCCCCAGGATACCGCTGCGATCTCCCGGGTAGGCAGGGTTTTAAGCTGAACTTCGATCTCGGCCATGACCTTTTCGGCCGCCGCCTTGGAGAGGGACACCAGGGCCTGGCGGGCATTGGGGTCGTGCTCGGCCTGACCAAGGATATCCGCGGCCACGATGTACGGGTCGGCGGTTTCGTCTATGAGGACTAAAATCTCGGTGGGGCCGGCCAGCAAATCGATCCCCACCCGGCCGAAGAGCTGCCGTTTGGCTTCGGCCACGTAGACATTCCCGGCCCCGACGATCATGTCCACCGGTTCCAGCCCCTCCATGCCGTAGGCCAGGGCGGCCAGGGCCTGGACCCCGCCCAGGCAGTAGATCTCATCGGCTCCCCCGGCCTTCATGGAATAGAGGGTGGCCGGATGGATCCCCTGCCCCTTGGTCGGCGGCGTGCAGGCCACCACCCGCCGGACCCCGGCCACCTTGGGGGTAATGACGGTCATGTGGGCCGAGGCCAGCATGGGGTAACGGCCCCCGGGAATGTAAGATCCGCTGGCCGCCACCGGGATGATCTTCTGCCCCAGGTGGATGCCGGGCAGCGTTTCCACCTCAAAATTCGAGATGACCTCCCGCTGCTTTTCCGCGAAGTTCCGGATCTGGGCCTGGCAAAAATCGATATCTTCTTTTTCCAGGGTCGACAAGCTCCGGACGGTTTTCTCGACCTCCGCTGCGGAGACCCGGAAACCGGGCGGGTCCCACTGGTCGAACTTTTTGGAATAAAAGCGGACCGCCGCCTCCCCGTCCCGGCGGACCCGATCCAATACTTCCCTGACCAGATCACCAACGGCCCGCAGGTCCTGCTCCGGACGTTCCTGGGCCTTTTTCAAGTACTGGGCCATTTTCGCTCCTTAAACTTTTTTTTGGTTTTCCGACCGCCGCCGGATTCTTATTCGCCTTTACCCTTTTTCAGGACATGGGTTTCAAAAAGCTCCCGGAGGGCGATCTCCTGGGCTCGGCGATGGACCGGGTGGTTTTTCCAGTTTTCGAGATCCTCCTCCGAAACCCATTCGCTGACGGAAATGATCCCCCTTTTCTGCATCACCGATCTTCCCCGATCCAGGAAAAGCAGACCCGGCTGTTTCCGGGCCTCTTCCAGGACCTCGGCGGAGAGGACCCGATATTTTTCTTCCACCCCTTTTTTGAGTTTGGCCGTAAACGCCACCAGAATGCTCATGATAAACTCCTTTTCCGGACAGCCAAAAACAAAGGCTATTCTTTCACTTCGATGCCGGCCAGACGCTCAAAGTAGCGGATGATCCCCCCATGATCGATCTGCCCGTCCCCCAGGGCCTTCAGGGCCTGCATCACCTCCATGGCCAGGGCCGTGAAAGGCAGGGGGACTTCCGCTTCCCGGGCCGCGGCCAGGGCATTGTGCAGGTCCTTGATGTGGATCTCCATCCGGGCCCCGGGCTGGAAGTTTCGGTTCAGGATCAACGGGGCCTTGGCGTTGAGGCAGTTCGACCCGGCCAAGCCGTCCTTTATGGCTTCGAAAACCAGCCGGGGATTGGCGCCCGCCTTGGCGGCGAAGACCAGCCCTTCGGAGACGCTGATCAGGTTGAGGGCCACCATGATCTGGTTGGCCAGCTTGGCGATATTTCCGGAACCGATCGGCCCGACCAGCAGGCCCCCGTTACCCAGCGCTTGAAAAACCGGACGGACCCGTTCAAAGACCTTTGGTTCTCCGCCGGCCATGATAGCCAGGGTCCCGGCCACGGCGCCCGGCTCGCCCCCGGAAACCGGGGCGTCCAGCATGTCCGCTCCTTTCTCGGCCAGGGCCGCCGCCAGCTTCCGGGAAAGGCGGGGTTCCACCGAGCTCATGTCCACTAATACGCAACCGGGTCTGATCCCCTCCAGGATCCCGTCCTTTCCCAAAACCGCCGCCTCGACGGCGGCCGAGTCGGTCACCATGGTAATGATGACGTCGGACCTCCGGGCCACTTCCCGGGGGGAGGCCCCTTTGTCCGCCCCCTCCGCAGCCAGCTCTACCACCGGCGCCGCTACCAGGTCATACACGGTCAGGGGAAAGCCGGCCCGGAGCAGGTTCCGGGCCATGGCCTTGCCCATGACCCCCAGACCGATAAAACCGATTTTTTCCATCATCAAGCCTCCTGCCACGAATGGAGCATCGCAATAAAACTCAAGTCCGGGGGGGGCAAAATCCCCCCCACCCCCCCCTTTTCCAAAGGGGGGTTAAAGCCATTTTTCCACCAGGCACCTCCCTTGGTAAAAGGGAGGTTGGGAGGGATTTTTATTAATCGACAAAAACCCGATCAATTTCCTTCATGCCCGGCACAAAGAGGCAGAGGAAGACCAGTTTGTCTCCGGCCTCGGCCCGGGCCCCGTGAACCTGCCCGCCCTGGAAATGCATGACCAGGCCGGGAGTCAGATCCACCCACTGCCCTTCCACCAGGGCCTGTCCTTTCCCTTTCAGGACGTAAATGGTTTCGCTGTGGGTCCCGTGGTAATGGGAGTTGAGGGTCCCTTGGATCTGGGCCAGGCTCACCGTGATGTCCGGGCTGTGAAACAGGTGCAGCAGGTAGGCGTCTTGCCCGGCCGGGGCCGGTTTCTCGGCCAGCACGTCCATAACGTTCAGGAGGAGGGATGAAATATTTTCCAAGGGTAATGACGGCAGGTGATGAGACATGATGAATTCCTTTCTGATCTGAAACAGATTGGGTAGATATAATGGGGTTCACCCACCCCCCACCCCCCTCCCGCCAAGGGAGGGGGGGCCGTTTTGGCTAGGGTCGGTTCTGCTCCTTTTTCAGGGTTAACAAGATCTTCTCCGGCGTGACGGGCAGGTTGGTGACCCAGACCCCGACGGCGTCATGGACAGCCGAAACCAGGGCGTCCGGGGTGCCGATGGTGGCCATCTCGCCCACGCCCTTGGCCCCGAAGGGCCCCACCGGATCGATGGTTTCAATCAGGATGGGGGAAATCGGGGGCGTATCCAGGGCTGTGGGGATGCGGTAATCCAGCAGGTAGTTGTTGCGCATCCGTCCCTTTTCATCCAGGACGATTTCCTCGCTCAGGGCAAAGCCCAGGCCCATGTGCACTCCCCCCTCGATCTGAGTCATGGCCCCCAAGGGATTGATGGCCCGTCCCAGGTCCTGGGAGGCGGCAATCTCCAGGATGTTCATGGCCCCGGTCCCCGGATCCACCTCCACCTCGATAGCCTTGGCCCCGAAGGAAAAGGCCATGGAGAAGTTCCCCTTACCGGTCACCTTGTCCGCCAGTTGGCTGGGGGCGTCCCAGTGGGCCTTGGCCATCACCGCCTGCCCGTCTTGACGGTAGCGGTTGAAGCGGACCGCGTCGGCCACGCTCAGGGAGCGGCTGGGCGCCGCCTTGACGAAAATCGTGCTGTTCTTGATGTCCAGGTCATCGGGATGGACCTCCAGTTTTTGACCGGCCGCCTTCAAAATCTGGTCCCGGGCGTCCTCGGCCACCTTCTTCACCGCCATGCCGCCGATGGCCGTATTGCGGCTGGCCCGGGAACCCCAACCCATGGGGCAGGTTTCGGTGTCCCCGAAAATCGTGTTGATCCGTTCCACCTCGATGCCCAGGACTTCGGCGGCGATCTGAGTCAGGGCCGTGCTGGAGCCGCTGCCGATGTCCACGCAGGAGGTGGCCAGGTTGACCGAACCGTCGTCGTTGACGGTCATGGTGGCCCCGGCGAAGTCGGCGTCGATTCCCGGGGAGAGCCGGACGCCGGTGAAGTGGACGCCGCAGGCCAGGCCCAGGCCGCGGTTCGGCTGGGGGTTGGCCCGTTTTTCTTTCCAGCGGATCTTTTCGGCCACGGCCTCCAGGCACTCCACCAGGCCGCAGCTTTGGAGGATGGCCCCGGTGGCCGTCTCGTCCCCCTTGCGGGTGGCGTTCTTGATCCGCAGTTCCAGGGGATCCATCCCCAGCCGGTGGGCGATCATGTTGAGCTGGGTCTCGCCCGCGTAATGGACCTGGGGATTGCCGATCCCCCGCATGGCCCCGCCGTAGGGCAGGTTGGTGTAGACCGTGTAGCCGTCGTAGCGGTAGTTCATAAAGCGGTAGAGGGTCCCCTGCATGGCCCCGCCCACGTTGGTGACCACCGGGCCGTAGTCGCTGTAGGCCCCGTTGTCGCAGATATTGGTGAAATGGCGGCCGGTGATGGTCCCGTCCTTTTTGAGGCCCGTCTTCACGGTCATGATGAACTTGTGCCGGAAGGTGGAATAGATGAACTCCTCGGCCCGGGAATACTCGATTTTAACCGGGCGCCCGGACTTTTTGGCCAGGACGATGGCCACGAAATCCATGGGGAACTTGCTGGTGGCCCGGCTGCCAAAGCCGCCGCCCACGTTGTTGGTGATCACCCGGATTTTGCTTTCCGGAATACCCAAGGCCTTGGACAACTGGATCCGGCTCACCGAGGGCATCTGGGAACAATAGTAGAAGGTCAGCTTGCCGCTGTGATCCCAGACCGCCACACAGTTGTGGGGCTCCGGGCAGACGTGGGCCACCCGCTGGGTCTCCAGCCGGTCTTCGAAAACATAGTCGGCTTCCCGGAAGGCCGC
>JACRCK010000268.1 GCA_016219065.1 Deltaproteobacteria bacterium
CCGGCGGGACCTGTACTGGTACTCACACCCAACTAGGCGGCACTTACGTCATCGCGGCCAATGGTGCCATTACCCCGGGTCTCACCATTCCCTAAGTAGATATTCATTAAGTAAATTTTAATCTTGAATAGAGGGCTCTATCCTAACGATAGGGCCCTTTCTTTTAGGATTGATCCACTCGATAAGGTCTACCGCCCCAGACAGATCCCGGCAGATAAAATCAGGCAGGGAGTGCTGATCCCCGGAAAATAGTTGTGTTAAGGTTGCCCGTCCTTGACCGGTCAAGACCAGCAAAGTCAGACAACCGGCGTTTCTCCCAGCCTGCAGATCCTTGCCCGTATCCCCTATCAGAAGTGATCGACGCAAGTCGATTTTTAGTTCGGCTGCCGCCTTTCGGATAAGCCCGTCCCGGGGTTTTCTACAGGCGCAGTTTTCGTCCGGGCGATGGGGGCAATAATAGATCCCCTGGATTTTCCCACCGCCCTGCTCCACCGCCAGACTCATTTTCCGGTGGATGCCTTCCAGCACCGCTGTGGTCATCAAACCCCGTCCCACCGCCGACTGGTTGGTGATGATCACCACCGGTAGGCCGGCTTCCTTGAGTCGGTTTAAGCCCGGCCGGACCCCTCGAATAAAACGAAATTCAGCCCAGGATTTTACATAATCCGCCCGATCTTCATTGATGACTCCATCCCGGTCCAGGAAAACGGCTGCCATTAATTTTTTCATTTTAACAATTCATTATTGATTATTAATTAATGCAGTTAATGGATAGCCTTGAATCGCTCCCCCCACAGAATCCTTGACAAGCCCGGCCAATCGGCTACTATTTTTTAGCACGACCTTTTGCCGATTACCATTCAATTCATGTGGAGGCCCCTGCCCCATGGACCTTTTCGAGGCCATTCAAAATCGCCGTAGTTGCCGGGCCTATCGGCCGGATCCGGTTTCCCGGGAATTGATCGCTGAACTGCTGGCCTGGGCCGGCCGGGCGCCCTCGGCGATCAATGTGCAACCCTGGGAGTTTATCGTTGTGACCGGAGAGGAAAAAGAACGGCTGGCCCGACGAATTTTAAAAGCCCACCGGGAGAAAAAAGTTTCCTGTGGACCCGGCACCTCCCGCCCCCTGCCGGAACCCTGGACCGGGCGGCAGCGGCGGCTTTATGGGGCCATGAAAGCCATCGCCGAACCGCTGCAACTGGACCTCAATCATTTCGTCGGGGAGGGGAGCTGCCAATTTTACGGGGCCCCGGTCGCCGTCTTGGTCTGTCTGGACAGCCTGTTCCCGCCGGTCCGCATGCTGGATATCGGTCTGGCCCTGGGTAATTTCTTTTTGGCCGCCCAGGCCAGAGGCCTGGGGACCTGTCCGATCGGCCTGATCCTGGCTTACGAGGACGAAATCAAGGAGCACTTGAATATCCGGGAAGAAAAACAACTGCTCCTCGGTCTGGCCCTGGGATACCAGGACCCGGCGGCGCCCATCAACCGGCTGCAGGCGGACCGGGAGGCGATCGGCGGAATGATCCGCTGGATTACTTAAGACCCTTGATTTCCGCCTCCAGCCGGGCAAAAAAACGTTCCATAAAACGATGTCGCCCTTCGGCCAGGGTCCGACCTGCCGGGGTGAGCATCCGCTCCCGGACCCGCCGCAATTTGACCTGGAACTCCCGATAGGCCGTGTCCTCCCAACTGTACGAAACGGTCCGGGACAAATCCTTATGGTAATTGTGCAGCCGGGCCCCCACTTCCCCGGCAAATAAAAAAGCCCGCCCCAAACCCACGGCCCCGATGGAATCCAGTTTGTCGGCATCGAAGAGGATGCGGGCTTCCAGGGTGGCGGGGAGGTGGCTCCCTCGAAAACGATGACTGCGGATGCAGTCCCGCACCTTCTCCCGAATCGCTTCGGGGATATTCAGGCCCCCCAGTATTTCTACGGCTTTCCGGGCGCCGATTTGAGCGTGGCAGACCCCTCCCTTGGAGGCCGACTCTTCTTTTCGTCCGATGTCATGGAGCAGGGCGGCCAGGGCCAGTACGGTCAGGTCCGCTTTCTCTTTTCTGCCCAGGAGCAGACAGAGATCGAATACCCGCCGCACATGATCCCAACCGTGGCTGCCGGGTGATTCCCCCACCGCCTCCCGGGCCCGGGCCAGGGTTTCCTGCCATTCTTTTTTGGGCAGATTTATTTCATCCGGTTTTTTCATAATGTCAATTTATTGACCAAATTTACTGATAATTATCGCTTTGGCAGGGAATAATTTTATAACTAATTGATTTAATAAGTAATTAAATGTACCTGCGTTTGGCACAGACTCTGCAATATTAACGTCCAACAATTCTTTTTTAAACTACACCGGAGCACCCATGGCCCTTAGAACGGAAGGAATAATGCCGCCGATCCCTCATCCCCTGGAAAATGAAGTCTTGATGAAACGGGTTGACTTGATGGCCGTGAACGCAAAATTCGAAGCCGCCAGGACGGGCGAGGAAGGGGCAATCTGGGCGATAACGATTGAGAGGTGGAAACGTTTGGTGCTCAATTCCCTGGCCGGATCGGGGAAAAACAATCGCTCGATCCGGGAAGATTAATCGTTCCGTTGACTCCCCTGTGGCCCCTTTTGAAAAGCGGCCTGGAACTGCCGGAGCGCCGGCGTCCACACCTGGTGAAAGTGATCCCAGAACAAGGTCTTGGCTAGAACCAGGCGATTTTCTTTGGGACCCGCATGCTTCAATGTTCGATCCCAGGAAGCCTGCAGGGCCCGCAGCCTCTCCTTCATTTCCTCGGTCCGGGCGCTCTGGATGACGGCTTCGATGGCCTGTTTTCGCTCCAGCTCGAAGGCAAAACGGTTCTCTTTAAAAAGGCGCTGGAGGCGCGCATGTTCTTCCAGAGCCTTTTTTTCGCGGGCTTCCCGGTTTTCTTCCCAATCGTTTTTTTCCATCTACCTGATCTTCAGATTTTCCAGGAAACGTTCCCAGTAGCGACCGCCGTCCGCCAGGACTACCCGGGATTGGTCCGCTTTAATCCCCTGGACTTGGGACCGGCCGCTGATGCGGGTGGTCAGCGCTTCCCGGCACTTTATCTCCAGCCGGTACTGTTCCTCCACCCGGGTGTAAGGGTCCCCCGGCAAGGGATCACGCAGCACCGGGGCGGTTTCGATCCACCCCTCTTCCGGGTTCGCCCCGGCCACCGGAATATCCAGCCGTTTTAATTCCTGCTGAATTTTTTCCCAGACCTGCCGGCAGGGAATATCGCTCACGATTACCTGGCTTCCGCCCTCTTCCCGTTGCGACTGCTGGCAGGTGGGGGCCAGGGCCAGTAATGAAGCCAGCATGATCGCTCCGAGAAGCCAGCGCATCAGTAGTCCACCCGGACCCGCAACTCGGTCCCGTTCGGCTGGTAACGGGAGGCCCCCAGTTTTCGTTGCAGGGAGAGAAAGGAATTAATATCCCGCCCGAAGGGCTGGGAATAGAGCAGGCTCATAAAGTTACGTAGGGCGGAGGTGATATTCCCGTTGCCTCCGTCCGGATCCATCAGGGTGCCGTCGGAGGTATGCCCGAAAAACCCCAAGGCATGGGCGGTTTCGTGGGTCAGGGTATTATCCAAGCCTCCCCGGCACTGCTGCTGGTTGGCGTTGATGGTCACCTCGGCCCGGGAGATGCGCCCGGAAGTGAAAAAGAAGGTATTGGTTATCCCGCAAAATCCGCCGGAACTGGTTACATTGAAGGAGATGCCGTCGCCGGGCGGAGAGCCGACAAAATTGAAATTGACCGGACCGGCCCAGCGGTTGATCGCCGTTTCCGCCCCGGGGATGCCGCGGGTGTACACGTTGATGGTGTTGGATCCCCAGCGGATGGTATGACCATCCAATTCCTTGGCGTTGTGGTCATAGAGGAAGCGGAAATCGGCGCTGCTCCCGCCCCCGCCCGAATCGGAGTCACCCCCCGAACAGGAACACAGGGTGAGAAGCAGCAGGCCGATCCCCATCAGGAGAAAAAGCTTCGAGCAACGCATACGGTGTCCTTAAAGCGGGCCAAAAATTTTTAATTTTTGGCTAAAGCAACCTAAAAAGATGCCAAATGACTTTTTTAAATTAGATTCTTACCTCCATTGTTTGGGCTGTTAAAACAATGGAGGTAAGAATCTAATTTGGGGTGAGTGAAGGGATTCGAACCCTCGACCTCTGGGGCCACAACCCAGTGCTCTAACCAACTGAGCTACACTCACCATAATGCTCAAAAAGTTAAATATAATGAAATTTATAAATTTAGCAAGCAGATTTTAGCCGGCCCACCGTCTGCCCTTTATGCTTGACTTGTTTTATTCACGGCTTCTATACTTATTATTTATTTTATCCGGCGGGAAACGACCCGCGAAAATTAAAATAAACGGAGCAAGCTGACGGCCTATTTAACAATTAATAATCAATTATCCAACATCAATTATAATTGTTAATGGAGGGCCGGCATCCGGCAACCTTTATGCAAAAAAATTTGGATTTAGTGGAACTTTTCAAACGGCGCGCCCGGCATCCGCAGCGGCCCCGATCCTCGGAACTGATCCGCAGCATTTTTACCCATTTCAAATATTTTACCCCGGCCGGCGAAGCGCTGGTCTGTGGTGAGGCGAAATTTTCCGGCAAGCGCATCCTGGTCATCGGCCAGGAAAAGCCGACTTTCGAAAAAATGCGCAAAGCGGAAAACGCCAAAAAATTGAACCTGGGCATGTTGTCCGCCGACGAGCATTCCCAGATCCTGGGCGTCCTGAAACAGGCCCGCTACATGGATCCGGAAGAACTCTACATCTTCTGTCTCATCGACACGTACGGGGCCGACATTTCCATGGTCTCGGCCCGACGCTTTCAGGCCTATTTTATCAGTCACCTGATTCGGGAGTTCCTGACCATTCCCATCCGCACCGTCTCGGTGGTCATCGGGGAAGGCGGCAGCGGCGGGGCCCTGGCCCTGCAGGTGACCGACCGCCGGGCCCAGTTGGAAGATGCCCTGTACGCCACCGCTCCGCCGGAATCCATGGCCTCCATCATTTTTCGCGATGCGACCCGCATCCGGGACGCCCTGACGATTTCCCGCCCGACCGCCCAGGACCTGAAAAAACTGGAAGTCATCGACCAGGTCCTGCCGGTTCCGGATAATCTGGCCGATCTGGAAGGCTTCGCCCTGCCTATTGCCCGTTACCTGCAAAAAAGCATTCAGGAACTGTCCCGTTTCAAAATCAAAAAACTGCTCGAACTGCGGGAAAAGCAGGCTTTGGCCTACGGCCTGCCGAAGCATCACGGCAAACTCCACGAACTGAAAGAGATCCTGGAAAAGCCCTTCAAGAAGTTTTTCTACAAAATCCCCCCCGATATCCGCGTGATCAATTTCACCGACCAGACCCAGGTCGGCGACGAATACAATCGGCTGCCGGCCCTGGAGCTCAACCAGGATTACGTCCAGTGCGGGCGGGAAAAGGGGCAGGAGACGCCGGGCGGCTGCGGCGCCCTGATCAAACTCGAAGAGTACCTGCAAAACGCCCAGGTTTGTCCCCATTGCGGCCAGCGGGCGGTGCTGGACGCCGGCGGCTGGATCCAGTGTCTGACCGACGAAGACAGTTTTTTTGAAATCAACCGCGATCTGGACGTGAGTCAGCTTATCGACAAGGAGACCATGACCCAGTATTACCGGGACTTTCTGGACAAACAAAAGGAACGGTCTCACTTCAAGGAATCCCTGGTTACCGGCGAAGCCACCATTTTCGGGCACTCGGTGATCCTGGCCATCTCGGACTTTTACTTCAGCGGCGGTTCCATGGGTGTGGCCTTCGGGGAAAAATTCAGGCAGGCCGCCGATCGGGCCGTGGAGAAGCGTTACCCCTTCATCTCCCTGTGCTGTTCCGGCGGCGCCCGGCTCTATGAAGGGATCCTGGCCCTGATGCAGATGGCCAAAACCATCGCCGCTGTCCAGCGGCTGAAACGGCAGGGCCTGCCTTTCATCTCCATTCTCGGCGACCCTTCGACCGGTGGCGCCATCGCCAGTTACGCCTCCCTGGGCGATATCATCATTGCCGAACCCAACGCCCTAGTCATCTTCACCGGGCCGCGGGTCATGAAATCCCGGGGCTTCGAGGTAGATGAAAAACTGGTCCGCTCCGATTCACTTTGCGAAATCTCCGGCCTGGTCTATCAGCACCTGAATTATTTTCAGGAGGTCCGGGGCATTCACACGGTGGTGGAACGAAAGGCCATGAAACGGGAACTGGCCAAATACATCGAATTCTATTTCCGCACGCAACCCGCGCCCAAATAAAGGTCTCCCTTGGACCCGGCTGCCATCTCCCTCTATCGGTACGGCGACAGCCTGCCCCCGGAGCACTGGGC
>JACRCK010000269.1 GCA_016219065.1 Deltaproteobacteria bacterium
ATCCGGCGCTATGATCTCCCGAAAACGCCTTACCAACGGGTGCTGGAATCCCCCGGGGTCTCCCCGGAGACTAAAAAGCAACTGGCGGCCCAGGTGAAATCCTTGAACCCGTTCCGATTGCGTACGGCCATTGAACTTAATCTTAAAAAAATCTCCCAGACATGTTCCCACTGAGCCTGGCTCGCACCACACCCCGGTAACATCAATTATGAGTCAACGTTCTCCTAAGCTTCTACCCCTTGGGTAACATTTAATTATGATTTAACTGGGAGAGGCCTCGATGGTGCCAGTTAGGAGCATGGGTATTCTATGAGCTATTTAAAAACCTTGAAGGATAAAAAAGGCCCCTTCCTGGGTGGAAGGGGCCGGGGAGAATTTTATTACAGTTAGCTTACGGCGTGATGTTGATCGGGATCCGGGCGGTAAACTCCAACCGGTTTCCTTCGTGGGACATGAACTCCACCGTGGCAAAGGTGCTGATGGGGGCCGTGGCCCGCATGAGGGCACCGAAACGCCGGGCCACGCTGAATTCTATAGGCGTGCCCGCCGGCACCAGGATGGGGTGGGTGTATTTGTTGCAGGGCGGCACGCCCAGGGCCCGGCCGTCCCATTCGATGATGACCAGGTCCAGGGTCTCCGGCGGCAGCATCACCCGGATCCAGCCATAGGAGGCATCCAGGCAGCGGATAAAGATGGTCTGGCCTACCCGGGCGTTGATGGAGATCTGGGTGCCGGTCACCCCGCTGTTTAAGGCCGGCGGGAGCGCCAACCCCGAAGGGATGGCCGCGGAACTTTCCGCCGGGGCGGCCAGGGGGATGCTGGTGATAAAAAAATATTTCGGGCGGTAGTCGTTGAAAAAACCGTGCGGAAAGGAATCGTTGAGCCCGATGGGATTCCCCTGGGCCGGGAAAAAGGCCCGGGGATCTGAGGCCGTTATATGCCAGGTGGGATCCACAGTCTGAGCGACCCAGAAGGCCTCCACGTCGTAGGGGACGGTCATGGCCTCGGGGTCCCCGCTTTCCAAGGGGCTGGCGTTGAAGCCGGGAAACTGGGGGAAGGCGGCCAGGTTGGCCGCGGTCCGCCGGGGGAAGCCGAGGGCGTTCGGGCCGTCGTAGGCATTGGGCGGCTCGATGATGAGCAGGCCGTAGAGCCCGAACTCGAAGTGCTGGACCGTGTTGCGGTGGCAGTGGTAAAAGTAGGTGCCGATGAAATTGGGCTGAAACTGATAGAGATAACGGCCGATCTCCATGGAGCAGTGACCCACCCCGTCGTTGAGGGCCGTTGGTTCTATGCCGTGCCAGTGGATGGTATGGGGCGGAGGCCCGGCGCCCTGGACCTCGCCGTGAAAGATCTTGCCCCGGGGAACGCGGATGGTGGCGGCTGGAAAGTTCCCGCCGACGGTGGAAGGATTGTCCGCGTCCGAGATCAGGAAAAACCCCAGCCTGGTCCCGTCCCACATGGTCAGGCGGGTGCTATTCATCAACCGTCGCTGGACGGTGTTTGGGGTGGTAACAATGTTTTGAAAGCCGGCGGCCAGCATAATCTCCGGGACCGGATTGTTCGGTATCAGCAGTTCCGGGGTGTTCGGGCTGGCATTGGGGGGGTCGAACATCTTGGCGTATTCCGCTTCATCGCCCACAATCGGGTGTCGGGCTACGGTAAAAGCCGGGGCAGCGAAAGACATGGTTATTCTCCTTTCCTATGTACCTGGCGGTGCAGCGGTTTCATGGTTCCGGGCCCTGATGAAATCATCGGCTTACTCCACCGGTGCGGCCGGTCCGGTCCGGTCCGGTCCGTGGGTCAGGGGGGCGTTCGGGAAGGTGGTTACCCCGCCCGGAGTGTTCCGATCACCGGTGAAGTTTATCCCCGAGATCAAGCCCATGTTGTAGGTCCCTCCCTGGGCGGTCTGAGAAGGTTCGCTGTGGTCGTGCATGGGGTAGCAAATGGGAGCCAGTTGGACCCCTCCGATTACCAGGCTTAGCTCACCCAGGGGCGGCCAGGTAGTCCCGCCGGTCTGGGTGGGGATACCCGGGTCCGCCAGGCCAATGCCCCGGAGGTTGGGTACATCCGGAGGGCGCATATAGGGCACCAGCCAGTCGTAGGTGGAGAGCGGGAAGGAGGTGAAGACATCGATCCAGATGGGATTTTCCTGGACCACATTGTTGTGGGCGATAACGAAGACGTGGTTGGCGTGGATATGGGTGGAATGCATCCAGAGGCCCGCGTTCAGGATCCGGACCACCGCCGGTTCCCCCACCCGGAGGTTGGGGCAATGAAAGGGGTTGTTATGGGAAAAATGGCCCGACTGGCCGTTGATGGTGAAAAACTGGGGCTTGCGGTTGTGAACCGTAATCCCGCCCGTGCCCGTGGCAATGAAGGGATCGTTCAAAAAACCGTTGACGAAGGTCTGGGCCGGGAAATCCAAACCCGGGGTGAAGCTCCCCACCTCCTGGAAGAGCACCGGGCTGGCCTGGTGCAGGAGCCAGATGTACTGGCGGAAGGCCAGGGTCGGGGGATTGCTGGTCGGGTCCCCTTCTTCCCATCCCAGACCGGGCCAGGGGGCATTGGGGCCAGCAACTCCCAGATCATTGAACAACTGTGGCACCGCCGGGGTCGGCTGCCCGTAAGGGGTGAATTTCTGGCCCGGGGCCGCGGCCCGGGGCATGACGATGAAGGCCCCGTGGAGCCCCATAACCCGGTTGACGGGGGCGTTCAGGTTGTCGTAATAGAGAAAGGTGCCGGCCCGGGGGACCTTGAAACGGAGAGTCCTGGAGGCTCCGGGGGCGATGGGACCGCTGTCGACCATCCCGGGGATGAAGAAGGCGTGGGCCTCGTCCAGGGCATTGGTAATATTGACGACCACGAAATTCCCTTCGGTAGTGAAGATATGGGGGCCGGGACAATCGGCCGGGAACCGGTCCTCCTTGTAGATCCAGAAGTAACAGCGGGCGTCATTGACGGCGTTGTGGGTCACCATCTCCTTCATGGCGTCGGTGATGGTGAAGTTGAGGGTCTGCACGTGGTGGGCGGCATAGGCCTCGTTGTCCGTCAGCCAGGGCATCCGGGTCCCCACCACCAGGGCTGCAGTGCCTCCCAGACCGTACTTTAGGAAATTCCTGCGGCTCATCCCCCGGCCGCCTTTGTTTTTCAAGACCTCCGATTCTTTCATGGGTTTCTTCCCTCCTCAGGAAATGTAAGGTCTATCCTTTATAAAAACGCTATATTACGGCCCGATTCTAATTAGCCGCCGCCGCGAAGACGACGTCATCCAGGAAAAGGTTGCTGATCGTCTCATTCGGGGTATTGCAATTCCCCTGAAATTCCAGGTTGATCCCCGAACCGCTTAAGGCTGTCAGATTGACAGCCCGTTTCACCCAGCCGCCGGTGTTGGTGGCCGTGCAGAGATTGAAGGTGTCGACCGGGAGCCCGTTGACCAGGACCATGCCCGTGTGCAAGCCGCAGGGGGCCAGGGAATCTATCCAGACCCAGAAGGTCAGGAAGGGGGTCCCGGCCGGCACGAGGACAAACTGCTGGCTGACTTTCGAGATTTCATTCACCGTTCCGCACAACCAGGCCCCCCATTGACCGCTGTGGGCCGGGATGGCGACCGGGTCGGTCTGGTTGGTCAGGGGCAACAGATTTTGGACGGAAGCCTCGATCCAGGCTAGCGGACCGCTTTCGAAACCCCCATTTTGCAGGAATGTAGGAACGGGACCTGGACCGGGTCCGACGGCCTCTCTCATGACCAAGGGTAAAAATATTGGCGGTGCTTGGGCCCAACCCGTCCCTGATGAGGTCAGTCCCAGACCGATCAACACCAAAACTACCGCCAGGGAGGTTCGAATACTTTTCTGCTTCTGCTGGTTTTTCATAAGACCCCCGCTCCTGTTTATTTTACATTATTGTATAAAAAACATTCAATTAAGCAGTCAAGCATTATTCATAATGTCGGATTAGTCCATACGGTTATTTAAACCATATAAGAATTCTTTTAAATTTCAAATAGGGTAAACACAGTATTTTTACCCTGATTTATTATTTAGTGTTTTAATAGAGGTTAGGGAGGGTTAGACCTAACCAAAAAAAATTGAAATTTTTTTTGGTTGGGAAAAACCGCTGAACAAGAACCCAAGATAACGTAGTTTTTCTATTTAGATTCTTACAGCCATTGTTAGAGACAAATTCTCAGAACAATGGCTGTAAGAATCTAACAGGCTGCTGAAAAACTCTTTGATCAGATTTATTCCCATATCGGGCGGCTTTTGATATTCAAAATAAAAGGGTTCGGAAGGGATTGAGCTTACCGAAAAGGTTGACAGAAAAGTAGGGAGATCCTACATTGGTTATTCGGATGAAATAGTCTGGGCGGCCTGGGAAGGCGTACGTTTATATGAAAAAAATCATCTGTTTTATTGTTCTGGTGGGGATAGCCGCCGGATCTTTCATGGCGGGTTCCTGGTACACCCGGCCGACCAATCCCGGGCCGGCCCCCGCCCCGCTGGCATCCGCCGACGACGCAGGGGCCGCGATGCCGGGCGGTGTTAAGGTGAACCCGGAAAAGCAGCAGATGATCGGAGTGCGGGTGGAAGAGGCTCAACGAAAGGGGACCACCCACACGTTGCGGACTTTCGGCCGGGTGGCCGTCGATGAGAACCAAGTCTATCGTCTGATCGCACCGGCCGAAGGGTGGATTATCGATCTTCAGGGAGGAGCGACCGGGACCCTGGTGGCCAAGGACCAGGTCCTTTCCAGCTTCTACAACGTCGAACTGACCAGCAGCCAGCAGTCGTTCTTTTTCGCCCTGACCACCCTGGAACGGTATAAAGCCTCCAACGTGTCTGAAGCCCAGATGAACACCGCCCAGCTCCAACTGCGAGCCGCAGAGAACGGCCTCAAAGCCCTAGGCATGGGGGAGGCCCAGATCAGGGAACTGGAAAAAGCTCGTAAACCGGCTCCAGGGATCGAGTTCCGCTCGCCGGTGGCCGGGGTAGTCCTGTCACGCAACATTTTCCCCAACCAGCGTCTCGAGCGCAACGTTGAACTTTACCGGATAGCGGACCTGAGCCGGGTCTGGATCCTGGCCGACGTCTACGAGTATGAAGCAGACTATTTCCAGCCGGACCAGCTGGTCCGGGTAACCCTTTCCCACGGCAAGAAAACGTATCAGGCCCGGATCAGCCGCGCCGTGCCCCTGTTCAACACCGCCACCCAGACCTTAAAGGTCCGCTTGGAGGTGAAAAACCCCGGCTACGCGTTAAAGCCCGACATGCTGGTGGACGTGGAATTCCCCGTTCAGCTTCCTCCGGCCATCACGGTCCCTGTGGACGCGGTCCTCGATACCGGGAGCAAGCAGACCGTTTTCGTCGAGCAGGGCCGGGGGTATTTCGAGCCCCGGCAGGTGGAGACCGGCTGGCGTCTGGGCGACCGCATTGAGATCAAGAAAGGTCTGTCCGCCGGGGAAAGGGTGGTGGTTTCCGGAGCCTTTCTCCTCGACTCCGAAAGCCGCATGGAGCTGGCGGCGGCCGGAATGTCGGGCGGCTTCAGCAAGGACCCCGTTTGCGGCCCGGAGGTCTCCATTCGCAAAGCTGAAAAGGTCGGCAGAAAAAGCGTCTACCGGGGGAAGACCTATTATTTCTCCTCCGACGAGTGCCGGGAGCGGTTCCTGAAAAACCCGGAAAGTTACTTGCAGTAAAGGTGTCTCTCACAGGGATTACAGACGAACATCGAACATCGAATCAATACGAAAATAGCCATGGAACCCATTGCGGTGGCAGGGAAGTAGTCCGGGGAGTCCGGGAGAGGACGCTGGAGCGTCCGGAACCTGCATTCCCACGCAGAGCGTGGGAACGATAGAATTCGATGTTGGACGTTGAATGTTCGATGTTGGATGTTCGTCTTTTTAAAAGGAGCCCAGCCGCATGATCAACCGCATCATCGATTTTTCGGTCCACAACAAGTTCATCGTCTTCGCCATAACGGCCGCCGCCTGTCTGGCCGGCTGGTGGTCCATGAAACATATGGCCCTGGACGCCATCCCGGACCTGAGCGACACGCAGGTCATCATCTTCTCCCGCTGGGACCGCAGCCCGGACATCATGGAAGACCAGGTGACCTATCCCATCGTCACGGCCATGCTGGGGGCCCCCAAGGTCAAGGCGGTGCGGGGGTTTTCCGACTTCGGCTACTCCTATGTCTATGTCATCTTCGAAGACAGTACGGACATCTACTGGGCGAGGTCCAGGACCCTGGAATACCTTTCGGGCGTCCTTTCCAACCTGCCGTCCGGGGTCAAAACCGAACTGGGTCCGGATGCCACCGGCCTGGGCTGGATCTATCAATACGCCCTGGTGGACAAGTCCGGCCAACGGAGTCTGGCCGAGCTGCGCTCTTTTCAGGACTGGACCTTGCGCTACTACCTCAAGTCGGTGCCGGGGGTGGCCGAGGTGGCCCCGGTGGGCGGATTCCAGAAGCAGTACCAGGTGAACGTGGACCCCAACCGGCTCCAGGCCTACGGCCTCTCCATCAACCGGGTGGCGGAGGCGGTGCGCCAGGGGAACGTGGAGGTGGGCGGAAGGCTGATCGAGTTCGGCGGTACGGAGTACACCATCCGCGGCCGGGGTTATGCCCGGTCCCTGAAGGATTTTGAAGAGATCGTGCTGATCGCCAGCGAAAACGGCACCCCGATCCGCATCAAGGACATTGGGAAGGTATCCCTGGGCCCGGACATCCGGCGGGGGATTGCCGAGTTGGACGGGGAAGGGGAAGTAGTCTCCGGGATCGTGGTCATGCGCCAGGGGCAGAACGCCCTGGACGTAATCAATCGGGTGAAGGCCAAAATCAGGGAGATCGAGCCCGGCCTGCCGGCCGGAGTGAAGATCGTCCCGGTGTACGATCGATCCGACCTGATCCTCCGGTCCATAGACAATCTGGAGTCCACCCTGATCGAGGTCATGGTCACTGTGGCCCTGGTGGTCCTGCTTTTTCTCTGGCATATCCCCAGCGCTCTCATCCCCCTGATCACCATCCCGGTGGCGGTTCTCATTTCCTTTATTCCATTCCGGATGATGGGGATTACGGCCAACATCATGTCCCTGGGGGGGATCGCCATCGCCATCGGCGCCCTGGTGGACGCGGCCATCGTGGTGGTCGAACAGACGCACAAGCGACTGGAACAGTGGGACCTGGCCGGCCGGCAGGGGGATTACCGGGAGGCCATCATCCAGGCGGTCAAGCAGGTGGCCGGCCCCAGTTTTTTTGCCCTGCTGGTGCTGGCCGTTTCCTTCCTCCCGGTATTGACCCTGGAGGCCCAGGAAGGGCGGCTGTTCAAGCCCCTGGCCTATACCAAGACCCTGGCCATGATCATCGCCGCGATCCTGGCCATCACCCTGGATCCGGCCCTGCGGCTGCTCTTCATCCGGTTGAAAGATTTCAATTTCCGACCCCTGACCCTGTGCAAGCTGGTCAACAACGTCTGCGTGGGTTCCATCCATTCCGAAAAGCGGCACCCCTTAAGCCGGGCCTTGATCCGGATCTACGACCCGGTGGCCGTCTGGACCCTGCGGCGGAAGTGGTGGGTGATCAGCGCCGCCCTGGTCCTGGTCCTGGTCACCGTCCCCGTCTATCTCAAGCTGGGCTCGGAGTTCATGCCTCCCCTGGAGGAGGGCTCCATCCTCTACATGCCCACCACCATGCCG
>JACRCK010000278.1 GCA_016219065.1 Deltaproteobacteria bacterium
AGAGGTCCGATTTCCTCCAGGGGGACCTTGAGTTGGGCGGCCATGACCTCCAAAAAACGCCCGGTTCCGGCCGCGCATTTGTCATTCATGGCAAAGGCAATGTGGTGGCCCGTATCATCGATGCGGATGGCCTTGCAGTCCTGGCCCCCCATATCCAAAATGGTCCGGGCCCGGGGGAAAATAAAATGGACCCCCCGGGCATGACAGGCGATCTCGGTGATGATCTCCTGGGCCCAGGGCACGTTGATCCGCCCATATCCGGTGGCCACCAGAAAATAGATATCCTTTTGACTAAGACCGCTCTTGGCCAGAATCCCCTGCATGACGGCTTCGGCCGTGCCCTGGCTTTCCGGACCGGTCTCGATGGTGTGGGCGGCGATCAGCTTATCTTCATTGAGGATCACGGCCTTGGAGGCCGCCGATCCGATATCTATTCCGGCACAATACATGACAAACCTTCATGTCCTCAGTGAGTGCCACGGATCATAAAATACCTCTGCCGGGCGGGTTTAAAACCCGCCCCTACAGAGGCCCTACAAAGGTTAAAGACGGTTAAAATCTTTTCCCCGTACTAATTCAAGATTCCAGAGTTGGGTAGAATTTAAGCCTTTCACTTGAACCCTCGACCCCTTGAATCGTTGGACCCTTTCCTTTTTGAAGCCTGAATGGCCGCCCCCAGGGCCATGACGCTCCGGGGATGGTCCGGGACTTTGACGGCCTTACCGGTCATTTCTTCCAGGGTTTTGACCAGACCCGGGTTTAGAGCCGCACCGCCGACCATGACCACATCTTCCACCAAGCCGACCCGGCCGATCAGTTCCAGGATCCTGGCCGCGGCGGCCCGGTGAATCCCGGCGGCAATGCGCTCCCGGGACTGGCCGGAATGGATGTTGGAGATGATGACCGATTCGGCAAAGACCGCGCAGGTGCTGCTGACTTCAGCCACCCCGTCGGCTGCCAGAGACAAGGCCCCCATCTGTTCAATGGGCACCTTAAGATAGACCGCCCCCAGTTCGATAAATGACCCGGTCCCGGAGGCACATTTGGAATTGTTGGTAAAATCTTCCAGGGTGCCATCCGGGGTAAGCTTCATGACCCGGCAGCCTTCGGCACCCATATCGATCACGGTCCGGGCGGTAGGCAGCAAAAAGCGGGTTCCCTTGGCCGCACAGACTTGTTCGGAGCTCTTTCCGTCGGCGAAGGAGACCTCTCCTGAACCCCAGCCGGTGGCCAGGACCCTTTCCACCTCTTCGGGCCCGAGGTTGAATTCCTTCAAAAGATCCTCGTAGACCTTGCGGGCCGCGGTCTCGGCCTCTTCTTCGGTGATCAGGACCTTCTGGCCTAGGACCTTTTGGCCGTCAAACAACACGGCCTTGACGCTTTGGGCCCCCACGTCTATTCCGGCGTAAAACATGGGCTATCCTTCGATCATCTCGATAAAGGCCTCGACCCGGCCCCGCATTTGCTCCACCCCGGAGGAGGTGTAATCCCCTTCCAGAAAAAGGACCGGGATGTTTAATTCCTCCCGCATCCGGTCTCTTAAGTGGGGGTATTCGGCCAGACGGGCATCGCAGCATTTGAGCACGTAAAAGATGGCCCCTTGTACCTTGAAGCCCTTGGTGGTGTTGACGATGTGGGCCCAGCGGTTTTCCGGGATGTCCGCGTTGACCGTGGACCGGGGACAGGCCGTGCCCAAAGACCTGCGGGCAATGGCCTCCATGGGCGGCAGGTTCGGGTTCAAGGGATACCAGAAGGAGCGGGTGCCGACGCATAAATCATCGGAAACGACCATGCCCCCCGATTCTTCGATCACCTGGTAGATCCTGGCATTGACTCCGTCCATGGCCGACCCGGAAAGAAAGATCCGCACCCCTTCGGAGACCTTCCGGGGGTTGTCTCCCAGGTCATCCAACGCTTTCTTGAGCAAGGCGGCGTGCTCATCCTTGGGCATCAGCACACCGGCGTAGGTCATCTGCCAGGCCTCATACCCGGAAAGGGCCGGCGGATCGCTTTTACGCAGCTCATACATCCGCCTGACCTGGGCCTTGTCTTCATTGTAAACGGCGATGCTCCTGGCCAGGTCTTCATCGCTGATGGTCCGATTGATGGACCTTTCCAGGCTTTGTTTAAAGCCTTTCAGGACTTCCTGGTAATAGGGCAGGACCTCCCGTCCGGTAATCTTTTCCGGGTAGTTGAGGTAATAGACATAGGGCTTGACATCCACCCCGGCGATCATGGCCGGTTTGGTCGGCCGGGACACCAGGTTCTTCCAGAAATATTCCATGCTGAAAATGATGTCGCAGCTGTTGGGTATGACTACGCCGTCCAGATAATCGTATTGGCCCCGCATCCCGGCATCCAGACAGCTCCGGGCAAAGGGACAGGAATTGGGCGGCACGTGCAAATCGGCCTGCTGTAAGGGTTCTCCGGTCCCGGTGATGCGCACCGGCAGGATGTCGGCGGCAAAGAGGATCTCTTCCGGGGTGAGGCAGCAGAAATAACCGAAGACCTTCTTGCCGGTTTTTTCTTTCCAGGCCTTCACCGCTTCATGGCGATTTTCCGTATAATGGAGGAAGGTGTTGTCCATCTTAAGCCACCGCCTTTCTTTTCTGCAGGGGTTCGCCGGCCTCTAATTTTTTCAGGATCTGCTCGGCAAAGGCATCCATCCGGGTCTTGATCTGGGCCTCGGAGAAGGAGCGCTCATCCACCAGGTCGCATTCGATGAGCACCGAGGGGATGCCCAACTCCTTTTCCAGGGCCAGCCGCAGTTGCAACCCCGGCAGATAGATGGGACGGCAAGTCAGCAGATAGGCCAGGACCCCGCCGGCAATATTATATTCCCGGCATTGTTCCAGCACGGCCTTGATGGCCGTGGTCATGGAGGAGCCGATGGACAGGGTGCGCGTGGCCACCTCGGTCAGCGGATCTTCACTCTGCCTGGGGGGCCAGGGGTTGGGATTATAGGCCGGCTCATAGGCAAAGACCCCGCCGATGGATTCGAAATAATTAAAGATGCCCATGTTGAACCAAGTGGGAATGCCGTACCAGAGGAGCCGAAATTTTTCATTTTCAATCTGGCCCTGGCCGGCATCCACCTTGGCCTTGACTTCATCGCGCAAGGCCTGGTAAAAGCGGAAGGCCTTTTCCGTACCGGAACAATACATGCCCGGATACATGGTGGCAAACCCGTCGGCACAGCCCATGGGGGAAGGAACGGCCTTGCGCAGTTCCAGGATTTCCAGGCGAAGTTCATTGGTTTTATAGCCCCAGTCTAAACATTCATTGAGGCGCTCCGGATCATATTTGATCCCCGTGACCTGGGTGACCAGGCTCAGGAGGTCCTCCAATTGGGAGCGGTAATAACGGACCTCGTAGGACTTGGGGGTCTGCATGATGTTTTCAAAGACCCGCTCAGGCCGGTCCAAGGTGAAAAGGGGCACTTTAAGCCTTTGGGCCATGTCTTCAAACCATTTCAGACGGACGTCGCAGACCGATGAGGTGGTGACCAGAAGGTCGGGGGGGGCCATGCCTTCCAGAGGGGCATCGGTCATGTCGCCGCTGAGCACATAGCCGGTGGCTACCCGTTCATAGCCGCAGAGGTCCGAAGAATAGCCGGCCTGTTCGGCAATGCGGGCAAACCGGAC
>JACRCK010000270.1 GCA_016219065.1 Deltaproteobacteria bacterium
GTTTCCGGAGGAGGAGGACGACGAGGAGGAATAGCATCATGGATTTCGAATTGACCGCCGAACAACGAATGCTCCGGGACCAGGTGGCCCGTTTTGTGGATCAGGAGGTCATTCCCCGCGCACCAATGATCGATGAAGAAGAACGTTTCCCGGAAGAGAATTTCCGGGCCCTGGCCGAAATGGGCCTTTTCGGCATTACGCTGCCCCCGGATTACGGGGGGGCCGGGGCCGATTTTCTCTCCGGTGTGCTGGTCATGGAACAGTTGATGCGGGGCTGTGTTTCCACCGGAAACACTTTCGGGGCCCATACCGTCCTCTGCGCCGAGAGCCTTTTCCGAAACGGGAACGAAGAGCAGCGGCGGCGTTTTCTACCCGACCTGTTGTCCGGGAAAAAAATCGGGGCCCTGGCTCTGACCGAACCGGGGGCCGGATCGGACGCCTTGTCCCTGCGCTGCCGGGCCGAAAAAAAAGGCGACCGCTATAGGCTGAATGGATCCAAAACATTCATCACCAACGGGCCCATCGCCGACGTGGTCATCGTCTATGCCAAGACCAACCCGGAAGCCGGACCGCAAGGGATTTCGGCTTTCATCGTGGAGGACGGATTCTCCGGGTTTACCAAGGGCCGGCCCATGAAAAAGATGGGGGTGCGGGGTTCCCCGACCGGCGAACTGTTTTTCGAGGACTGCGAAGTGCCTGAGGAAAATCTGTTGGGTGCGGAGAACCGGGGGATCGAAGTCCTGATGAGCGGCCTGGACCGCGAGCGGATCTTCTGGTCCATTGCGCCCATCGGCGTAGCCCAGGGGGCCTTCGACCTGGCCTTTCGCTACGCCCGGGAAAGGATTCAGTTCGGCCAGCCCATCGTCCAGTTTCAGATGATCCAGGACATCCTGGCCGATATAGCCACGGAAATACAGGCCGGAAGGGTCCTCGCCTATTGGGCGGCCACGTTGGCCGGCAGCGGAAAGAAGGTGCGCCTGGAGGCTTCCTACGCCAAGCTCTTCTGCGCTGAAGTCGGGGTCCGGGCCGTGGGACGGGCCATGCAGGTTTTCGGGGGCTACGGCTTCATCCGCGAGTATCCCATCGAGCGCATGTACCGGGACGTGAAAGGCATCGAATTCGGCGCCGGCACCAATCAGATCCAAAAACTGATCATCCTGGGGGAGTTATTAAAGAAAAAAAGTTGATCCGCGATAAGTAACAGGCTACATTGATCGGGAATCGAGGTAAAGGGGCATGACCGGGAAGGACTTTCTTAAATCGGTAGCTAACGGGAAAACGGATATCGTACAAATACTGGTCGATATCCTGGATGAAACCGGTTCAGGCTACTGTCTGATTGGCGGTCTGGCGGTAAACGCCTATGTTGAACCGGTGGTGAGTCTGGATATCGACCTGGTAGTAACCGTTGAAAAATTACAGGAGGTCGGGACTGTTGCGCAGAGTAGAGGATTGGAAGTCAGACCATTCGAGCACAGTTTGAACCTGAGCAGCCCCCTTTCCGACCTGAGGATTCAATTGCAGACCGACCCCAGGTATCAGGTTTTTATTTCCCGTGGGGTTTCGAGAGAGGTCCTGGGTTATAAAATGACGGTGGCCTCCCTGGAAGACGTGCTGCAGGGAAAGGTTTGGGCCTACTTGGATCCGAACCGGAGAAAAAGTAAAAGGCAGAAAGACCTGGCGGATATCCTACGGCTCACCGAGGCCTTTCCGGAACTCGAAAAAAACCTGCCGCCACGCCTAAAGGAGGAACTGAACAAGGAATAGTTCAATTCAAAGCGCACCTAAAAAGGATTCGGTTGCTTTTAACTTCTTCAGGGGAGTGATGGAGCAGCACCAAGTCTCCCACCCTTTTTAAAGGAGGAAGCGAGATGGAAGAGCGGATCTGGCATAAGGCTTACGACCCCCAGGTACCCCCGAGCATCGATTACGAAAAGATCACCTTGCCGGAAGGCCTGGAACGGAGCGCCCGGAACTATCCGGGGCAGACGGCCCTGCTGCTCATGGGCCGGAAAATCTCCTACCCGGAATTGAATTCCCTGGTCAATCGCTTCGCCGCTGCTCTCCAGGATTTAGGGGTGCAAAAAGGGGACAAGGTGGCCCTGCTGCTGCCCAATATCCCCCAGGGCATGATCGCCGTTTACGCGACCTTCCGGCTGGGCGCCGTAGTGGTCATGAACAATCCCCTCTATACCGAGGCGGAACTGGCCTACCAACTCAAGGATTCGGAAGCCACGGTGGCCGTCACGCTCGATCTCCTCATCCCCCGCCTCCTCAAAATCAAAGACAAAACCGACCTCCGGATCATCATCTCCTGCCATATCCGGGATTATCTGCCCTTCCCGGCCAAACAACTGTTCCCCTTCATCAAAAAAGAGCTGCACCGCAAGCCCGTTCCCGGGGAAGGGGTTTTCGAATTCCAGGATCTGATTAAAAAATTTCCGGACCAGCCCCCCGGGGCCGAAGTGGCCTGGGACGATCTGGCCGCCCTGCTCTATACCGGGGGAACGACCGGAGTTTCCAAGGGCGTCATGCTCACCCATGGAAACCTGAGCGCCAACGTCCAGCAGCTCAAGGCCTGGACTTACGATGCCGTTGACGGCCGGGAGAGCCTCATGGGGATCTTTCCCATTTTTCACAGCGCCGGATTCACGGCCGTCATGAATCACTGCCTGTACCGGGGAATGGAGATTATTCTGGTGCCGAAACCGGATCCGGACGGGGTCCTCAAAATGACGAAGAAATACCGCCCGGATTATTTTCCCTGTGTTCCCACGCTTTATGTGGGGCTGCTCAATCATCCGGAGTTCTCCAAAACCGATTTCTCCTTTATCAAGGGCTGTGTCTCCGGTGCGGCCCCGCTGGCCCTGGAGACGCTCAAGCAATGGCAGGAGGCGGTCGGGACCCAGATCACGGAGGTGTACGGCTTGACCGAAACTTCCCCCCTCTCCCATGCCAATCCCTGGCGGGGGAAATCCAAAGCCGGGAGCGTGGGGCTGGCCATACCGGATACGGATTGCAAAATCGTCGATGTGGCCGACGGGACCAAAGAGCTGGGTCTGGGCGAAACCGGTGAGATCCTGCTGAAGGGGCCCCAACTTACCCAAGGCTATTATAAAAAACCGGAGGAGACGGCCATCGCCATCCAGGACGGCTGGTTTTATACCGGAGACATCGGTTATCTGGATGACGAAGGGTATCTCTATATTGTGGACCGCAAAAAAGACATGATCATCGCCGGCGGTTTCAACATCTATCCCCGGGACATCGACGAGGTCCTTTTCGAACATCCGAAGATCAAGGAGGCCTGCGCCGTGGGCATTCCGGATCTCTATCGGGGTGAAACCGTCAAGGCCTTTGTGGTTCCCCGGGAAGGAGAGACTCTGACGGCCGAAGAGGTGATCTCCTTCTGCCGGGAGAAGCTGGCCGCCTATAAGGCGCCCAAGCAGGTGGAGTTCATGAAAGACCTGCCCAAAAGCGCGGTGGGGAAGGTCCTGCGGAGAAAACTCCGGGAGATGGAGCTGGAGAAAGAGGGAAAGCGGTAGGGCGCGATCGCCGAGCGCGCCGCCCCGGAGGAACAGCGGAAAAACGAAAACGAGAAATCGGGAAAAATTTATGGGCGGCAGTTGGAACAGATTTCTGGAAGTGGATTTAGATACGGGGAAGACGGGAATCCGGAGCAGCGATCCCGGAAACCTGAGGGCCTTTGTGGGGGGCGGGGCCCTGGCCGCCCGGTTATTTTCCGAGACCTCGGGACCGGAAGTCGATCCGTTTTCTCCGAAAAATCCCTTGTTGCTCATGGCCGGACCCCTGGTCGGGACGACGTTTCCAGGCAGTTCCCGCTTTGTCCTGTGCGCCCGTTCCCCGTTGACCGGGATCTGGGGGGAATCCAGCGCCGGAGGGTTCTTCGGGGCGGATCTCAAGAAAACCGGATTGGACGGGGTCCTCATTTCAGGCCGAGCCGAAAAACCTTCCTATCTCCTGATAGAAGATGACCGGGTCGCTATTTATGAAGCCGGTGATCTCTGGGGGAAGGATACGTATGACACCATTGATGCCCTAAAGGGCCAGCATCCCGGGAAGTCTGCGGTAAAGGTCCTGGCCATCGGGCCGGCCGGCGAGCATCTGGTCCGGTACGCCTCGGTCTGCCACGACAAGGCCCATCACCTGGGGCGGACCGGGATGGGAGCGGTCCTGGGCAGTAAAAACCTCAAGGCGGTTGCCGTCCGGGGTTCGAAAAAAGTGCCGATTGCCCGGGAAGAGGCCTTGGTCGCCGCCCGGACGGCGGCCCTGCAGGCCGTCAAGGAGTCCATGATGGCCGATTCCTTTCATCAGTTGGGCACGGCGGCCGCCATGGACCTGGGGATGATGACCGGGGACGTGCCTTTGAAAAACTGGTCCCTGGGCGTCGATTATACCCTGGCCGATGCCCTCGGGGGCCCGGCCCTGGCGGATAAAATGGTCCAGGGCCGGGTGGCCTGTTACGCCTGTCCCATCGGCTGCAAGCCGGTGGTGGAGTCTCGGGTTACTCCCTATGCGGTGCCGCTGGGCCCCGGTCCGGAGTATGAGACCTGCGCCGCCTTCGGCACGCTGATCATGAATGGCAACCTGTACGCCGTAGCCCGCGCCAATGAGCTATGCAACCGGCTGGGCCTCGATACGATCAGTTGCGGCGCCACCATGGCCTTTATCATGGAGGCTTTTGAAAAGGGGTTGTTGACCAGGAACGAACTGGACGGCTTGGAAATGCAATGGGGCGGGATCGATCCCGCACTGACCCTTATCGAACGGATCGCCACCCGGAAGGGCTTTGGGAACCGGGCCGCCGAGGGAAGCCGGGCCCTGGCCAGGGAGCTGGGCAGGGGTGCCGAGGAAGGCTTGGTCACCGTTAAAGGGCTGGAGCTTCCCATGCACGATCCGCGGGGGTTTCATGGAATGGGTCTGGCCTACATGACTTCCAACCGGGGGGCCTGCCATCTCCAACATTCGGTCCAGGCCGTGGAGCAAGGGGTCGTTTCCTGGCCCGAGGCCGGATTCCAGGAAGACTATATGGCCCAGGAAAGCGGCGGGAAGGCTGAGATGGTCGTTCTGGCCGAAAACCTGGGGCAGATGTCCAACGCCGTCTGTGTCTGCCATTTCGTCCAGTGGACCATGGGACTGAATAACCTCCTGGACGGGTTTAACGCGGTGACCGGCTATGACTTCGATTACCGGGAGTTCCTGGAGGCCGGCCGCAGGTCCTGGGTTTTGAAACGGGCGCTGAACAACACAATGGGGGTAACCGCTGCAGACGACCGTCTGCCCAAACGGCTGCTCACCCCCCTGGCCGAAGGAGGGGCGGCCGGGAGTGTCCCGGATGAGGAGCTGATGAAAAAGGAATATTACCGGATCCGCGGCCTGGATGAAAAAGGATTTCCAACCACCGAAACGCTGTCGGAACTCGGACTGTCAGACGTGGGCGGTAAGTTCAAGCCATAAGGAGGGAACCAATTCCATGGAACCATTGGACGTGTTCAGCCCGGCCTGGTGTCAGGCCTGGGCGGAAAAGGTCAGGGCCAGTAAGGAGTTTGCCGTTTTCAATAAAGGGTGGGAAGGGGATATCGGCTGTATCATCCTTAAGGACCCGGCAGCTCATATCCCGGAAGACCAGTATCTTTACCTGGATTTCGAAGACGGCCAGGTCAACGGCATCTTCATGGTGGACCGGGAAAAGGCGGAACAGGCCAAATTCATCATCACCGGGGATTACCTGCGCTGGAAGCAGGTGGCCAGGAAGGAACTGGATGCGGTCAAGGCCATGATGCAGGGGAAGCTGAAGCTAAAGGGGAATTTGCCCTATGTGGTCAAGTACGTCAAAGGGGTGCAGGAGTCCATCCGTTGTCTGACCGAACTGGATGCCAAATTTCCTGATGATTAGAAACGGGATAGAATATGTCCTACGGTGCGGATCTGAATTTTAATTATTTTGCCCCCACCCGGGTTGTTTTCGGCGTGGGCTCCGTTTCCGAACTCCCTTTCGAAGTGGGCCAGTTGGGACGTAAAGCGGTTCTGGTAACCGATGAGGGCTTGATATCCGCCGGGATGGTGGATCCGGTCGCGAAAATGCTGGGAGCAGCCCTGGCCGGCATCTATACCGACATTCCTCAGGACAGCAGCATGGCGGTGGTCGATCGGGCGGCGGATTATGCTTTGTCCCTGGGGGCCGACGTGGTGGTCAGCCTCGGCGGGGGGAGCGTCATGGACACGGCCAAGGGGATGTGCCTGGTGATGAAGGAAGGCGGCAGCCTGCGGGATTTTCAGGGGATGCAGATGCTCACCCGGTCTCAGACCCCCCATATCACCATCCCCACCACGGCCGGTACGGGGTCGGAGGTGACCAGTGCCGCCGTGGTCATGGACCGGGAACAGGGGCAGAAGATCCTTATCTACGAGTATTTCATCACCCCCCAGGTGGCGATTCTGGACCCGAAGCTGACTGAAAAACTTCCCCCGGGGCTGACGGCCTCCACCGGGATGGATGCCCTGTCCCACGCCGTGGAGTGTTACCTCTCGCTGCAACGCAACCCCATCTCGGATTCCGCCGCCCTGCATGCCGTTCGGCTGATCACCCGCTTTTTGCCGGCCGCGGTCGATAACGGTCGGGATCTGGCGGCCCGCGGGCAGATGCAGCTAGCCGCCCTGCTGGCCGGCTGGGCCTTCTCCAACGCCCTGCTGGGTCTGACCCATGCCCTGGCCCACGCCCTGGGTGCGGTCTGCGGTCTGGCCCACGGGCTGGGCAACGGAATTCTCCTGCCCCAGGTCATGCGTTACAACCTGGAAGAGGTCCCCGGCCTTTTGGCCGATATCGCCGCCGCCATGGAAGGGGCTCCCCGGGGGCTGGAAGGCCGGGAAGCGGGGGAGGCGGCCGTTTCCGGAATGGAAGACTTTTTGAAACGCATCGGGCACCCCACGCGCCTGCGGGACGTCGGCATCGAGGAGGGCGCCCTGAGGGCCTGCGCCGATCTGGCCCTGAGCGACGGCTCGATCATCTATAACCCGCGAATGGTTGCGGATGCCGAAGAGGTTTTGACGGTTTTGAAAAGGGCCTATTAATTGAATAAAGCTTTTGAACTTCAACTGGCTCCGGGCGCGGAAGAAATCGGGCTGGCCCTTATGCTCCGGGACTTGTTGACCCAGAATTTTGAACAACACCCGGAGAAAATCAGGGACTTCCGACAACTCCGTCTCCAGGTCGGGCTTATGGTGGCCGATGCCGAAGTGGCTGTGACCCTGGAATTTAACCGGGGGACATTAAAAATTCATCCCGGCATTTTAACCGGATGCCAACTCCAGATAACCTCCGAGGCCGACCTGGTGCTGGCTCTTTCCAATGTCCGGGTCAAGTGGGGCCTGCCCTATTACTTCGACGGGCCGGGGAAGGAGGTGCTGGAGGCGATAAAATCCAGGCGAATCCGGATCAAAGGAATGGTCAGGAATTTTTATGGTCTCATAAGGCTGTCGAGGATCCTTTCGGTCCATGGCTCCGGATAACCGGAATCCTCCGGTTAGCGGAAGGCCGGATTCAATTTCAGCCAAAAATTTTAGATTCTTACAGCCATTGTTCTGAGAATTTGTCTCTAACAATGGCGGTAAGAATCTAAATAAAAAACTACGTTCTCTTGGGTCCTTGTTCAGTGGTTTTTTTCAACCAAAAAAATTTCAAATTTTTTTGGTTATTATTTTTGGCTAAGGAGTCGTTTATGGAATCCTATGATGTCGTAGTCATTGGGGCTGGAAACGGGGGACTCACCGCCTCGGTCACCCTGGCCCAGAAGGGACTGCAGGTCCTCCTTTTGGAACGGCACAACGTCCCCGGGGGCTGCGCCACCAGCTTTTGCCGGGGCCGGTTCGAATTCGAAGTGGCCCTGCACCAGCTCAGCGGAGTGGGAACGGCTGAAAATCCCGGGCCGCTGCGGATGCTGCTCGATCAGCTCGGGGTCCTGAAGGAACTGGAGCTGGTGGAGATGAAAGACCTGTTCCACGTTATCGGTCCCGGCGGCTTCCGGGTGGCCCTGAAACCCGATCGGGAACAGGTGGTCGCGGCCCTGAAGGAAAAATTCTCCGGGCAGGAGGAAGGGATCGAGTTGTTTTTCGATCTGTCCTACCAGTATGCCTATCAAATGCTCTCGGCCTTTTATTTCAAGGACCCGGAGCCGTCCCGGGAAAAGTTCCCCGTGCTCTACCGGTATGCCTATAAGCCGGCCATCGAGGTGCTGGACGAGCTTTTCAGCGATCCCCACCTCAAGGCCGTCCTTTCTTCGTACTGGGGGTTTTTAGGCCTGCCGCCCACCCGACTGTCCTTTGCCTACCTGGCCATGCTGTTTTTCGTCTATATCGAATACAAACCTTTCCACCTCAAGGGCGGTTCCCAGGCCCTGTCCAACGCCCTGCTGGACCGGTTTCTAACCCAGGGCGGCACGGCGCGTTTCAGTTGCGGAGCGGAGCGGATACGGCTGAGCAACGGCAACGTCGCGGGCGTGGTCACCGAAACGGGGGAGGAAATCGCCGCCCGGTATGTGGTGTCCAACGCCTCCCCGGTGACGACCTATACCGGGCTCCTGGGTCCCGAAAACGCGCCGGAAAGCGTTCTGCGCGAGATGCACGGACGGAGCCTCAGCCCCTCGGCTTTCGTCCTGTATATCGGCTGCGACTGCGAGCCCCGGGAGCTGGGGATCACCGGCTCCATGAACTTTCTGGCCGCCCATACGGATATCTCGGATAAGAACCTCCTGGACATGCAGCGGCTGGAATTGGGGGATCAGTTCCTGGCCGTGAGCTGCTATGATGTGGCCGATCCGGATTTTTCCCCGCGGGGGACGTGTCAGCTCAACGCCGTCACCCTCAAATACGGCGAGCCTTGGCTGCGGGTCCCGCCGGGCGAATACCACCAGGTAAAGTTTCGCGTAGCCGAATCCATGCTGGTCCGATTGGAGTCCGCCTTCCCGGGATTGCGCGGACACATCGAGGAAATCGAGGCGGCCACCCCCCTGACGCACATGCGCTACCAGGGCCATCCCAACGGGGCCGTCTACGGCTTCGAGCAATACACCAAGGACTCCATGTTTTTTCAGCCCGGCCGGAAATCGCCGATTCCGGGTTTGGCCTTTGCAAGCGGCTGGACCGGGGACTGCGGTTTCCAGCCCACGCTCGAGGCCGGGGCGGCCGCGGCCCGGACCATCATCCGGGAAATTGACGGAAAGTAGGAGGGATTGATGCCCAGGGAAATCTACAAGGAGTTTGACGGCTATGACGAAATCATCCGGGAGCGGGAGGTCCTGCGCAAATATGGGTTGGATTTCTCGCCCCAGAAGGATGCGCCCGAGCAGTACATCGCCCGCCTTCATCCCCGGCGGCTGACATTGCGGGTCTCCGATATTATCCCGGAAACGTCCTCGACCGGCACTCTGCGGCTGGTCCGGCCGGAGGGCGCGCTGCCGCCCTTCCTGGCGGGCCAGTATATCGCTTTGTTTCTGGAGATCGGCGGTGTCAGGACCGCCCGGCCGTACAGTATCTCCTCGGGTCCCCATCAGACCGGGTACTACGATCTGACGGTGCGCCGGGTGAAAAACGGGCTGGTTTCCAATTATCTGCTCGACGAGATCAAACCGGGGGATCTCCTCGAAAGCTCGGGGCCCGAAGGCCGCTTCTATCACAATCCGCTCTTCCATGACCGGACCATGGTCTGCCTGGCCGGCGGCAGCGGAATCACGCCCTTTATGAGCATGATCCGGGAGGTGGTGGAACGGGGGCTCGACCGCGAGATTTTTCTCTTCTACGGAAACCGCACCCTCCAGGATGCCGCCTTCCATAATCAACTGCTTTATTGCAACGAACGGTTTGCCAATTTCCATTATCTGCCGGTCGCCGAAACCCCGGAACGGGAATACCCGGGGCTTTCCGGCCTGATTACCGGCGAGTTGATCAAGAAATCCCTGAAGGACGTGGAGGACAAGACTTTCTACCTGTGCGGCCCCCAGGCCATGTATGATTTCTGCATCCCGGAACTGGAGGGGCTGGGAGTGGCCCCGCGAAAGATCCGCCGGGAGATTTACGGTCCCCCCGCGCAGGTAACTCAGGCGCCCAACTGGCCGGTCGAGATAAAAACGGATCAGTTTTTCACCGTCAAGGTCAAGAGCGGTCCGGAGTTGGAGGTGCCGGCCGGTACGCCTTTGGGGACATCCCTAGAACGGCAGGGGGTAACCATTCCCAGCCTCTGCCGTTCGGGAGAGTGCAGCCGCTGCCGGGTGAAAATCCTGTCCGGCAAAGTATTCGAACCACCCGGAACCCTGGTCCGCCGTTCGGACCGGCGCTACGGCTATACCCACGCCTGCGTGGCCTATCCGCTCTCGGATCTGGAGATCATGCTTTAATCTCCAAATAACCGCTTTCCTGCCGACCCAGGGGAGCATTTTTCATCGACAGATCAAGGGGGAAGAATGGAATGATGGAATGATGGGAAAAGAGCCGGTCTTTCCTTGCTGAAGTTATCTGTTTTTATGGTTTATTCCATTATTCCACTATTCCACTATTCCATTATTCCTCATTACAAATCCTATTCGGAGGTATTTACATGGAAGACGCAATCAACCCGGACCTGGTCCAATACCATCGTGAAGGTCATCTCGGCTTCATCACCCTGAATCGGCCTGAAAAGCGCAACGCCATGAATTGGGCCCTGTGGCTGGCCCTGGAAGGGGCGATCATTCAGGCCGAAAAAGATCCGGAGGCGCGGGTGGTCATCCTGAGGGGGGAGGGCAAGGCCTTTTGCGCCGGCCTGGACCTCGGGCCGGAGAATGAACTCCTGCAGGCCATCGGGGCCACGGCCGGGGCCGGGCAGAAAATGGCTTTTTACCGCCTGGCCCGGAGAGGGCAGGATATTTTTACGCGGCTGGAACGCCTGCTCCAGCCGACCCTGGCCGTCATCCACGGTCACTGCCTGGGGGCCGGGCTGGAGCTGGCCCTTTGCTGCGACATGCGTTTCTGTTCGGCTGAAACCCTCTTCGGACTGCCCGAGCCGACACTGGCCATCATCACCGATGCGGGCGGCCTGCAGCGCCTGCCCCGGGTGGTGGGCCGGGGCCATGCCCGGGAGATCGCCTTCCGGGGCCACCGCTTCCCGGCCGAACGGGCCCGGGCGATCCACCTGGTCAATGAAGTCTTTCCCGATAAGGCCGGTCTGGATTCCGGAACCCTGGAGATTGCCGGCGAAATCGCCGCCAACCCGCCCCTGGCCGTCCAGGGCGCCAAAGAGGTCCTGCTCTTCAACGAAGAGGCCGGCCTGCAGGAATCCCTGGATTACACGGCCGCCCGCTCCAGCATGATCCTGCCTTCCGAGGACCTCTTCGAGGCTATCGCGGCTTACGGGGAAAAACGGAAAGGGAAATTCAAGGGGGCGTGAAAGAGAGGCGGTTGCATTTAAGAATTTCATGATCCCGCCGCCCCGTTGTTTCCCGAGGCGGCGGATTTTTTATCAAGGTTTTAGAA
>JACRCK010000273.1 GCA_016219065.1 Deltaproteobacteria bacterium
TCCCCCGGTAACATCAATTATGAGTCAACGTTCCCTTTTTTTAACCCCCTTGGGTAACATTTAATATGATCCAATTCGGGCAGGATATGACAGTTGACAGGGTCGCCTTTTCCGTTTATAACTGAAACCCACACGCGCCCATAGCTCAGTGGATAGAGCGCCGGACTACGAATCCGTAGGTCGGGTGTTCGAATCACCCTGGGCGCACCAGAAAGATCCAGGAGTCAGCCGGTAAAGGCTGGCTCCTTTTTTATTTTAGAGTGATCGGATTGCAATCCTATTAATATTAATTTATAATCGGATCGTAATCCTATTATTCAGGGGGACGGCGACATGCTGGAGGACCTTTTCAGTCTCAGCCAAAATTTTTTAACGATCTATAACCGCCAATATGTCCGATACTTCATCAAGACCCATCCGCTTCCGAATCGTTTTTCCATCATAGGGGGCCAACGGGGCGTCGGCAAGACCACGGCCATCATCCAGTTCATATTACGATCCTATCCCGGGGATCTTTTCACCCCCAAAGCCTTATACATTCAAGCGGATCATTTTCTGGTGGCCGGTCAACGGCTCTATGAAATCGCCGAGGAGTTTTATAACCTGGGCGGCGAATTGATCTGCTTCGATGAAATCCATAAATACGCCGAATGGGCCGGCGAATTAAAAAGCATCCACGATACTTTTCCTAAATTAAAAATCATCGCCTCCGGAAGTTCGGCCCTGGAGGTCTATCGGGGGAGCCACGATTTGAGCCGCAGGGCGGTTGTTTACCGGATGTTCGGGATGTCTTTGAGGGAATATATCGAACTGACCACCGGCCTGGAGTTGACGGCCTTTACTTTGGAGGAGGTGGTCAAAAATCATCCCGCCTTGGCCCTGGAAATCACCAAAGCCCTGGAACCGAAAAAAAAGAAAATCCTGGCGCTCTTCCGGGAATATCTGGATTTTGGTTATTATCCCTATTTTTTTGAATATAAAGATAAACGGCTTTTTTATCTTACTCTGGAGCAGAACATCCGCACCACCCTGGAGGGCGACCTGCTGACCATCTATCCGTCCTTGAGCGGGAATACGATCAAAAAAATAAAAAAACTCCTGGCTGTGGTCGCCGCGGCGGTCCCCTTTACCCCGGACTTGAAAAAGATAAAGACCCTGCTGGATATCGGCGATGAACGGACGCTGAAGACCTATTTGAAATACCTGGAGGACGCCGGCGTCATTCTAACGGTTTCTGCCAAGGACCGGGGCCTCCGGTCTTTGGCTAAACCGGAAAAAATCTATCTCAATAATCCCAATCTGATCCAGGCTTTGGTCGGATCTTCTTCAATGAACAAAGGAAATATCCGGGAAACATTTTTTTTGAACATGGTCCAAAATTTATACGACGTTACCTTCCCGGCTAAAGGTGATTTCCAGGTGAGCAATCGCTATATCTTTGAAGTAGGCGGCCCCAAAAAAACGTATGACCAGATCAGGGACCTGCCCGATTCCTACCTGGCGGTCGATGATCTGGAACGGGGGATAGGGAACCGGATTCCCCTCTGGCTGTTTGGATTTTTGTATTAGATATCCCTCCTCGGGGAGCACCCGCAAAACCTGAAAATCTTCCCCGGCCCCCCTTTTCTAAGTGCGGAGACCGATTCATCCTCTGGCGTAAGGGGATTTTGGGATATCCCAACTTTACCTGAATGATTGATTCCCTCAGCCATTTTGCCCTTTTTAAAAATGTTATGACGTGATCATTGGGTCGATGTAAATAATAAAGATCTGACCCTCGACTCTCTCAAGAAACTCCCATCCGGGAAAACCGCGGCCCCTCCTCCTCATAAAATTTTTTCGATTCGAAAAAATTTTTATTATCTGTTCTTGAAGCGGCGTTGAAAATCCGAATTCGGGACTAAATCAGGGATAGAGAAATCGATAACGGTTGCAGATCAGCCTGTTATCAAACAAAATTATTGACTACTAAACAATTCCCACTACACTGAGAAATTTGACGGCCCAAATGATTACTAGATCAAAGGAGAAGAAATTTCATGAAAAGAATAATCTCTTTTGTTTTTGTGTTGGCAACCGCCCTATTGGTTAATAATATTTATCCAAACCTGAGTTTCGGCGCTCCTGTTGGCGATGACATCCCTATTCAGGGCCGCCTAACTGATTCAGGCGGTAATCCCTTGACCGGAACATTTTCAATGACCTTTGCACTGTATGATGACCCGGTTGAAGGGAATCTTATGTGTTTAAACACAGATACCGTTACCGTAGTTAATGGGCTGTTTAATACCATGATGGATAATTGTACCGTATCGGATATTTCCGGGCTCCAGCTTTATCTCGGCATAAAAGTCGGGTCAGATCCTGAAATGACTCCCCGTCAAAAAATTGGGCAAGTCCCTTATGCCTCCAGTCTAAGAGCGGGAGCCAGGGGAATGGCCAAGGCTGGGGTTTATGCAAATTGCGGGTGGGCAGGGTCGTCATCGATTGTTAGATCCTTTAACAACGAAAACTCAGCGGTGGTGACCATAAGTCCCGGAGAAGGGATGGGTACTTGTCGGATTGATTTCGGTTTTAATATATCCCAACGGTACTGGACGGCCATTCCCCCTATGATAGGCCCCCGATTTGCCACCTGCTATTATGACCCCTCAGACCCGAATGATGTCCTGACCTGCTCAAGAGAAAACGGGAACGGGATTCGGGAAAATGGACCGATCATTGTGATAGTTTATTAGTCTTGATTCCTGCGTCTGAAGGAGATAAGGGAATGAAATCAACGAAAATTGTCGTTTCATTCATAAGCCTTTTCTGTTTTTTATTAATCGCGATTACCGGATATGCGATGACTTCCCCCAATTATAAAATTGACTGGATTTTGCCGCTGACCGGTGCAGGCGGTGGGGAGACGGGTTCAATCAATTATAAGGTAAATGCCACATTAGGGCAGTCGGTGATCGGGTTACTTCAAAGCGCGAATTATCAGATAGGGTTGGGCTATTGGTATAATATCCAGCCAGGACGAACCTATCTTCCTTTAATCCTTTTTCAACAATAAAACAAATTGCCCAAGTCAAGGACTTGAAGGATTTTATAGATTGACAGGCCGCCGTCAAGACAAGATAAGTGCCCGGTCCCAAAGGCGGGTTCGTCATCCTTAACTTCCTTTGGGAAGTCCCAAAGGGGTTTGCCCCCGGACGGATCCAGATTGGCGATATTCTCGACGTTTCTTTTAAGAAATAGGGTCGGAAAGGAAAGCGATATTCAGTTGAATTCCTTAGCCTTCTATATTGACTGTAAAATCATCGTTGCGCTAATTATGGAAAATGAACCGCTAAAATTGGATTTCCGCTTGACTCTAAATATGCCAAAAACAAGAAGGAAATTGAAATTGATTTGACGAATAAGGAAATTCAATTTTCGCCATAAACAAAACCGTCTAAAGAAATGGAAACTCTGAACGTCTATCGGTTTAGTTTTTCCACCTTTGAAAAAGATCGGAAAGAGCGGGTGATCTGGAAAATTACCGGACAGGGAAAAAATGAAAAAGGGGAACTGGAAAAGTTGGGTTTCTTGTGGGGGAGTGAAATCAAAAAAATAGTTTTTATGAAATGATCACCAAAAAATCAAGAGAGGTGGGCGCCGATGAGCCGTAAGATTATGATAATTCCCGCCGTTTTGCTGAACCTTCTGCTGGCGTTTCAGATCACCCCTGTCCAGGCGCAGGAAGGGAAATATATCAATTATCTGGTCTTGGAAAATAATTCAGTTTATGGGGTGAAGGAAAACAAGGGGGGTAAAAACATCCCGGTGGAACTGAAAGGAGAAGAAAAAATTCAGGCTATTCTAACAGAATTTGCCATGAAGGACGAAATCACCCTTGGAATGTTAAAACCGGATGGCTCGCATAAATATGTCTTAAAAGTCCTTTCTTCCGAGAAGAATACCTCCGTTAAACTGCTGCTCGAATGGTTAAGAGATAAAAGCCCGCTTAATCAAGAAAAGGCCTCCTATTTACTCAAGCAGTTGGGGTATAATAAAGGGAAGGGAGGAAATCCATGACCCACGAAGACAAAGGCAGTTATGGAAAAAAACGCCCGCCGGATCTTAAATTGAACCCGGCCATCGCCGAAAGGGTAAAACAGGGGAGCGCTGAGGGAAAGATATCCTGTGCCGCGGCCTTTAAAGTCGCCAGCGAATTAAAAGTAGCCCCGGAGGAAGTAAGCGCTACGATAGATTTACTGGAAATACCCATCATTAAGTGCCAGCTCGGACTTTTTGGATATGCTCCCGTTAAAAGAGCGGTTAAGGCAGCCGAAACCGTATCCCCAGCCCTGGAGGCGGCCATCCGGGAATCCCTGGTTAAGGGGAAATTTCCCTGTGCTTCGGCTTGGGAGATAGCGCAGAAATTCAAAATAGCTAAAATGGAAGTCTCTTCAGCCTCTGAGGCCTTGAAAATTAAAATCTCTACCTGTCAATTAGAAACTTTTTAATTGAAAGACGTCCTGATTTGATAAGCTTCCCCGGTGTGGATTTGGGTTTGGTTAGGTGATAAAAAGGGGGTCTTGAGGGCCAAACTATCCAAAAGGCTTTCTGGAGGCACTGTATTTCAAATACTTATATCTTTGTCCGGCCCCTGTTTTTATGCTTCGTAGATGGCCACAGTCGGCCAGAGGGGATAGCGCGAAAAGTAGGATTACCCGGTTTTAAAGGCCCACAGCTTGCTGCCCAGGAAATTGCTCAGGGTGGTTACCATAATAGCCAGGAGCTGGGAGAGGACCGCGTGCCAGTGTAAGCCGTCGATGAAAACCCAGAGCAGGGCCATGTTGACTAGGTAGCCGAAGAGGGTGACCAGAAAATAGCGGAAATACTGGCCCTTGGCTCCGGCCTGCCCGTTTTGATGGGATTTGAAGGTCCAATAGCGGTTCCAGATGAAATTATTGGTCATGGCCACCATAAACGAGATGGTGCCGGCCAGGAGATAATGCCAGGACAGGATATAGATGGCAGAGGTGTAAACGGCCAGATTCACCAGGACCCCGCTGGAGCCTACCAGGGAGAAACGGAGGAACTGATTGCCGGTGCGCCCGGAGGTGATCAGGCTTTGTTTGATATAAGCCAGATCGATATGGGAGTAGTTGTCCTTCAACCGCTTCATGATTGGTTACTGGTTAAAAAACATTTGGGAATTCATTAACAATTAAGAATTGAATATTGATTATTAGATTCTTACGTAGCTTAATCTGCGAATTTGTCTCTAACTAAAGCCGGAGTATTGGAGTAATGGAGTGCTAGAGTAATGGTCTTAAGCAATACTCCAATACTCCACCACTCCATTACTCCAAATGGAAGTACTTCGGGTCAATAGAAAATTCAAAATATCTTTGGTTAGCCTTTGGGCTCTTTTATAAAAATGGTTCCAACAGGGCCTTCAGGCGGGCGCTGTTGGCCTCCAGGCTGAGGTCTTTCAACCGCTCCTTTTGAGCGGCGACGATTTGGTCCCGCCAGGGCCGATCCGAGACGACCCGGGCCAGTAATTCGGCGATCTCTTCCCAATTTTTTTGGACGAGGCCGAGGCCGGTGCCGCCCAGGGTCTCGGGAATGCCGCCGGTCAGGTAGGCCAGGACCGGGAGGCCGAAAAACATGCTTTCCATTAAGGGAACGCAGAAACCCTCATGCTCGCTGAGGCAGAGATAGGCCTGGGCGCTGGCATAGTAGGTTACCAGTTCCCGGAAGGTGGCAAATCCGGCGAAGCGCACCTGCTCGCCCAGACCCAGGTCCTCGGCCATCTGTTTCAAGGCCCGTCCGTAGTTGCGCATGCCGCTGTCCGTGCCCACCAGGATCAGGCGGCTGTCCGGGCGGTGCCTTTTTTGAAAGAGGTAGAAGACCCGGATCAGGTCCTCGATCTTTTTCTGGGGGGCGATGCGGCCCACGTGCAGAATGTTGACCTGTCCGTCGGCCAATTCCTTTTTCAGGCTTTCCTCGGGCGCCCGGTAATAATCCTTGAAATCCAGGAAAATCGGCAGCACGCCGGTTTTTTTGAAACCGGCCTGCTCCAGGTCCCGACGGTTGTACTCGGAGACGCCCCAGCCCATTTCAAAGGCGGGGGCCAGTCGTTTCAATTCTTCGAGTCCCAGGGCGCAGCGCCGCTCCACTTCCGGATTGATACCCCGGAAAAAATGGGGCGGGGTGATGTTGTGGTAGATCAGGATCTTGCGATCCGGCAGGCGTCGGACGAACTCCGAAACCTCGGAGCCGATGGAAAAATGAAAGAGCAGCACCCGGTTGAAGCCGCTCTCCTCCCGGTATTCCCAGTAGGGCCGGGCCGCGCCGGCCAGCTTGGGATGCACATGCTGGGCGTAGATTTCCGAATCGAGTCCCCAGGACTTGAGCACCCGCTGAATGCCCAGCACGTCGTTGCCGATGGCGTCGCCGTAGCTGAAATCGGGAAGGATCTGGTGCAGGGCCGTTGGTTTTGGTGGTGCCATCATAGCCGTCTCCTGCCCCCTAGGCCGGGCCTCGCCCAGCTCCTCCCAGGTCTGCCGAAAAAGCCCGCTGAATTTTTCGCACACCCGGTCCCAGTGAAAATGATCCAACACATATTGCCGTCCGTTGGCCGCCAGCGTCCGGCCCAGGTCCGGCCGGTCGAGGATCTCCCGCAGGCAGCCCTCAAACTCCAGATAGTCGTCAAAAAACAATCCACCCTGACTGCGGAGGCAATGTTCCACCGTGACCGGACAGTGGGCGTTGACCAGTACCGGGGACCCGCACAGCCAGGCCTCCATGATCACGATGGAAAAACTCTCCATCACCGACGGCTGGCAGAAGAGGGCCGCACCGCCGTAGGCGTCGATCTTGTCCGGACGGGGAACGAAGCCGAAATCAAGGATATCCTCGCGCCGCTCCAGGGGGATGCGGACCGGGAGATTGCCGATCAGGACCAGCCGGAGCGGGGAAGGAAACCGTTTCTTGAACAGAGCGAAATAGTTCATCAGCAGGGGCGTATTCTTGCCCGCGTCCCGCCGTCCGGCGTACAGCAGGTAAGGATCGGTCAAGGCGTATTTCCGGCGGAACCGCTCGGGGTCCGGCGTGAGGTCCGTATCGATCCCCTCGCCGAATAAGAAACACTGCTCCGGCTTCAGCCGGAACCGTTCCTGCCCCAGCGCCATTTCAGCCCCGGTGTGAAAGATATGTCCCCGGACCCGCTGGTACCCTTCCTGCAAGAGGGACAGGCGGGCATAGCCCTCGTCGTGGAGACAGGGAATGATAAAGGACCGCTCCGGATGGATCCGGGCCCCGAAATAGCTGGTGCTGAACAGATAGGGGATAAAGACCAGCAGGTAGTCGGAACCGTGGCGCCGGAGGTGCTGATAGAGGCCGGGGCTGTTGATCATGTGTTCGAAAAAAAGCTTTTCTTCGTCCCGGCCGAGGGGCTCCTGCTTCATGATCCGCTCGTTCAGGCCTCCGAATAATTCGGCATTGCGCCGGGTCACGGCAAAACGCTTGACCGGGACCCCCTCTACCCGGTAATCGCCGGGCCGGTAGTGGTTCAAAGACCAGTCGCCTTCGAAGTCCCGGACGCAGGTGGTCCAGACCTCCACGTCGACGCCGCGCTGCCGGAGATTCTCCACCGTTCGACGACATTCGGCCTCGGCCCCGCCGGGGATGTCCTTGCCGTACCAGGGGCAAATGAAGGCGATCCTCATGGCGAGTCACCAAAAGTAGAAAAACGATTCGGCCAAATTCGAAACGTTTTTGTTTTGATCATTGGATTTTCGGACATTGATTTTTGTTTCGGATTTCGTGCTTCGAATTTCGAATTTATTTGTACCCAACCACTGCATAATCCTGGTACCCGTACAGCAGGTCGTTCAACTGCCGGACGTCTTCGTTCAGCACCCGGACGATCTCATCTGCGTAGGACTCGTCGTCCCTTCGGACCATTTCCTTGAGGCGCATCTCCTCGGGATAGGGAGAGACGTAGAGGATGTTCACCCGGCGAAAGCCGACCATTTCCCAGAGGAAGCGGGCCGCTTCCGGGTGAATCGGGTTCTGGTGGGAGAGGTCCACGTAAAAAGCGCCGCTGAAAGTGGTCAGGCATTGGGGGTTGACCGTTTCGGCCAGCAGGACCCCGTCGGGGGCCAGCTTGAGAAAGGCGGTCCGGACCAGCTCCCGCAGGATTTTCGGACCCAGATGCTCGATGACCTGGGACAGGAAAATCCCGCCCAGTTCCCCGTCGGCGAGGTTCCTCAGGAACTCCAGGCCGTCGCCCTGAACGACGTCCAGCCCTTTGCCCCGCGCCCGGTCGACCATCTCCGGGTTCAGTTCCACGCCCCGGGCCGGAATACCAGCCCCTTGCAGCAGTTCCAGAAATTCCCCCCGACCGCAGCCGATATCGAGCACGGAACCGGCCTGTTGAAAGTGGGCAAGATAAGTCCGCTGTCGGGACTGGATCTCCGTTTCGGCACCCCGGTGGCGGTTTTCAAAAAGCAGGTACTCAAAGGCCCGCAGGCGGTCTGCGCCGGCTTCCGGGCCGGAGGGAGCCTCAGCGACGGTTCGGGCCGTCCGCCCGGACAGGAGTTCCTCGACGGCGATTTTCTGGGCGCGGGTTTCCTGGGTCAGATCGGCAATCCGGCCTGCGAACTCCGCCCAGCGCTCCTGGCGGGCCCGTTCCTCCTCGGGTTGCCGGGCCAGTTGTTGTTCCAGGGCGGTCACCCGGAAGCGGTAATCCGCCACGAGTTGATTCAGCAGTCTAACCGTTTCGGCGTTGAACTCCACCTGGCGTTTCAGCAACATCTGGGCATAGGGCTCGGTGATCCGCCGGAGGGCCTTTTTAAGTCCGGTGATGAGGCTGCCCAAACGTTTCCGGTGGGAGGCCAGTTCCGGCGGCCGTAGCGTGTCGAACTGGTAGTTCAATAGGGCCAGATGGTGGCGGATGTCTTCTTCGGGGGTATTGTAGCCCTCGGCCTCGATCTGCAGCACATACCGGTCGATCCGTTCCAGTTCGTCGGCGCTATATTCGCCGCTCTCTTTTTTAGCGGCAAGGCGGCGGCGGATGTCGGCCATGATCTGCTCTACATCTACGGACGGGGTGGGCGGCGTGTTGGGTTCCATGGTTTTCCAGTTTTCTCCAGGAGGTTATGGCGTAAGCCAGCGATGGGGGAGCCGGCAGATGCCGTTTTCCTGGCGGGGGGACCGGACGGCAAAGGAAAAGCAGCGGCTCTGGTAATCGTAGGCATGGCCGTCCCGGGCATGGACGGCCAGATCCAAAAAGTAGGTCCCTTCGATCAGCGGCGGCCCTTCGAGCTTGAACCCGATCCGGCCCCGGACCCCGAGATCGGGCAGGGTCACCCCGTCCACCTCGGTATTGGTGCCGTAGCAGCAGATCCCGTCGCCGTTGAATATCCCCACGCCGAAGACGACGTCGCGGGTGGCCTGATGCACCGCGTATTCCATCTCGATCCGAATATTTTCCCCGTCCTGAAAGACATGCCGTTCCTGGTCCCGGTCATCGAGGATCCGGACCCGAGTAATTTCCAGGTCCCCGTTGCCCCAGCGGTTTTTGGAAAGGAAGCCGGTCGGGGTGGGGCAGGTTCCGCCCTCGGCCGCCTGTTCGTCCAGAAAACGGGCCTCTTCCCGGCGGGCTACTTCCTGGCGGTAGGCATCGACGACCTGCCGGGGAGGACCCTGGGCCTGGAGACAGCCGCCGTCCAGCCAGACGGCCTGTTCGCAGAACCGTTCCACGGTCGGCAGATCGTGGGTGACCAGGACGATGGTTTTTCCGGCCTTCTTGAAGGCGATCATCTGGTCGAGGCACTTATGGGAAAAGGATTCGTCCCCCACGGCCAGGACTTCGTCGACCAGCAGGATATCAGGGTCCACGTTGACGGCTACGGAAAAGCCCAGACGGACATACATGCCCGAGGAATAGGTGCGGACCGGGGCGTCGATGAAGGATTCCAATTCGGCGAAGCGGACGATTCGGTTGAAGCGGGCTTCGATCTCCTTCCGGCTCAGCCCCAGTACGGCCCCGTTGATAAAGACATTTTCCCGGCCGGTGAACTCCGGATGAAAACCGGCGCCCAGCTCGATCAGGGAGGCGACCCGTCCGTCCAGCCGGATGGTCCCCGTGTCGGGTTTGTAGATGCCGGCCAGCAGCTTGAGCAGGGTGCTCTTGCCCGAGCCGTTGCGGCCGATCACTCCCAGGCTGATCCCCCGGGGGACTTCCAGGTCGAGATGGGAAAAGACTTCGATCCGTTCGCCGTGGGATTTGGCCAGCAGGGACATGGGCTTCAACAGCCAGGTCTTGATCGTGGTATGGTTCCCGCGCAACAGGAGCTTCTTGAAGGATTTGGAGACGTCGTGCAGACTGATCGCTGAGGTGGCCATGGTTCAGATCTTTTCCGCCAGGGTTTCCTTGTAATGTTCGAACAGGGTGATCCCCAGACCCAGGACGACGAGGGCCAGGATAAAAAAGGTGCCTAAGTACAGCAGGTCCGGGCTCCGCCGATAAAAGAAAATGTCCTGGTAACTCAGGGTGATCAGGGTGGCCGGATTTAAAAGGACCCAGCGGCGGAAGGCCTGCGGCACCTGGGCCAGGGGATACAGAATGGGGGTCAGGAAAAACCAGAGCGTCACCAGGTTGGAAAGGATGTGCTGGATGTCGCGCAGAAAGACGTTCAAGGTGGCCAGTGCCAGCGACAGGCCGGCGATAAAGATCAGGTGGACGGCCACGACCAGCGGCAGCCAGACCAGGGCTGAACCGGGACTAAGGCCCATGGCGGTCAGAAAAATCAGGAGGACGGGCAGACTCAATAGATAGTTCAGGAGATTGGCCCCGACCTTGACCAAGGGGAGGATCTGCCCCGGGAAGAGCACTTTGGTGATCAGGCTGCCGCCCGAGGCGATGGCCGTGGTTCCTTCCAACAGGGAAGAGGAAAACCAGATCCAGGGCAGCAGGCCGGTGAACATAAAGCCGGCGTAATGCTCCATTTGAATGCGGAAGTAAACGCTGAAGACCAGGGCGTAGACCGCCAGCAGCATCAGGGGATTCAGAAAGGTCCAGAGAAATCCCAGGACGGAGCCCCGGTAACGGGCCTTTAATTCGCGCAGGACCAGGCTGGATACCAATCCCCGGTAACGGTACAATTCCTGAAAATGAGGGCCGATGGTGGATGACATGGCGGTCAGCAGGCTTCCCGGCTGAAAAACCCCTTCCAAAGGGTCTTGATCAATATTTTGAGGTCAAACAGCAGGGACCAATTTTCAATATAATACAGATCGCATTCGATCCGCTTTTCGAGCGAAGTGTTCCCCCGCCAGCCGTTGACCTGGGCCCAACCGGTCATGCCGGCCTTCATCTTATGGCGCAGCATGTAATGGGGGATCTTGTCCTTGAAACTGTGGATCAGTTCGGGCCGTTCCGGGCGTGGACCGACCAGGCTCATCTCGCCCTTGAGGACGTTGACCAGTTGCGGCAGTTCGTCCAGGCTGAAACGGCGGAGAAAACGGCCGACGGGGGTCCGGCGGGGGTCTTCCTTCCGGGCCCAGACCGGGCCGGTCTGTTCTTCGGCGTTGACCACCATGGACCGGAATTTCCACATTTCAAATACCCGGCCGTCCAGCCCCATGCGGGTCTGGCGGAAAATCACCGGTCCGGGCGAGGTCAGTTTGATGGCCAGGGCGATGAGGGCCAGCACCGGCGCCAGGATGATCAGGCAGGCGGCGGCCAGCAGCGTGTCGGCCGCCCCTTTCAAAAACCGGTTCCAACCCACCAGGGGGGACTCCCGCAGGTTGATAAAGGGGAGCCCTTCGAATTCCTCCAGGCCGCCGCGCAGGGTGATCAGGCGGTACAAGTCGGGTACGATCTTGATGTCCACCAGTTCGTCCCGAATTAAATTCAGCAGGTCCTCCAGTTTTTGCTGGACGGTCAGGGGCATGGCGAAAATAACCAGGTTGATCTGCTGTTCGCGAATGATCCGGTCGAGGTCTTCATACAAGCCCTGGACTTCCAACCCTTGGATCCGGGTGCCCACCTTCTGGGGGTTGCGGGTAAGAAAGCCGGTCACGGTGAGTCCTAGTTCCGGATGATCAACGATGGTCCGGGCCACGTGTTGGGCCAACTCCCGGGCGCCCACGATCAGGACCCGTTCCAGGGCGAAATAACGGCGCTGCAGGGCGATATAATATTTTTTCAAGAAGAGCCGGGTCAAGGTCAGGGACAGGTAACTCAAGAGGCCGAAATAGAGAAAGACCAGCCGGGAATAATCGGTCCGTTTGAAGAAAAAGGTGACGAAGACCAGGATCATCAGGCTCACCAGGGTGGCTTTGAACAGGGCGACCCCTTCCTGGGTCCGGTTGAAGAAGCGGGAGTAAATGCCGTTCAAGTAAAAAGTACCGGCCCAGATCAGCAGGACAAAGGGAAAGAGGACCAGGTATTCGGAGAGGGGCGGAATCCCCTTGGTGACGGGGATGAGCGGTGCGTAAAAACGCAGGTAAAACGCGCCGAACCAGCAGGGCGTGAGGACCAGGAGGTCGTTCAGAAATAAAAAGGAGCGAAATACCTGGATGCGTTTATTGAACATGGGGCAAAGGCCTCGGGACTGCTGGGATGAAGATGGGATCGGCCCAGGGCCGCTCGGGCGCGACCGCTATTCCCCACGGGCTTTTTCCAGGGCTTCCTCCTTTTTTTTGCAATCGATACAGAGGGTGGTCACCGGCCGGGCTTTCAACCGCTCCTCGCCGATTTCCTCGCCGCAGGACTCGCAGATCCCGAAACTACCGGTTTCGATCCGTTCCAGGGCCTCTTCGATCTTCAGGATGAGCTTGCGCTCCCGACCCCGGATACGGAGCATGAAGTTCCGGTCGGATTCCAGGGTGGCCCGGTCCGTAGGGTCCGGAAAATTTTCCTTGCCGTCGGTCATGCCGGTCACCGTCTTCTGGGCGTCCTGAATCAAGGTTTTTAATTGCTCGTTCAGCAGTTTTCTGAACTGATTCATTTTTTTGGCGTTCATAAAGGGTTCTCCTTGGATCCAAATCCTTAAGGGCGGATTACCGGGAGTTTTTTTCGGTGGTAAGAGCCGCTCTTTCCGCCCTTTTTACGCAGCAAGCCGATGGGTCCGATAATCAGGCCCCGGTCCACCGCCTTGCACATGTCGTAAATCGTCAGGGCGGCGGCGGCAACGGCGGTCAGGGCCTCCATTTCCACTCCGGTGCGGTCGCGGGCTTGCACCTGGGCCTGGATTTCAATCCGGGCCGGGTCGTCGGCCGCCTGGAAAATAAGCTCGATTTGGGTCAGTTGGAGCGGGTGACACAAGGGGATCCAGTCCGGGGTCTTTTTGGCCGCCAGGATGCCGGCCACCTTGGCCACGCCCAACACGTCGCCTTTCTGTAGGGAATTGGCCCGCACCCGCTCCAATGTTTCGGGTTTCATATAGACCGTTCCCCCGGCCCAGGCCTCCCGGCGGGTTACCCTTTTCGTCCCTACATCCACCATGCGGGCCCGGCCGGTGGGATCCAGGTGGGTCAGGGTGGGCGGCTCGTCTTTGCGGCTAGTTTTGACCGGCATCGATCTGCGGGAGTTTCTGTCCCGGAGGCAATGCGGGTTGGGCCTGTTCCAGCGTCACCTTGCCGGCGGCGATTTCCCTCAGGGCAACCACGATTTCCTTGTTTTTCGACTGCACCAACGGGTGCGCCCCCGACCGCATCTGCTTCACCCTTTGAAAAGCCAGTTGGATCAAGGCAAAGCGGTTATCCACTTTTTCCAGGCAATCTTCAACGGTTACTCGAGCCACGGGCTTTCCCTCCTCAAACATCAAGCTAGTAAAATAAACAGGTATTAATAGCAGATTTATTTATTTTTGTAAATAATAATATTGCAGGGGTTCCCCGAGCTGATTTAACTCATGGGTGTAACCGATTTTTAAAAAGGACACGGAAAATAGCATAAAACCTATACCAATTGGTCACTTCGATGGAGTTGGAAAAAGCCACGGAAGGTGAAATCTTCCGCTGGACCAATCCACCTCTTTCCCCCTTTGTAATGGGGGGGCGGGGGGGATTTAAAGGATTCCCAACCAGTTGGTGAACTTTTTTCTGAAATATTCAGGTTAATTCGGGGAACGGCCAGCGGAGGTTTGACAAGCGGGGAAAAATATGGAATAGTTCCTGGTGAGCCGGCGTAGCTCAGGGGTAGAGCAGCTGATTCGTAATCAGCAGGCCGCGGGTTCGAATCCCATCGCCGGCTCCAGCCGCAAACCCGGGCGGGTCCCTACTAGATCCAGAATTAATTCAATGTGTTTTGGATTTGGTAGGTCCCGTTCAGGCTTTGTGCCGATAGACAATCAGTCCGTGGGAAGGGTCGTAAAGGGAAACACCCACCGTCACTCGGTCCCCGGGCAATACCCGCACCTTATAACGCTTCATGGCCCCGCTTAACTTGGCGGTTACCGTGGCGCCGCTTTCCAGAGTGATAATGTAATTCCCCCCGCCGGTGGCCTTGGTAATAACACCTTCTACTTTTGCCAGGTCGTCTTTTGCCAAAAAAAATCCTTTACTTGATCACAAGTCGATTGTGGTTTAACTTCGCCCGGGCGCTGTTAAAAACGCCCTTTTTTCCTCTACTTGGGGCTTAAAAAAGAGGTCGCGCGGCTTACCAGCGGCCCCGGGGTCCACCCCGGTCGCGGTCACCGGGACCTTTCCCTTTTCCGCCCGGAGAACCCGAGAATTTCCCGCCGGAACGGGCGTCCTGGGGACGAGCCTTGGAAACCGTCAGGTTGCGTCCCCCATATTCAGAGCCGTTGAGCTTTTCAATGGCGGCCAGACCTTCCTGCTCGTCGGCCATTTCTACGAACCCAAACCCCTTACTTTGCCCCGAGTAGCGATCCATGATGACCTTGGCCGAGTCCACCGTGCCGAAAGGGGCAAATAATTCCTTCAAAGTCTGGTCGTTTACCGAGTAAGGGAGACTTCCCACGTACAGTTTTATTCCCATGGTAACTCCTCAAAAAGAATTGGCAGGAGTCTGAACTGTCCTGCCGATAATTCCGAGTATTATAGTCTAAATCAATCCTGAAGGCACGTATAATCAACAATCCCGGGGCAGAAACCTGGCCCCTGGCCTGTTGATAAAACCTATCTGCCTAAAAACATTATATATATTTTTATAAGGGCCCGGAAAAACCTTTAAGTTTTTTCCCATCCGGACGATAAGAAATATAATCCATTCTAGTATTATTATTTTTCGCGGATCCTTTCCGGGTCAATATAATTTAAAAAAGGGTTCAGGGATATCATCATGGGCAACATCGTCAATTTGGAGGATTTGAAGGTCTTCGAGTCCGGTATCGTTCTGGCCGAACCGATATTCAACCAGTTCGGTCAGATGCTGCTGCCCCCCGGTACGGAACTTCTTCCCCGGCACGTAACGGTATTAAAAACCTGGGGCTGTAAGGCAGTGACCATTAAAGATCAAGATTCCCACCGGATGGAAAAAGAAGAGGAAGCCAACCCAGAAATGAGGGCTCGGGCCGCTGCCCAAGTTAATTGGCGGTTGAATTGGGAACCGGAAAATTTACTGGAAAAGGAAATTCAACAACTGGCTGTCCGCCAGGTGCTGCGAAAATTTATCCGTTCATGACGCTGACCGAGAGAATCATCGGCAATATCCGGGATCTCCCCACGCTGCCCACGGTTTACCTGGCCCTGTCCGAGGTGATTGCCGACCCCTGCTCAACCGCCGCAGACGTTTCGAGGATCGTTTCCTGCGATCAGGCTTCGTCCGCCCGGGTGCTGCGCTTGGCCAATTCGGTCCTGTACGGGTTTCCGGGTCAGATCGACACGATTTCCCGGGCGGTGGTGGTTCTGGGTTTCGATGAAGTCCGTAATCTAGTCTTGTCCACCACGGTGATGGACCTGTTCTCCAAACAGGATACGGCCTTCAGCTTCCGGCCGGTCGATTTTTGGGCCCATTCCGTGGCGGTAGGAACCGCTACCCGCTTGATCGGTCAGGCCTGTCGGATGCCGAATCCGGAGAACTGTTTTGCGGCCGGTGTCCTGCACGACATCGGCAAGCTGGCCTTTTTTGAATTCGCCGAAAAGGAATTCAACCGGGCCCTGGACCAGGCCAACAAAGGCCAATTGTCGTTGTACGAAACGGAACAGGAGTTTTTGGGGATGGATCACAGCCGGGGCGGCCACCTGTTGGTTGAAAAATGGAACCTGCCCCCGGATATCCGCCAGGCCATTCGCTGCCACCACCGCGGGGTAACCGAGGAAGGACCGGATCTGTTGACAGCGGCGGTGCACATTGCGGATATTCTGGTCCGGGCCCTGGAATTGGGCTTCGGAGGGGACGAGCTTATCCCCCGTCCCAATGCCCAGGCCTGGGATTTGCTGCAGCTTCCACCCCAATCCCTCTCCCGGATTGCGCCCGATCTCCTGAGTAATTTTCAAGAGGCGGTTGAAATCATGGGTCTGCACTAGCCTGACCCGGATAAGGTGAAACCTCATGGACCGGTTTGAAACCCGAAAATCCGTACCGTCCGACCCCGAAGAGGCATTTTTCGAGGCCCTGTTGCAATACTTCACCTCCCGAGAAGCCGGGGAGCCTCTGGCCCAGACGATTGCCGACGGATTGGAGGTTTTTCAAGCCCTCGGGGAGACCCGGTCGGTCTCTTTGTATTGGCTGGATTCGGAAACCTTCGAGTTTCGCTTCGGAGCCTCCCGACCGGAAATGCCGGCCGAAAAAGCCGAGGCGCAATTTCGAAGACTGGTGGAACAAGGAGCGGTGGCCGCCGCGATTCATTCGGTTCAGGCAGGCCCGCACGGATATTTCCAGGCCGGCCGGGATGGGGAGGCGCCTTTCTTGCTTTTTCCGCTGATCAACTCCTCCGGACTGTTGGGCCTGCTGTTATTAGAGCAGGCGGTCCGGCCGGAGGGCCTGCCGCCGGAAGTGTCCACCGGATCGGCCCTGGGCGTGCAACAATTCTCCCGTCTCCTGCAGAACCGGCTGCTGTCCATGGACCTGGAACAGCAAAAGGGAATTCTGAATCAAAAAATCACCGCCCGGACCCTGGAATTGGAAAAATCAGAGCAAGAGTTGCGGGCCATCCTGGATTCCATCAACGCCGCGGTGTTGATCGTCGATTCCGTCAATTATCGGATCCTGGAATGCAATAAGACGGCCCTGGACCTCATCGGGCTCGACAAGACCGAGGTGACCGGGTCCTTTTGCCAGCGCTTCATGTGCGTTCTGGAAAAAGGGCGTTGCCCGGTGCTGGATTTCGGCCAGACCATCCACAATACCGAACAGGACCTGGTCATCGGGAACGGCAGTAAAGTCCCCGTCCTGAAGAAGGTGTCCTCCATTTTTTGGCAGGGACGAAAATGTCTGGTCGAAAGTTTTATCGATATAACCGAGCAAAAGTTTTTGGAAAACCAATTCCATGAGACCCAGAAACTGGAGGCTATCGGCCGATTGGCCGGGGGGGTGGCGCACGATTTCAATAACCTGCTGATGGCCATTATGGGGTACAGCGACCTGATGCTGATGAACCTGCCGAAAGCGGAAACAACCCTGTCCAATCAGATCCGGGAGATTAAAAAAGCGGCGCAGCGGGCTGCCGATCTGACCCAGCAGCTTCTGGAACTCAGCCGCAAGCAGGTGCTGGAGCCCAAAATTCTCGATTTGAACGCCATTATCATCGATTTCGAAAAGATCTTGTGGCGACTGCTCGGCGAGGATGTGGAACTGGTGACCATCCTCGATCCGACTCTGGGAAATATCAAGGGGGATCGGGGGCACCTGGAACAGATCATCATCAATCTGGCCATCAATGCCCGTGAGTCCATGATGTCCTCGGGAGGTAAGCTGATCATCGAAACCAGCTTTGTGGCGATCGGACAAACCACGCCGCGACGATATCCGCTCATGGCCCCCGGGCCCTATGCCCTGCTGGCGATCAGCGACAACGGTCGGGGGATGGATCCGGAGACCCGTTCCAAGATTTTTGAACCGTTTTTCACCTTTAAGGAACGACAAAGGCGGCCCGGTTTGGGGTTGTCGACCGTTTACAGTATCGTCAGGCAATCCGGGGGGTATATCTGGGTCTACAGCGAAGTAAACCAGGGGACCACCTTCAAGATCTATTTCCCCCTGGTTGAGGAAAGTTTTCAGGGTCGAGAGGGCGGCTACGGATCCGGAAAGGTTTTGCCCGGTTCGGAAACCATTTTGTTGGTGGAAGACGAGGACCTGCTGCGCAAACCCATTCGGGAAATTCTGGAAATGAACGGCTATGTCGTTCTGGAAGCCGGCAACGGAGAAGAAGCCTTCCGACTGGCGGAACAGTACGCCGAGGCCATCGACCTGCTGCTGACCGACGTGGTCATGCCGGGTGTAAACGGCCGGGAATTGGCCGAGCAACTCACCTCGCTACGGCCCAATTTGCGGGTGTTGTTCATGTCGGGATATACCAATAATATGGTCGTTCATCATGGCATCCTCGAAGAGGGCCTGGCCTTCCTGGAAAAACCGTTCACCCCGGAAGCCCTGGCTGTAAAAATCCGGCAGGTTTTACGGGGGGTTCCGTTGAAGACCGGGAACGTTTCGAACACGCCCCCCACCCGGTCGCCCCACTAGACCAAGCTGAATCCAGGGTAATTTTTAGCTTAAATTCGAAATTCGAAATTCGAAACAAATTCAAATAACCAAAAGTCAAAAGACCGAAACTTCCTTCCTCCTGCTGGTAGGAAAAGGGAGGTTGAGGCCGTCGGTTGACAACCGCCCGCGGCGATGGTATAAATTCTGAAATAAACCATCTCGGGGAATCGGGGTAGTCGTTTTATGACGGAGGCAGCAGGACATACCCGGATCTTGATCGCCGAGGACGATGAAATTCTGGGAGCGTTGCTCCGGGATTTTCTGCAAAATCCCGAACGGGAGATTACTATCCAAAAAAACGGTCTGGAGGCCATCCGGAGTTTAAAGGACCGGCCTGCCGACGTTATCATCGCCGACCTCATGCTGCCGGGCGCCGATGGTCTCAAAGTCCTGAAGGAGGCCAAGGCCCTGCATCCGGGATGTGAGGTGATCATCATTACCGGATACGCTTCCCTGGATACGGCCATCCAGGCTATTCGCGGGGGAGCCTACGATTACATCCGCAAGCCCTTTAAGCTGGAAGAGCTGGAAGTGGGCGTGAAAAATGCCAGCGAAAAGATTTCCCTGATTCGGGAAAACCGGCGACTGATGCAGCGCCTCCGGGAGGCCCTGGGTGAAAAGGAGGGCCTGCAGAAGGCCTGGGACGAATTTCTGAACCAGGCCGAAAGTCCGGGCCCGAAACCGCCGGGGCCGTTTTCCGAAGCCGATCTCAGCATCACGCTGAAACAAATCCCCCCTGATTTTGATCTCCAGCGTCAGGATTTCAAGGAAAAGGCGCTGCAGATCCTTGATCGCCTGACCAAGCTCAAGAAACAGGACCTGATCGGGGAAGACGAATTTTCATCCTTCAAGAAAATCCTGCTGGAAAAAATCAGCTGACCCTGCGAGCCCCCTTTTAAGGAACAAGCATGCCCCCGTTGCTGATTTATACCGATGAATATCAACGCTTCGATTACGGCCCCTATCATCCGCTGCAGGTCAAACGCCTCCAGTGGACCGTGACCCTGATGGAGGCATATGGACTGCTGGCCAAAAGAAAAACCCGGATGGTGACCACCCGGCAGGCTACGGAAGCGGAAGCGCTGACCTATCATACCTGGGATTACCTGCAGATCTTGAAACAGATCAATTCCGGGTCCAAGGGCGAGGAGCTGGCCTCCTACGGGATCGGCCCGGGGGATAATCCGGCCTTCCCCGGGGTGTTGGATTGGGGGTTGTTCTGTGCCGGTGGCGCGTTGCAGGCCGGAGAGTGGGTGGTTTCCGGCCAGGGACCGGTGGCCTTTCATCTGGCCGGAGGGATGCATCACGCCCATAAAAGCAGCGCTGCGGGTTTCTGCTACCTGAACGATCCCGTCCTGGTCATCCTTTACCTGCGGTCACTGGGCAAGCGGGTGGCCTATATCGATATCGACGCCCATCACGGGGATGGCGTGCAGGAGGCTTTTTACCACAGCCGGGAGGTGTTGACCATCTCTTTCCACCAGAACGGCCGCACCCTTTTCCCGAGTACGGGATTCGTCAGTGAAATGGGGGCCGGCCCGGGAACGGGCTACTCGGTGAACGTACCCCTGCATCCCTGGACCGACGACGCGATTTTCAGTTGGGCCTTCGACCAGATCGTACCGTCGCTGCTCCAGGTCTTCAGGCCCGACGTCATCGTCACCCAACTGGGAGTGGATACTTTTTATAATGATCCCCTGGCCAATCTCAGCTTGACCAGCAAAAGTTTTTGCCACGCCGTACGGTTTTTTAAGGGATTGAAAATACCCTGGGTGGCCTTAGGCGGCGGCGGGTACCATCTGGTCAATGTGGCCCGGGCCTGGACTCTGGCCTGGTCGATTATGCTGGGCCGGGAGTTGGGACAGGAGAAACTGCCGCCGGATTTCCAGGAACTCATCCGGCCCCTGAACTTTAACGAGGAGTGGCTGCGCGATGAGGATTATCAGGAGCAGGAACCCAACTGGCAACGGGCCAATGTGGAGGCGAAGGGGGTAGTCCGGGCCATTCAGGAAGCCATCTTCCCTTTTTTTAACATTTTCGGCTACGGCCAATGGATGTAGTTCGAAGATAAAGACGAACGTCCAACATCCAACATCGAACGTCCAACATCGAATTGTGGAATGGTCCACTATCGCCTTCGGCTGTGCCCTACGACATCTATTTTTCATGTTTCGTGGGCGGCCAGCGCAGGCGGCCAAGGGGGGGTGATCGGTGAACAAATCGCTGTTTGATAGGGCCATGTCCCGTTTTGAATGCCAGGTCTGCGGCACCTGCTGCCAAGGCGAAGGCGGAATTTACCTGAACGAAGAGGAAATAGACCGGATCGCGGATTTTTTAAGCGTCGACCGGGAGATTTTTTTAGCAAAATATTGCCGGACCCGGAACGGTCGCCGCTACATTCATATCCGGGAAGAAGACGGATACTGCCATTTCGCCGTCGACGGCCAATGCACCATCCATCCCGTCAAGCCCACCCCCTGTCGCCAGTGGCCTTTCTTCAAACCCATGCTGACCGATCAAGCCAACTGGGAGGTGGCCCGCCATTCCTGCCCGGCCCTGGCCCCCTTTAAAAGTCTGGAGGATTTCCTCAAGGGGATCCGGTCGGGGGACTAAAAGACGAACATCGAACGTCCAACATCGAACATCGAATTAAATACGAAGATGCCGTTCGGCATTGGGCGTTGGGCGTTCGGTGGGGACGCCGACCCTACGAAAAACACCAGCAGCTTGTTCATGCCATAGGCGCTACCCGGCCGTTTGATTCGCCGTTACGTTTTGTGTCGTTCATTCGATGTTCGATGTTGGATGTTCAACGCAGTCCGATTGACCTGATCCCCCTAAGGGTGTACAATTAAATTCATGGAAACCGTAATCATCGAAGGAGTCACCCTGCATTTATGCCATCCGGACGTCTTCCCCCTGGACTGGGTGGGGCGTTCGGACCTGATCGATCAGGTCCTGGCGGCCTGGTTGGTGATCGAGGAAAAGGACCTGCCGCTCAATCCCCGGATCGTAGGCAAGCCGGGGGTGGGGAAGACCACCCTGGCCTACGCCGCCGCCAAGCGGCTGGAGCGGGAGGTCTATTTTTTTCAGGCCACCATGGACACCCGGCCGGAAGACCTGATCGTCACCCCGGTCATCGCCGAACAGGGGAAGATCCGCTACATGGCCAGCCCGGTGGTGACGGCCATGCTGAAAGGGGGCGTCCTGATCCTGGACGAAGGCAATCGCATGAGCGAGAAATCCTGGGCTTCCCTGGCGCCCTTGCTGGACAATCGCCGCTACGTGGAGTCCATCGTAACGGGCTTGAAAATTCCGGCCCGCAAGGAATTCCGTTTTTGCGCCACCATGAACGACGACGCCAGCACCTTCGAATTGCCCGAATATATCCATTCCCGCCTGCAGCCTCAGATCTTCATCGACTTCCCGGAACCTGATGAAGAACGCCTGATTCTGCAGCGCAACCTGCCCTTCGCCCCCAAGGATATACTGGATTATGTGGTGCGTTTCCTGCAATTGGCCCATCAGGCCCACGAACGGTACACCGTCCGGGACGGGATCAACATCGCCCGCTACTCCCTGAAGGTGCTGGAAAACAACCGGCTCTTAAGCGGAGCACCCCGCGAGGAGCGGCCGGGCCGGGCCCTGCGCCTGGCGATCGAGATGATCCTGGGGGATAAAGCGCTCAGGTATTTCTCATGAAAAAACAATAATTAATAACTAATTGTTAATTATTGACGATAGTCATGGCCCAGAACAACCCCACCGATCCATTTGTTTTCAAGAATATCCACCTCCTGCCCATTCTCCATAACCGCCTGGAATTCGCCTTGGAGGTCCACCGGCGCATTCAGCAAATTCGGCCCACGGCCCTGGCGGTGGAACTGCCGCCGACCCTGCAGGAAAAAATAACGGGGGCGGTGGGGCGTCTGCCTTTTCTGTCCGCCGTGGTTTACCAGGAAAAAAACGGCCGCCATATCTACCTAGTCATCGAACCGGTGGATGGAATCATAGAGGCCCTGCGGCTGGGCAGGGAAGAAACGATCCCGGTTTTTTTTATCGACCGGGATACGGAAGGGTATCCCGCCTACCGGGAACCCCTACCGGATCCCTTTGCCGTTACCCAGGTCGGTTATGAGGCCTATTGCCGGGCCTTCCTGACCGAACGGGGGGGGGAGGTCCCCTCCGCTGAAGACCTGCTCCGGGAACGGACCATGGCCCATCAGGCCCTGGAGTTGGGCCGCCGTTTCGAACGGGTCCTGGTGGTCTGCGGTCTGGCCCATTTCCCGGGAATAATCAGGCTCCTGAGCGAAGAGCCGGCCCTGCCCTTCGGCCGGCGGCAACGGGCCGGAGTCCTCCTGGGCCGACTGCAGGAAAGCTCCAGCCGGGAGATCTTATCCGAAATGCCTTTCCTGCAGCGCCGGTATGAAGAAGAACGGTCCCGGGCCCGGGAGAACCGGAATTGGGCCGCCTTTTGGAATTTAAACCGGTTGGCGATCCGGGACGAGCTGCTGGAGGAGGCCGTCCGGCGTCAGCAGCAGAACAGCCGGGAGCAGGTCCAGGAGCCGGCCCTGGCGGTGCTGAAAAAATTCGCCCGCAATTACGCCTTTATCCAGGGGACCCTGACCCCGGATTTTTACCAGCTGCTGGTGGCCGCGCGCGGCGCGGTCAATGACAACTTTGCCTATGAGGTCTGGGATCTGGGGTCCCATTACCCCTATCAGGAAACGACCGGCCCCCTTCCGGAAATCGAGGTAACGGCCCGGGATTTACGAATCAACCAGAAGAAAATCCAGTTTTACCGGCGGTTCCGTTCTTTTCGCCGGCGGCTGGTCCCGGTGCCGGCCAAGAGAAGGACTACTCCCGCCGAACGGGAGGAGTTCAAAAAAAGGTGGCGGGGCGACTATATCTGCTCCTACCCGCCGGAAGATATTCGGGTGGAAGGTTTCGGTGATTATCTGAAGAAAAAGGCCCGGGGGGCCTTGTCCCAGGAGCAGATCCGTCTGCTCCCCTTTACCGCCTCCCTGCTGGACGGCCTGGACGTCAAGGAAACGCTGCGCCACCTGGTCGAGGATAAAATATACGTCCGGGAGGAAAGGGCCGTCCGCGGCCGGGTTGGTTCCGTGGTCTTTGTTTTCGACGAGGACGAGCCGGTTTCCGGCCGGCCGCCGCGTTTTCCCTGGAAAATAACCTGGCTGGGGGAACACGATCAGGAATCGGACATGGCCTTTTACGCCACGCCCGCCGGGGAGGAGGTGGTCGGTCCCGGCATTTCCCGCTGCGAGTACGGGGGTTTTGTCTTGAGCTATCCCCCTTTACGGATGGCGGACATCTGGAAAGACCGCTTCTTTGATCCGGCCCGGTCCAAGGCGGAGCGACTGCTCCTGGCCGGCATCGATTACAGCGAAGAGCAGTTGGTGGCCTATGTTGCTTCCCGGCCGCCCCGTTCCTTCTGCCGGACCTTGGCCTCCAGTCAGGGGAAAAAGATCGTCTATCTGCCCCTGGGACAGTTCTCGCCGGTCCTGTTGACCCGGATCCGCTTCTTTCATGTGCTGGAAAGCCCGGAATTGAGGAAAACGGCCGATCTCTATATCCGCTGATTCCGTTGGTAGGATCGGTACAGTAAACGGAAACCGGGAGCGACTTTTCGGGTCGGATCGATCAGCAGGGCCTCCACTTCCGCGGGGGTAAAGTACCTCCCCTCCGTGGCTTCCTCCAGATTCAGGTGCAGGGGTCCGTCGAAAGATCCGGTAAAGAGGGTGACGAACTCCCAACCGGTCTCCGGGCAGGCCGGATGGCGATAGACGGCAGTCAGCTCGGTAGCGATGCCCAGTTCCTCGTCCAATTCCCGGTGCGCGGCCTCCGACGACGTTTCCCCGGGATTCGGGTGTCCGGCCGCTGAAGAATCCCAATGTTCCGGATACTGGTCTTTGCCGGGGGATCTTTTTTGGAGATATAGGTCTCCCCGGGCGTTAAAAATAAACATATGCACCGAGCGATGGCGCAAGTGTTCCCGGTGAATTTCGGATCGTTTTTTGACGCCGATCACCCGGTTGTCTTCGTCCACCACCTCCAGCGGTTCGTGATTGGAATAAGGGATCATGTCCGGTCGTCCTTGGTCAGGGGCTAGGCTCCCTATCCGGAGCTTGCAATTTTATACCAGGTTCTTAAAATGAAGAGAAAGATTTATTTTGCAAGGGAGCGGAGCAGCCGTTTGATCAAGGGCTTATTTATAAAATTTATGGTTTTGCTGAGCCTCCTGTCCATGCCCGGGCTGGTTTTTCTTCAAGATGTTTCCGGGGAAATCGACCTGGAGGACCTGGCGAAAAAAAAGGCCCATCACCGGGGAAACCCCGGTGGTTTCATCAACCCCTGGCTGGCCGAGGAGGAACCGGGCGGTCTGCTCCGATTTTTGAGGTGGAAGTTTTCGAATAATCCCTATGCCGAAGAAAAAAAAGTGCGCCCCCGTTTCACGGTCATCCCCACCAAGGTTCAGGAAATTGAAAATCAGGGAGACTCCATCACCTACCTGGGGCATGCCACCCTCTGGATCCGCCTGGCGCAGCAAAATGTAATCACCGACCCGGTCTTTTCCGAGACCATCGCGCTCTTCATCAAAAGACACGCGTCTTTCCCGATCCCCTTGGCCGGGCTCCCCGAATTCCAGGTCGTCCTCATCTCCCACAGCCATTACGATCACCTGGACCAGGCCAGCATCATCCGCCTGGGGAATAAACCTTTGTACTTGACCCCCCTGGGATACAAGGATTGGTTTCAGGGCGTGGTCCCCGGGGCCCGGGTCATCGAACTGGACTGGTTCGAATCCTACGCCCATCGGGGGATCACGTATCGTTTGCTGCCCGCGCAACATTGGACCAAACGGACCCTTCTGGACACCAACCGGCGGCTCTGGGGGTCCTGGCTGATCGAAGGCCAGGGCCGCAAGGTCTATTTCGGCGCGGACTCCGGCTATTTCCGGGGCTACAGGGAATTCGGCAAGAAGTTCGGTCCCATCGATGCCGCCTTGCTGCCGGTGGGACTTTACGAGCCCCGCTGGTTTATGAAGACCCATCATCTGAACCCGGAGGAAGCGATCCGGGCCGCCGGCTTGACCGAATAGGAAGCCCCCCTGATCCCGCACGGGGGCACCTGGTATTTCCCGCCCCGATATAACCGTTCAAGAAAAACGGGAATCTGCCGATAATAAAGCTGAGGCCAACCGCTTATCGTTTTCCTGTTCCGGCGTGGGAACGATGAAAAATAAACAAAAATTAATAATTAATTATTATGCTTATTGACTTAGCTCAAAATACGTTTAGCTGGTCCCTGAGGTAGAAACCATTTGGGAATAAGGCCAAGCCTAGGGTTCCCTCCCCCTTGATCACGCCTCAGGCGTGAGAGGGTTAGGGTGGGGGTGAAGCCGAATTCATCGACGATGCGGGAATTCACCCACCCCCCAACCCCCGGAGCCTGTCCCGCGGCAGCGCGGGATCGAGGGAGGTGGAGCCTAGTGGTAATTTTATGAGTTAAGTCAATAGGCATATTAATTATTTGTAGTAAGGAGGCCCCACTTGAGCATCGCTTTCAACTCCGCCTTATCGGCCCTGGGCGCCCTGGGAATCAAGTTCGGGGTGGCGGCCAACAATGTGGCCAATATCAATAGCGACGGATTCAAAAAAAGCCGGGCCCACCTGCATGACAATCACCCGGCCGGCGTCACGGTCACGATCAGTAAGCTGGACACGCCGGGCTTCCCTCTCCCGGCGGAAGATGGCAGCCTGGAAAGCCGGGAATCATCCAATGTCACGCTGGAGGAGGAGACGGTCGATCTCCTGGTAACCAAGCGGGCTTATCTGGCCAACGTCGATACCCTGAAAAGGGAAGAAGAAACCATCGGGAGGATCCTGGATATCCTGGAATAACCCAACCGATTAAAATCCGGCTCGGGCTTAGCCGGGATCTATCTCCATTGCCCCGCCTTCACCGGCCGCGAACAACTCCCACTACCCGCCACGGTTCCATAATAAACACCCCTGCTCGGCACGGACACCCACGAAGCCTGAAAATGCCTGAGGAGTAAGGCCCAAGGTTGAGACCGACTCGGTCTGTGCCCGGGTGAGCTTGGCCAGCTATTGCGTACTAAACCCTCATGTAACGCCTGCGGCGTCACACCCGCGAAGCATGAAAATAAAGGGCCTGACAAGGTTTAAGGCTAATAATCGATAATCAATTCATAATTGTTAATTCTTAACGGACCGGACGTTTTTTAAACCAGTAACCAGCAACAGGTTTTATTCCCGGACTAAGGCTTCACGATCAAAGGCAGATAGACAATAGATCCGGAAATGAAATCCTGGGCCACGAAATCGGAAACAAGATTAGTATAGGTCCGGCTGGAGGGTGAAAAGGCGTAGCCGTTGGCAATTGGCGTTACCGTGCCGGACCAGCCTTCATTGAAAGCCAATTGAAAATTGCCGCTGCCGTCGGTTACCGTGGTTTCACTGGAACTGGCGTTTAAGGTTACGCCGGCCAGTGCCGAGCCATTTCCTTTAATCCGTCCGGAGATGGTGTGAATTGGTACAGAAATAGCCGTGTAATTTTGACCGGTTAACTCGGTGTCCACGAGGCTGTAACTCGACGAGTTCGGCTCGAAGCGATAGCCGAGCAGGGCCGGTGCGACCGTCCCGGACCAGTCATAACTCAACCGGACGCGGTAGTTGCCGGAGGCGTCGGTTTGCGGATTTCCGGGTAAACCGGTGAGACGAACTCCACCCAAGCCGCCGCCGCTGCTTTTTTCAATTTTCCCGTTAAGGTAGATCATCCAAAGGGCGGTAAAGTGCTCATTGTCCAAATTGTTTTCTACTGAAGTATAGTTATGAGTCGGCAGATTAAATGTGTAACCGTTTTGGAAGGGTTCTACGGTTACCGGGGTTTCTCCTTTTTTCACCATAAACTGGTACCGGCCGGTGCCGTCGGTGGTCGTGGTGAAAGGGGGATCGCTGGTAGTGACGATGAGGGTCACTCCCGGTACGGCGGTTCCATCACCTTCCCGGACCAGGCCGGAGACCTGAACAGCCGGGTAAGCGGTATAATCTTGAGTCGCCGGTTGGTTCAGGTTATCGTAGGTTGATGAATCCGGGGGGCCAAGGATATAACCGGTCAAGATCGGTGTCACTTTTCCGGACCAGTTATTGCTAACCTTGGCCATATAGTACCCTTCAAACCCCGGGTCGGATCGGGTCAGGGGATTTCCGGGGAGACCGGACATCAAGACATTGGGGAGGCCTTGGCCGGTTTTCGTTTTGACGTAACCGGAAACATTAACCTGCCATTCAGCTTGATAATCCTGGCCTTCCAGGTCGTTTATTACATTGGTGTAGTCGGTATAAGGATTGACAAAGATATAGCCCGGCTTTCCGGGGGTCACCCTTCCGGACCAGCCTTCTTTTACGGCCAAGGTGTAACTGCCGTTAATTGAGGCCGTCGATCCGCCGTTGTTGCTAGCTGTTAAAATAACCTCGGGCACGTCCGTCGTTCCCTCCCAAATTTGGCCTCTTATATACCAGGCCTTATCCCCCCAATAATCGTGACCTGCCAGCTCGCTGGTAACGCTCGTGTACGTGCGCGAACGCGCTCCCGTCCCCGCGAGATCTTCGGTAAACAAAGTATGGTCATAAACAGGGGTTACGGTGCCGTTCCAACCCGACCTGACCCGGGAGCGGTACGCGCCGCTGGCATCGGTGTTCTGGGGTTGATCGGTGATCGGGTGCCGGGGCATGCCGTCGAGGACGACAACGTTATTGAAGGGATTGTCGGCCCGGGTTTTAACTTGTCCGGAAATATAAACTTTCCAGGTGGCGTTATAATGCTCGGTATAAGTATTGAGCTGTAAATTGGAATAGGTTCTATTCTGTGGGGTGAAACCGTTTTCGTACCCCGCCTTAGAGGGGGTTATGGTCCCGGACCAATTGGTGGGTTGATAAATCCGGTATTTTCCTTCATTATCCGTAACCGTGGAGATGCCGTTGCTGGCCGTGACCTCAACCCCCGAGGCAGGTGTTCCAAGTTCATCATCAATGATACGTCCCTCGATGGCTAGCATAATGATCGCGGCGGAGAAATCCTGGACCTCATCCCTGAAGATATCCTGATAAGTTTTGAAAGGAGGATTAAAAACGTAATCTCCCAGATTCGGGGTTATCGTCCCGTCCCAACCATCTTCAACTACAAACTGATAGTTCCCATTGCTGTCGGTTGCGGCAGCGGTCCCGTCGGTAATCGTAACGGTTACTCCACTTTGCGGGTAGCCGCCGATGGTGACCTTTCCGGAAATAGTCCGGTAGGCCAGTTTGATGACAAAGGTATCATCAAGACCCTGACCATGATAAGATTCTATCGGTGGTAAGCTCCCCCAGAGCCAGTTAGCAGTACTCTTTCCGGTGATATAGACGGTTTTATTAACGTCCACCGCAATGCTTTGCCCTAAGTCATTTCCTGCTCCGCCAAGGAAGGTATTCCAGAGGCGCTCCCCCGTATTCTTCAGTTTGGCGGCAAAGGCGTCGGTGGTCCCCGAGGTAAAGGGCCGTATGGGATCGCCCCAGTCGGCGAGGCTGTACCCGGTTACCAGGATTTCACCATTGCCGTCCAAGGCGAGGGCTGTGCCGTAGTCATAGCCATCAACCTCATCCCCCGAGCCTAGAAAGGTATGCCATTGCAGGTCTCCACCCAAAGCGGCCAGTTTGGCTACAAAAACATCACCATTATACGAGTAAGGATGCACCGGGTCCTCGGTCCAGCCCCCATGGCCGTCTCCTATGACATAACAGTATTCTTCGCTGCCGTCCACCGCGATACCTCTTCCGGAATATTGACTGCCGGAACCCAGAAAAGTATTCCAGACTAGAACCCCCCCGGCGTCAAGTTTGGATAGAAAGGCATCCGTTCCTACGGAGTGGGGCCGAACCACTTTGGCGCCGCCCCAGGTGTTCTTGCTGGTCCCGACCACGTAGGTATTCCCCGAGTCCGCCACTGCCAGATCCTCACCCTCATCCCAATTCCCTTCCCCGTAAGCTCCCAGGAAGGTATACCAATCCAGACTCAAATCCTGAGCGTTCAACCGGGCCACAAAAGCATCGTTAAAACCACCGTAACTTTGTTTCGGTTCGGGGGCGTTCTGCCAGGACCCGTCGCCGGTCCCCACCACGAAGACTTTTCCATTCCTTACAGCGATCTTTTTTCCGAAATCCTGTCCGTTGGTGGACCCCAGAAAGGTATGTTTCAACAGTTCACCCGTTTCCGCGGACAGCTTGGCCACGAAGGCATCCATACCTTCCCCGTTCGGACCGCTAAAACCGCGAGTCGGATTCATCCCCCAGTTGTGAAAGCTAGTACCGGTTATATAGATATTTCCACTGCCGTCCAGGGCGATCCCATTTCCGTAATCCTCTTCGTTCTCTCCACCCGATCCCAGGAAGGTGTTCCAGATTTGGGTCCCTGACGTCCCATCCAATTTGGCGACAAAGGCGTTTTTATTGTCTGAGCCGGGGAACGGGTTCACCACGTGCCCCCCCCAGTCATATTCGCTGGTTCCGGTAATATATACGTTTCCGTTCTCGCCCACAACGATCCCGTTGGCGAAATCCGTGTGGGAAGTCCCCAGGAAGGTATTCCAGGTGCCGACCGGATCGATGACCAGCCGGTTGGCCCCTTTCCAGCCCGAAACCGAAAAACCGATTTCCCGATCGCTCAACTGCCGGTAGGAAACGGTTACGGATTTGGCGACGCCCTTTGCTTCTTCCCAGGCTACGGGCGGCGCTTCTCTGAATTCTCCGTTTTCGTAACGGACGACCAGTTCCCCCCGGTGATTGACGTGGACCGGTTGGTTGTAACGGAGGCGGATGGACGCGGGATCACCGCCGGGGTTGACCATATAGGTGCTCTTGATGACGCCCTGAGCGGCTCTTTCATAGACCAGGTCGATATTCCGCCACAAGGAGGAATAAAGCACTTTAGGATCAGGCTGGGAAGCTTCCAGCGGTGAGGCCTTTTCCAGGGTCGGGGTTACCGGCCGGGCGCCGGCAAAGTCGATCGTGACGGCATGGTCTCGAGCCGCCATTACCAGGCGCTCGGGATAAAAACCCAGAACATGACCGCCGGAGGTCCAATAAGTCGCCGGCCTTTCGGCTCCGCAGACCGGGCCGCCGTGGCCGATCAACAAAGCCGCTGCCAATAGAATGATTTTTTGCCAGGTTAAAGACATATTCGTTTTCCTAAAGAAAATAATCACCTTTCCGGTTTTTCGGCATTTACTCCCATTTTCTAAAAAGGTAATTAGCAACTTCCGGGCCAAAGCCCTGGGTCCGCAGCCGGCGGGATGCCAAAAAAAATCCTTTAAAATCAATTGGTTTCCGAAAAGGCCGGCACCGGTCCGGGGAAGGGGAGGGAGGGTCCTTTTTTAAAGGGGGATTTCGGCCAAAAAATGCTATTAATACAGGAAAAATTGGTACTATAATTTTTTCGACGATGGGGTTATCATAATCGCGCCGGGGCACCGGTCCGCCATCTCCGGGCGACCACAGGGGGGCGCCCCTACACGTTTTGTGGGGGCCATTTCCATCCTGATGACGACTCCGGCAACCGGGGGATAATTCTGCTATACGAAGCCGAGGAGCCTGGGACTTGAAAAAAACGAAAGAATCCGGACCCGTTCCGGACGGGAAAGACATCAGCTTCTATCACTCCTGGTGCAAACGGTGCGGAAACTGCGTGGCTTTCTGCCCCCGCCGGGCCCTGGATACCGACGATTGGGGCTATCCCCACCTGGCCGACGAAGGGCGGTGCACCCGCTGCGGGCTGTGCGAGTTGCTTTGCCCGGACCTGGCCATCAGTGTAGGCGAGGGGGAGGCCGGGCCGGGGGAGGAGCTTGCCAGAAAGCCGGTACCGGCGGAACGGCCCACCCGGAGCCCGGAGCGTCTGGCCCCCCGCGCGGGAGAAGCGGACGATGAATAGAAACAAGACCCTGCTCCTGCAAGGCAACGAGGCCATGGCCCGGGGGGCCCTGGCGGCGGGCTGTAATTTTTTCGCGGGTTATCCCATAACGCCGGCCAGCGAGATTACCGAGATCATGAGTCGCGAACTGCCCGTCCGGGGACATCCTTTCATTCAGATGGAAGATGAGATTGCCTCCCTGGGGGCCTGCCTGGGCGCCTCCCTGGCCGGCCGGAAGGTCATGACCGCCACCAGCGGCCCGGGTTTTTCCCTCATGCAGGAGAACCTGGGGTATGCCTGCATCGCCGAGATACCCGCGGTGATCGCCAACGTCATGCGGGCCGGACCTTCCACCGGCCTGCCGACCAACGTGGCCCAGGGCGACGTGCAACAGGCCCGCTGGGGGACTCACGGCGACCACCCGGCCATCGTGCTCTGCCCGGCCACCGTGCGTGAATGTTTTGAACTGACCGTCACCGCCTTCAACCATGCCTAACGCTTCCGCATGCCCGTTATTCTCCTGTCCGACGAGGTGGTGGCCCACATGCGCGAAAAAGTCACCCTGCCCGCTCCGGAAGCGGTGGAGGTTATCGACCGCCGCCAGCCCATCGTGCCCCCGGACTGGTATGTCCCCTATAAAGCCGACGGCAGCCTCATCCCCCGGCTGGCCGATCTGGGCCAGGGCTACCGGTACAACGTTACCGGTCTGGTCCATGACGAACGGGGCTTTCCCACCCGCCGGCCGGACGAGGTGGAGCCTTTCTATGCCCGCCTCTTCGGTAAGCTCAGCCGCCATTTCGCCGCCCTGGAGCAGGTCAAGTCCTTCGCCCTGGAAGACGCCGAAGTGGTGTTCATCGCCTACGGCTGCACGGCCCGCGCGGCCATGGCCGCCGTCCGCCTGGGGCGGGAAAAGGGCCTTAAGCTGGGCCTGCTGCAGGTACTCTGCCTCTGGCCTTTTCCCCGCCGCCCGGTGGAGCAGGCCCTGACCGGCAAGCGTCTGGCCCTGGTACCCGAATTGAATATGGGCCAGCTCAGCCGGGAGGTGAAAAGGGTCAACGACGGGCGCACCCGGGTCCTCCGGCACAGCAAGATGAACGGCCTCATGATCACCCCCGAGGAAATCCTCAATCGTCTGCAGGAGGTCTGGTAATGTCTCCGGTCCATCGCAGCGTCGTGTATGAATGGCTCCGGCACGACAAAAAGTTTCCCCATGTCTGGTGTCCCGGCTGCGGGCTGGGCATCCTGCTCGGATCCCTGGTCCGGGCCCTGCACTTAAGCGGCCTGGACAAAAACCGGGTGGTCCTGGTCTCGGGCATCGGCTGCTCCGGCCGTCTGCCGGTGTATGTGGATGTGGGCAGCGTCCATACCACTCACGGGCGGGCCCTCACCTTCGCCACGGGCATCAAGATGGCCAACCCCGAGCTGACCGTGATCACCGTCATGGGCGACGGCGACGCCTGCGCCATCGGCGGCAACCATCTGATCCATGCCGCCCGGCGCAACCTGGATCTGACCGCCATCATCGTCAACAATCTCACCTACGGCATGACCGGGGGCCAATGCAGCCCGACCACTCCGCTGGGGGCCAAGGCCAGCACGGCCCGTTACGGGCACATCGAGCCGGCCTTCGACATCGGCGCCCTGACCGCCACAGCGGGCGCCGCCTTCGTGGCCCGCAGTACGGTTTATCACGTGACCCAGTTGGACAAGCTGTTGGGTCAGGCCCTGGACAAACGGGGTTTCAGCGTCGTGGAAGTCCTGAGCCCCTGTCACACCAACTACGGCCGCCAGAACCGGCTGGGCTCGCAGATCGAGATGATGCAGGGGTATAGACAGGACGCCGTCCGGGTGGAGCGCTGGGAAAAAATGGAGGCGGCGGAAAGGGAAAACCGCTTTCCCATCGGCGTTCTGGTGGACCGGGACCGCGTCACCTTCCTGGAGGCCTACCGCGAAGTCTGTGACCGGGCCTCCGGAAAGCGTATGGAGGCCGACTCATGAGCGCCGCCCCCCAGGAACCCGGGATCCGGAAAGACGAGGGGGGGATCCAGAGGCGCCCGCTGGGCCGGGTCGAAGTGCGGCTGAGCGGTTCCGGCGGGCAGGGGCTCATCCTGGCCGGGCTGGTGCTGGCCGAGGCCGCCGGGCTGTATGATGGCCGGGAGGTGGCCATGGTCCAATCCTATGGCCCCGAGGCCCGGGGCGGGGCCAGCAAGGCGGAGGTGATCATCAGCGATGCCCCCATCGACTATCCGCTGTGTAGCCGGGTGGATCTGCTGCTGGCTTTGAATCAGGAGGCGGCGGATGAATACTCCCATGACCTGGCTCCCGGGGCCTGGATCATACTGGACACGGACCTGGTAGCCAACGCCCCGACCTCGCGGGCCTTTTCCCTGCCCTTCACCGCCGCGGCCCGCGACAAACTCAAGAAACCCATGGTCGCCAACGTGATCGCCCTGGGAGCCATCAGCACCCTGACCGGAATCGTGAGCCTCAAGGCCCTGGAAAAAGCGCTCCTGGCCCGTGTGCCCGCGGGGACGGAAACCCTGAATAAAAAGGCCCTGACCCTGGGGGCAAAACTGGGCCGGGATTTAATCGGCAAGGGCCGGCCGGGACCGGTCTGGGAGTTCAGCGCAGCAGACATGTAATAAAGAAAAAATTCGAAATCCGAAAATCGAAATCCGAAACAAAAAGACAATATTCAAAACTCCAATGACCGAAACGATTGACCCTTCCGGACCCCCTTGCTGACGGAGGTTGCGTTTCGAGACCAAGGTTTTGAATTTCGGATTTTTGTCATTTGAATTTGTTTCGGATTTCGGATTTCGAGTTTCGAATTTAGCTGAAGATATCTGCTATTTTAGCTATTTGGTTTTATTGGGTTCCAAAGCGTTCGGCCATCCGCTCCCGGCAGGGCATGCAGGCCGCCTGTTTGTCCCGGCGCTCCGCCTCAGTCAGGGGCAGGCCGATATCCCCTCCCAACAGCCGAAAGAAGCGTTCATCAAAACCCAGAGGCCGCAGGCCCTTTAAGTTCGTGATCTTCCAACCCGGGGCGGCCTGTTCGAATTGAAAAACCAGCGCATTGAATTCGTTCTGATTCCCCAGCAAAAAATTACGGCGGCTCTGATATAGCGCGGTCAAGCGGACTTTGGCCTGAACTAGGGCCCGATGTCCCTCGATCCGAATCTCCGGCTCGGAAGCCAGTTCCAGGCGCAGGTCGTCAAATTCCCGGTAGACCCGTTTCAGCAGCTCCTGCAGGAAATAGGAATTGAAACCCCAGGAATCTCCGTAAGTGGGGGAAATGAAACGCAGGCTCTGCTGCAGGTCCCGGGTCCGGAGGGCGGCCAGGCCGGCTTCGAAGGTCAGCCGCAGCAGCGTTTCAGCGGCCAGACCCTGGGGGATCACGGCCTGCCCGTCAATCAACCGGCCGGGTTGCCGGATCAGCAGGTCGTCCGCCTGCAACTCCCGGTTGCGGATGACAACCCGCTCTCCATCCGTTTGGATGACCTCGACCGCCATCATTTGGGCGCGCAGGTTTTTCAGGCGGGCCGTCCGGACGGTCCGGGAGCCGCGATCCAGGACTTTCGGGGAAACCAGCCATAGTCCCTCCCCGGCGGGTTGAATGGTCTCCACTTCCACCGGGATTTCCTTTACCGGAGGGATCGGACGGGCCCGGTAAAACCACTGTAAGCCTAAAACCAGCGCCAGCAGCAGGACCACCGCGACCGGCAGAAGGATAAACAACTTCTTTTTCATGAAAGTATACTTCATAGTTGCATACGATTTTTTAAAAATAACGCTGGAAATATCATAAAACCTATATGAATTGGTCATTTCTATGGAGTTGGAAAGAACCACGACAGGTGATATCTTTCCGCTGGACTAATTTACCCTTCTCCCCCTTTAATAAACTGGAGAGGGGCCACATTTTTTACTGGACACAAGGGAAATGCCCGAGTAATATAGGGGGCATGATAACCATATACCATTTGGAGTTTACTGAAGAGCTGATGGCCAAGATCAGTCAGACCATAGGGGAGCAACCCCAA
>JACRCK010000276.1 GCA_016219065.1 Deltaproteobacteria bacterium
CGGCTTCGTTGACCGCCTTGCTGGCGAACAGCCCGGTGGCCAAGGCCCCGAAGGTCCCGCCGACCCCGTGTACACCCACCACGTCCAGGGCATCGTCGTAGCCCAGCTTGTGCTTCAGGAAGATGGCAAAGTAGCAGAGGGCGCCGGCCGCCAGGCCGATGATCAGGGCCGAGACGGGCCCCACAAATCCGGCCGCCGGGGTTACGGCTACCAGACCGGCCACGCAACCGCTGGCCGCCCCTAACGTGGTCGGCTTGCCCCGGTAAAGCCATTCGGTCAGGACCCAGGACAGGGTGGCCGCCGCCGCCGCGATATGGGTGGCGATAAAGGCCGATCCGGCCAGGCCGTTGGCACCCAGGGCGCTCCCGGCGTTGAACCCGAACCAGCCGAACCAGAGGATCGAGGCCCCCAGGATGGTCATGGGCAGGTTGTGAGGATGAAAAGCTTCGTGGCCGTAGCCCTGGCGTTTGCCGATGACGAAGGCCGCGGCCAGGGCCGCAACCCCGGAATTGATATGGACCACGGTCCCGCCGGCGAAATCCAGGGCCCCCAGGTTGCGGAGCCAGCCGCCGATCCCCCAGACCCAGTGGGCTACGGGGTTATAGACCAGGGTGGCCCAGAGCAGGGTAAAGACCAGGAAGGTGGAAAATTTCATCCGTTCGGCAAAAGTCCCGGTAATCAACGCCGGGGTGATGACGGCAAACATCATTTGAAAGACCATAAAGCCCTGATGGGGGATGGTGGCCGCGTAATCCTTGAACGGCGCCGGCCCGACCCCGGCGAGGCCGAACCAGTCCAGGCTGCCGATGATCCCGTTCAGGGAAGGGCCGAAGGCGTTGCTGTAACCCCAGAGGACCCATTCCACGGTGATTAGACCGAGAATGATGAAACTGTGCATGATGGTGCCCAGTACGTTTTTCTGCCGGACCATGCCCCCGTAGAACAGGGCCAGGCCGGGGGTCATGAACATGACCAGAGCGGCGGAGATGAGCACAAAGGCGGTATCTCCGGTGTTAATAGCTTCCATAACTGCTTTCCTCCTTAGCGGTTGTTTTTTGTTTCCTGGGGCGCCAAATTGTAATCAGCCCTTTATTCCGAGAATAGCAAGGAGAATGCCAATCGGCCATATTTCCTAAATTATAATATTTATCCATAAGTTAGTCTATTTAGGGATTATTGGACCCGGAAAAATAAAAATACAAAATTGTAAAATAATATTTTATAAATTACAAAATTGAATAATTAAGGGGCGGCCCAGTTAAGGGACTTATTGAAAAGTCCGGGAGCCGGGGCCGTGGTCCCAGCTCCTGGACTTTTTTCAGTCACCGTTAAAGGGCCGCTTCTCCGTTTTCTCCGGTGCGAATTCGTATGGCCTCCTCCACCGGTAGCACAAAGATTTTTCCGTCACCGATTTTCCCGGTCCGCGCCGTTTCCTGTAAGACCTTTAACAGCGGCCCGACTCGGGCATCGTCCAGGACCAGTTCGAGCTTCACCTTGGGTATAAAATCAACCTGGTATTCGGCGCCGCGGTAGATTTCGGTATGCCCTTTCTGCCGGCCGAAACCCTTGACTTCCGTAACGGTCATTCCTTTGATGTCTTGCCCCTGAAGGGCTTCTTTGACCTCATCCAGTTTGAACGGTTTTATGATAGCCTCTATTTTTTTCATAGGTCCTCCCCGGTCTAACGATGGGACTTCCGGAGCGGGAAATCCGGGTAAGCGGTGACAGCCACTTCGGCCTGATCCAGTCCTTCGACCTCGATCTCCGCACTGACCCGGAGTCCGACGACCTTGTCCAAAATCTTGAAGAAAACATAAGCCACGACGAACACATAGATAATATTGGTTAACGTTCCGATACATTGGGCGGCAAACTGGGAAGCATCGCCGTAAAAAAGTCCTTTCACCGTGCCGGCCACACCGTTCAGACCGTCACCATAGGTCCCGTCGGCAAAAAGTCCCAGAGAGATGACGCCCCAGGCGCCGTTGACGCCATGGACGGAAACAGCCCCCACCGGATCGTCGATTTTTAACTTTTGGTCCACGAAGACCACCGAGATACAAACAAAAATCCCGGCCATGAATCCGATCAGGACCGCCGCCGGGGCGGTCACAAAGGCACAGGGGGCGGTAATGGCCACCAGCCCGGCCAGCATGCCGTTACAGATCATGCTGATATCCGGTTTGCCGAAACGGATCCACATGTATAACATGGAGGAAAAGGTCCCGGCGGCCGAAGCCAGCATGGTATTGGTGGCGACAACCCCGATGCGCAGGTCGGTCCCGGCCAAAGAGGAGCCGGCATTGAACCCAAACCAGCCGAAGGCCAGGATAAAGGTGCCCACGATCGCCATGGGGATGTGATGTCCCGGTATCGAAAAAACTTTTCCGTCTTTGTACTTTCCAATTCGCGGTCCGATGACGATCGCCCCGGCCAGGGCGGCCACTCCCCCGACCATGTGGACCACCGAGGAGCCTGCAAAATCGACATGACCATGGCCCAGACCGAAATTTTTACCTAATTGAGACAGCCAGCCTCCGCCCCAGACCCAGTTGGCAAATAACGGATAGAGGAGGCCGCCCACAAAAAAGGCATAGATAACGAAGGACTTGAAGTTCCAACGCTCGGCCATGGAGCCGGTCGGGATGGTTGCCGTCGTATCCATAAAGACCATCTGAAACAGGAAAAGTGTGAAAACCGCCGCATCATAGCTCACGCCCGAAAGGAAAAATCCCGTCAGGCCGAAGAGGCCGAAATCTTTTCCAAAGAGACTGATCGTAAATTCATTGTTCAAGGTGGCGGCACCCCCCAGGGTGGCCACTCCCCCAACACCGCCCATCTGGAGGGCAAAGCCGCAGACCCAGTAACCGAGCATCCCGAGGCCATAAACCATAAAGTTCATGGCCATGGTGTGCCCGGCATTTTTGGCCTGAGTGAACCCGGTTTCAACCATGGCGAAACCGGCTTGCATAAACATAACCAGGAAGCCGGCCACAAGGACCCAGACCGTATTGATCGCGATCCGGTTGTGGCCGATTACATCAGCCAGTTTAGCGGCCAGCGGTTCATTCGGGGCCAGCTTTTCCATATCCTCTTTGGTGGGAGCACCAGCCGACGCGCCGATAACATCCGCCGCCCCTCCGGTATTCGCCCCGGTCGGGTCCGGTTTAGGGCCAGGCGCCGGAGCCGGAGCAGCCGCAGGAGGCGGCGCCGGAGCCGGCGCGGCCGGCTGGGTCTGTTCGGTAACTCCGGAGGCCGGTTTTTCCTCTGCCAGACTGAGTCCCTCCCCATAGAAAGCCCCGGTCGTTACCAGCAGGCCGATCATGACTAAAATGAGCATTATTCGTTTCATGGTTTCCTTTTCCTTTCTTTTGATCTTTTTTGAACCTAAGGCTTTATTGGTTTCCGGATCCAACAAGTATTGTTCTTAAGTTACAGCAGGAACCATGCCAGCGGACCAAATAAAATATTATAAATTAATTCGATATGTTATATAATAAGAAGTGAGTTTAGCTGCTAATAACTGAAACACATTTTTGTTATATATTTATATTTTTATTACATTTTTGGTTATTTCCATATTTCCCCTCTCCTGTCCGTTCCATTTTTCAGCGCTCCAAGGTGAGCCTGTCCGCCGCCCTTTCCTTTCTCGCCAGAAAAGCCAGCACGGCCGCCCGTTCCTTTTCTCGGCCAAGATCCTCTTTGCCCGTCATTTCCTCAATGTCGATCCGGACGATGGCCGTTAAGGCCAGCTTGTCCTCCGAAAAAGCCCCGTAATCCCCTTCGGGCTGGTATTTTTCCATGAGTCCTTTTAAGGCCGCTAAGCGTTCGTCCCTGGCGTCAACGATCTGCGCCCGTCCTTTGATCAGGACGCTTTGATAAAGATAATCGGCCTGGCAGGGGTTCCCGGTGCTTTTCACAAAAGCGAGGGGGAGGTCTACCTCGAAGCAGACCCGGTTGTCCCTTTGGATGTCTTCCATCTTCTCGCCCTCCCGGGCGGAGTGAAAATATATCTTTTCCTCCAAAGATACAAAATTGAGCGGCTTTATCCTGGGATAGCCGTCCCGGCCCAAGGTGCCCAGTCTCCCGACTGGGGATTTGGAGAGGAGTCCTCGGATAACCTCCCGGTCTTTGATTTCTTTCCTGCTGACCCGCATAACTCGAAACTCCTTTATCGGCCCACCTGAACCGGATCGGCTATTCCGATAATTCTTTTATCCGCGAGATAATATAGGGCCGTCCCGGCGGCCATCCCGATGAGATAGCCATAGGGAAGACAGACGGCCGCCAGGGCGACCAGGACCGTAATGACAAAATTGTTCTTTACCGGCGCCATGTCCCTCATGAGATTGAGCAGAGAAATACCTTCGAAGAGGAGAATCACACCGAGCACCGGCTTGGGAAAGACGGCCGCCGCGGCAGTGACATTACCGGCGGAAAACAATCCCAGGAGGACAAAGAGCGCTCCATAAATAACGATGGACCCGCCCGTTCGGGCTCCGAAGGCATAATGACCGGCCAGGCCCCCGGAACCATGGCATACGGGCAGGCCGCCGAGGAAAGGGGCCACCAGGTTCATCAACGAATAGGTAAAACCGATCTTTCGTACCGATACCGGCTTTTCCGGGAAATAATCGTTGATGATCCGGCTCGAGGCGTAAACCGAGTTTCCCAGCGAAAGCGGTATCTGGGGCAGGGCCAGGACCAGAAACCCCGTAAGGAGACTGTCGCTGGAAGGCAAATGGAGGCCGTGGAAAAACAGGTTCGGCGCTCCAGAGAACAGCGACGGGTCGTATTTGAAGACGAACCCATAGACCGCACCCAGAATAATCACCGGTAAGGCGGGCGGGAAACGCCGGTTGCCGATCAACAGCAGGGTGATGATGAAGGCCGTCCCGGCCAACAGAAAACCCGGGGTTGAATCCGAGGGGATATAGTCTTTTAAGGCCAGCATGGACAACTGCAACCCCAGGCCCATTTGAATGCCTCTGACCACCGCCAGGGGGATGATCTTGCCCAGCCGATCGATGACTCCGCTGACGGCCAGAAAAAACATGACCAGACCGATGGCCAGACCGCCGCCGTAAAGCACCTCGCCGCCTATCTTCTGGGTAATGACAATCAGGGCCACGGCCTTGAGCGGCTGAACCGGCATGGGGATTCCATAGATCAAGGCGGTAGCCACTTGCATGAGGCCGAAAACCACGAATACACCGGCGCCGTTGATCCCGGAGCAGGCGATCATGCCTAGGATCAGGGGCAGGTCGGTGCCGATATCCCCGAAGGCCCCTGAAAGTTCATTGCGGTCAAACCGTATCCGGGACTTTATAAAATTCATGATCGTTTTCACGCCGTCCTCACAGCTTCTTTCAAAAATTGATGGATTCATTAAAAAGTTCTTTTGGTCGGTCATGGCGAGGAGGCGTGGGGTTGGGGCGGGGTTCAACCCCGCCCTTACCAGAAAGCAGGGGGTTTCCAAAGAAGAGACTGCATCCTTTCCCTCGCGCTGACGGTATGTTGGATTTTTAGGGAATCATCAGCAATTAATCAGCCGATTAAATAGGAGTGGGCTGGTTTCCCTTCCTCCAGGGCTTCGATGATCTCATCAATAGCCGACTCGGTTTCGACCCGGCCGTACCACCAGTTCTCCGGATAAACGATCAGGGAAGGTCCGGTATCACAGATCTTGAGACAGCCGGTGCTGGAGACCACCACCTCCGTTAAACCCCGGTCCGAGAGCTCCTGTTCCAGGTACTGAAGCAGATCCATTGAATTTTTTTTGTGGCAAACCCCCTGAGGGGCGCCGCCGGCCCTGAAACTTCCGCAGACAAAGATATGATGCTTAGGTTTTTTCATTTTTTCCTCCGTTCATTAGATTTGATGAATTCGTAAGATCTCGTCATTCCCGCGCAGTCGGGAATCCAGGCCGTGGCCTAATCATTAAAAATCTGGATTCCCGTTTTTACGGGAATGACGAAAATGCGCTATCGATGACTTATTACGGATTCATCAGACTTGATCGAATCGCAAATCTTTTATCTCTCCAGCCCGTAACTTGATTTTTCTACGAACGCCGAACGCTTAACGCCGAACGGCATTTCCTCACCCGCACCCCGTGCCGCTGCCATTGCACTGCTGACCGATTCCGCAGCGCCCCGGGGTGCGCAGGAGTATTTTGGGTATCTCCTTACCCATAAGCACGGCCTCCACCCCTTCATGGGCCAGCCCTTCCATTACCACCACCCGGATATCGGCCCTCTCCAGGACCTGCTGCGGAGAAGGGCCGATGCCGCTGACCAGAACGGAGTTGCAATCCGATAGTACCTGGACCATCTCCACCCAACGTTCCGGACCGCTCCCCGAAGAAGGCGTAAAACGACGATCCTTCAATTCGACCTTTCCGTCGCGAATCCTGAATATCCAGAGTTCCGTCGCCTCGCCGAGATGCTGATTGACGAAGAGGCCCTCCCGGCTGGCCACCGCCGCATAAGGCCGATCGGCCGTCATTTGGGGTTCCGAGGCCTTTTTCAGCAGCTCCACTATTTCCTGGCCCTGCGGCTGCCCGATCAGACCGGCGGCATCGGCCCGGCAGCGGCTGCAGTGGCCCATGAGGGGCATAAAGGCTTTTATTTTTTCTTTGATCGATTTCATCTCTTCCCCCGAAGGTGATGGGATGCCCGCAAAGGGGGTTCCGGCCACATGATAGAGGGGAATGCCATTCATGATATCGGCCTTCAGGTCGGCCATGGTCCGGGCGATCTCCCCGACATGGTTGTCATTGATGCCGGGGATGATGACCGTGTTGATCTTCACCACCATCCCCTTTTCCTTAAGGAGTTTTATAGCTTCGAGCTGTTTGTTAAGGATGATCCGGGCGGCTTCCAGGCCCCGGTACATCTTCTTGTTTACCCGGGCCCAGTCGTAGATAGGACGGCTGATTTCCGGGTCCACGGCATTGACGGTGACGGTCACGTGGCTGATCTTCAAGGTGTCAAGCTCATCGACATAAGGTGCCAGCTCAAGACCATTGGTGGCCAGGCAGAGCATCATCTCCGGATGTCTTTCCCGCACCAGCCGCAGGGTCTCCATGGTCTCCGGGCCGTTGGCAAAGGGATCGCCCGGTCCGGCGATGCCCACGACGGCGATATTCGCGATCTTCTCCAAAACCGCGTCCAGATAATCGGCCGCCTGGCGGGGTGTGAGCAGAGTACTGGTCACCCCGGGCCGCGATTCGTTAACGCACTCAAAATCACGGTTGCAATAATTACATTGCATATTACATTTCGGCGCCACCGGCAGATGGATCCTGCCATATTGGTGCTTGGCCCCTGCGCTGAAACAGGGATGTTGTTCGAGATTCATAACCGCCTCCATTAAATATAACTGTAGCCCACCGCTGATCGTTCCTGGCCCGCCTCGATCAAGGCATTGACTACCCGGTCGAAGAGCTGCTGCGTCCCCCGGTAGCCCACATGCAGGATGCGCTGGCCGCCGATGCGGTCATGGATGGGAAAGCCCACCCGCACCAGAGGGACCCCGAGTTTTCTGGAGAGGAAATAACCCTTGCTGTGGCCTACGATGAGGTCAACTTTGAGGTTCCGGCAGGTCTCCAGCATGGAGGCAAAATCGGTATCTTCACCAATCAACGGTTCTTCCCGGCAATTTTTGAGACCGGATCGGACCAGCTCTTTAAATTTACCCGTGCAGGCCCCGGTGGCGCACAAAACGGGAACGATGCCGATCTCGTCCAGCCAGGAGGCCAGGGCGGCCACAAAGTCCGCTTCTCCGTAAACCACGGCCCGTTTCCCGAAGACGTATTTGTGTCCGTCGATATAGGCGTCAATCAAACGGCCCCGTTCCTTTTCATATTTCTGCGGCAGGGCCAGGCCGGTCACATCCCGGAGGGCGTCCAAAAACCGGTCCGTCTCCCTGATGCCCACCGGGATCCCCAGGGTCATGGCCGGCACCTTGAATTTTTCTTCCAAAAAGGCCGCTGCGGTCTCAAGGCCGCTAAGGCTTCTACCGAATTGGATGGTTGCCTGGGCCCGGCCCATATCCTTGATGGCCTTAAGCGGAGTGCCGCCTGCGGAAAGCTTCTGGTAATCGGCCCACGATTCTCCGTCCAGGGTCTCCGAGTAATCGGGAAGCAGGGTATAAGCCAGGCCGAAATCGGAGAGGATCTCTTTGAGCTGCCGCAAGTCCTCGGCCGAAAGAAATCCGGGGAGGATATTGAGGTTCCGGCCACGGGGACCGCCTGCGGCCAGGGCCTTCACGGTGGCCTTGATGGCCTCATGAAACCCTTCCAGGTGCGTCCCCCGGTAGCTGGGCGTAGGGGCATGAATGATGGCCGGAAGAATTTCGTCTTTTTTCCCTTTGCGGTATTCGTTGATATACATACCGACGTCATCGCCGATGGTCTCGGAAAGACAGGTAGTGGCAATACCGACGGCTTCCGGCCGGTACTGACGAATCAGGTTGTCCAGGGCGGTCTTCAGATTATCGCCGCCGCCGAATATAGCGCTCTGCTCGCTGAAGTTGGAAGAGGCGATATCAATGGGCTCCTTGAAATGGCTGATGACGTAACGCCGGATATAGGTAGAGCAACCCTGGGAGCCGTGGATCAGGGGGATGCAGCCCTCTAGACCTCTGAAAGCGACGCTGGCACCCAAGGGGGCGCAGAGCTTGCAGGCATTCCTGGTAGCCGTAAAATTCTGCGAGGATATTTCAGGATAGGACGACTCTTTGGTCTCTTTCATGTCTATCATCTTCCACCTTCCTAAGAGAGGCACGCTTTTGCCGGGCCGGAGAAAATTGCCAGACCGGGCTCATCAGGGATGAATAAACTTCCCGGCAGAAATTGAGCATGCCTTCAAACCCCGCCAGGGCTGTCTTCCGTTCATGGTTATGGTCGCAGAAGGCCACGCCCATTTTATAAGCGATGGGCCTCTCCTTGACGCCGCCGATCAGGAGATCCACCTCCTGCTCCATCATGAACCGCGACAATTCCAAAGGGTTGGTATCATCGACGATAATGGTGCCTTCGTCGCATATTTCCTTCAGATACTCATAATCCTCCGGATTGCCGGTCTGGGAGCCGACGATGGCCGTCCCGATGCCCAGGTGGCGCAAGGCCTTGACTAAGGAGAAGGCCTTGAAAGAGCCGCCCACATAAATGGCCGCCCTTTTCCCTTCCAGGACTTTTCGAAAACGCTGCACCTCGGGATAGATGCGCTGGACCTCGGTCCGAACCAGTTCTTCCGTCTTTCGCATCACCTTAGGATCGTTAAAATGACGGGCCACGCTGTAAAGGGCCTCGGCCGTATCCTCGATGCCGAAATAGGAGACCCTCTTGAAGGGGATGCCGTAAGACTCTTCCATCATCTTGGCCAATTGGGTCATGGACCCGGAACATTGGACCACGTTGAGACCGGCCCGGGAGGACTGACGTATTTCATCCACCCGGCCGTCCCCGGTGATACAGGAGACGACCTGTATCCCCATCTGGCGGTAGTATTCTTTAATCAGCCAGGTTTCTCCGGCCAGGTTGAAATCCCCGAGGATGTTGATGCTCAGGGGAAGCCCCGGCTGCCCTCCGCCTTCAACGACCAGCCGGAAAAGGGCTTCACAGGCGGCCTTATAGCCGTCTTTCTTGGTCCCCCTAAACCCTTCGGAGTGCACCGGGATGACCGGAATGCCCTGCTCGCCCTCCACCTTTTTGCAGACCGCCTGCACATCGTCGCCGATCAGGCCGATGATACAGGTGGCATAGACGAAGGCCGCTTTGGGCGTATAGGCCTTGATCAGCTCCGTCAGGGCGGCATAAAGCTTTTTCTCCCCGCCATAGATGACTTCTTCCTCCCGCAGGTCCGTGGAAAAGCTCAAACGGTGGAGTTCCGGTCCGGAAGACAGAGAACCGCGGATGTCCCAGGTATAGGCGGCACAGCCCACGGGTCCGTGGACCAGATGCAGGGCGTCGGCTATGGGATAAAGGACCACCCGGGAGCCGCAAAAAACACAGGCCCTCTGGCTCACCGAGCCGGCCAGACTGGGCTTTTCGCAGACGAAGCTGCGGTCTTCCTTTTCCGCCCCTTTTTGAAAGACCTGTTTTTTTCTATCTTTTAGGATCTCGACCATCGTGAACCTCGGAAAATCGGTTATTCGGTTGTTTAATCATTGGTTTCAGTTAATTAAATTCTTCGCCCTCTGCTCTTTGCTCTCTGCCTACTTTCTACATCACCAATTCGAAGCTCTCCTCCGGGGCATCGCGATCCTGTTTGTCCAGGAGGGCGTTGAGTATCTTTTCCAGAAGCCGCAAGGCCCCGCGATATCCGGTGATCGGAAAATACTGGTGTCCCACGCGGTCATAGATTGGAAAGCCCATACGGATCAGGGGGATGTCCTCATCCCGGGCAATATACTTGACGTAGGTATTGCCGAAGAGGAGGTCCGGCTGCTCATTTTTGACGAGCTGATGGAATTGGAACATATCCACACCCAGGCCGTCTTTGACCACAGTGTTCTCTCCGACGAGCTCCCGGATGCGCCGGACAAACTTCGGCCCGGCGGGTGTTCCCGTTATGATGCAGCGCACATCCATATCCAAATCGGTCAGAAATTGGGTGAGCGGTATCAACTGGTCCGGATCCCCGATCAGGGCCGCCTTTTTTCCATAAAAATACTGATGCATGTCGGTGATCACATCCACCACCTGACCCCGCTCGGTCATGATGCTCTCCGGTACGCTGACCCCGGCCGTCTTCCTTAATTGATCGACAAAGGTATCGGTGGCCCGCAGCCCGATAGGTAAATCCAGGCACTCAAAAGGGACCTTGCACTTCGTATCCAGGAGTTTGGCTGCCGAAAGCGAAGCGGTCCTGCCCAGGGCGAGGGTAAAAAAACTGTCGCCGGCGTTTTTGATCTCTTCCTTGGTGGCGCCGCCCTTGGGGTACAGGTGGAATTTGCCGTCCAGCGGAGCGTTCACCACCCCGGAGGTATCGGGGAAAAGAACGGATTTAACCCCCAGGGCTACAGCGATCCGTCTGATCTCGGCCATATCGGAAGGTTCCACATAGCCGGGAATGATGTTGACCTGGTGGAGCTTCTTACCCGTATTTTCCGAAAAATACTGGACCATGGCCGAAGTCATGTTGGCAAAACCGGTCACATGGGAACCCTTGAAACTGGGGGTGTTGGCGTGGATGACCGTTTTCCCCGGGGGGATCTTGCCGTCGGCCCGGGCCTTGTTGATGATCTGGGGCAGGTCGTCGCCGATGACCTCCGAAAGACAGGTGGTATTCACGGCAATCACCTCAGGGCCGTAGATGGTGAAGATATTGTTGATCGATTCCACCAGATTGGCCTGGCCGCCGAAGACGGAGGCCCCTTCCGTAAAGGAACTGGTCGTGGCCATGATGGGGTCCTTATAGTGCCGGGTCAGGGCGCTGCGGTGGTAGGCACAGCACCCCTGCGAACCATGACTGTGGGGAAGACAATTATGGATACCCAGGGCCGCATACATGGCCCCTACGTGCTGGCAGGTCTTGGCCGGGTTGACGGTCAGGGCCGTTCTCTCCGTCATTGCCTCCGGTGTATGTCGTAATAACATTTAAGTCTCCTTTCCTTATTCATTCCATCCGTAGGAACCGGCCAACTCGGGATGTTCCTGCCAGGGGGCCTTGACCAACCGAAAGACCTTGGAATTGACCATACGATCCATTTCCCGGTAAAAATTGACGGCCCCTTTAAAACCCGCATAAGGCCCACTGTAATCGTAGCTGTGGAGCTGTTTGAGCGGTATACCGGCCTTCTGGATGACGTACTTTTCTTTGATCCCGGCGCAGAAGATATCCGGCTTGTATTTCTCGATGAGCACCTCGGTTTCATAATGGTTCAGGTCATCGATCACCAGGCTGTTTTCGGCCATGAGCGGCATCAGGCCTTCATAATCATTAAAGCGGATGCCCTCCCGGCGAAGCCTTTCGATCTCGGCCGCTTCTTTACGGGGCCGGAAGCGGAGATCATCGGGCCCGACAGTCAATTCTTCGATATTGCGGGTGTCGGCATCGACGGTAATCTGGGGGATGACCTTGCGGCCCTCATAGTCGTCCCGGTGGGCGAATTCGTATCCGGCTGAAACGGTCTTCATGCCGATCTCTTCAAAGAGTTCCTGATAGTGATGGGCCCGGGAGCCTCCGACGAAGAGCATGGCCAGTTTGCCCTCGCAGCGCGCTTTCATCTCCAGGCGGACCTGCTCCACCACGGCCAGCTCTTCAGCGATGACCGCTTCCACCTTTTCCATCAGGGCCGGATCCCCGAAGTAAGCGGCGATCTTGCGCAGGGATTTGGCCGTGGCCCCGGCCCCCACAAAATTGATCTTGAACCAGGGGATGCCGTAGCGCTTCTCCATCATCTCGGCCAGGTAGTTGATGGACCGATGACACATGACCACGTTCAGGTCGGCCGTATGGGCGCTGGCGAACTCGTCATATTCCGAATTGCCGCTGAAGGTGGAGTGAACGGTGAAGCCGCATTTTTCGGTGATGCGTTCGATCTCAAAGGCGTCGCCTCCGATGTTATACTCACCCAGGATATTGAGCCGGAAGGTTCCCTCCTTGGGGGCCTCGAGCTGGCCCACCACGTCGGTAAAGACCTTGTTATTGGCGATATGGTGGCCGGCCGACTGGCTCACCCCTTTATAGCCCTCGCAACTGAAGCCGAAGATATTGACTCCGGGATATTTTTCTTCCATCTCCCGGGCTACGGCATGGACATCGTCTCCGATGAGTCCCACGGGACAGGTGGAAAAAATACCGATGGCCTTGGGGTGAAAGAGCTCGATGGCCTCCTCGATGGCCTTCTTCAATTTTTTCTCACCGCCGAAGATGATCTCCTCCTCCTGCATATCGGTGGATAAGGCATAGGGCATATAATTCGGATCATCGAGGCTTTTCGGTCTGGTCTGATTACGCCGGGTAAGCCAACTGTAAAATCCGCAGCCGATGGGACCGTGGGTGATCTGCAGGATATCCCGGGTGGGGCCGAGGACCACGCCCTTGCATCCGGCGTAGGCGCAGCCCCGCATGGTCAGGATCCCGGGAATCGTCCGGGTATTGGCCTGGATCGCCGGCACCTCATCTCCCTGCTCGACCGTGTTGATCACGATCTGCTTGGCCCGTTTGCGGGCCACCTTGACCGGATATTTTTTGAGTATCTCCCTTTTGACCTCGTTCGGGTCTATAGGAAGCTCCAGTGCATTATTTCCTGTAACGGCCATTTGCTCCTCCTTCCGTTCCTTTACATCGCATTCTGCAATCCGCATTCAAATCATCCTTCATCCAGGGTGTCATCACCGGTCTCCCCGGTCCGAATGCGAACGACGTCGAATACAGGCATTACAAAAATTTTTCCGTCTCCCGGCTTGTTGGTGCGATTCACCGTAATGATCGTGGAAACCGTTTTTTCAACCAGCTTATCCGGGACGATGATCGCTATCATCCTCTTGGGAATCAGCCTTTGGCTGTTCCCGAGCTGGGCGATGGCCTCTTCATAACCCTGCTCCGCCCCCTTGAGCACGTCGAGGTCCACCAGGCCTTTGCCGCGGCCGAGGCATTCCCGGGCGTGCATGGAGGAGATGCCGGCTTCGACCAGGGATTTTTTGGTTTGATTGATCTTATTCATCCGGATAACGGCCATGACCTCTTTCATAGCTTGACCTCCTCCGCCCCGGCCGCCGTCTCCTTGATCCCGGAGCTGACGGTGTAGACTTCCTCCACCGGAGACACAAACACCTTGCCGTCCCCGAAGGCACCCTTATCGCCGGTACGGGCGGCAGTTAAGACGGTTCTGATCACCAGGTCCTTATCGCCCTCCGGCACGACCATCATCAACAATTCCTTGGGTATTTCGTCGTAGGTGATGTCGCCGATCTTGATTCCCCGCTGTTTACCCCGGCCGGAAACACTCATCCGGGTTACGGCCGGAAAACCTTCGGCCATCAAATGCTCCAGAACCGTATCGACCCGCTCCGGCCGGACTATCGCTCTTATCATCAACATGGTTTCTTCCTCGCTGCGGTTGACCTTTGTGTATTTTTCGTGTCAATTTAGTTGTTTGAAAAGGCTTTTATAACTCCCTCCCGGCCTCCCTTTCCCAAAGGGAGTCCCGCCTTTGGCGGGATTAGAAAAAGGGTGTTTTGCTGTTCTTCTTACTGGGCGACCCCGTACTGGATGAGAATAGACTCGAGTTCATCGGTGGTCATGGGCTTGGGAATTACGAATAGTTGGTTTTCATCGATGGCCTGGGCCAGTTTGCGGTATTCATCGGCCTGGGCTGTTGAGGAATCAAAATCGATAACCGTCTTCCGGTTGATTTCAGCCCGCTGCACCACATTGTCTCTGGGGATAAAATGGATCATCTGGGTGCCCAATCGCTCGGCCAGCATTTGAATCAGCTCGCCTTCATGATCCACCTTGCGGCTGTTGCAGATCAGGCCGCCGAGACGCACACCCCCTGATTCGGCAAATTTGACGATCCCGCGGCAGATGTTATTGGCCGCATACATGGCCATCATCTCCCCGGAGACGACGATATAGATCTCCTTGGCCTTGCCGTCCCGGATGGGCATGGCAAAGCCGCCGCAGACCACGTCGCCCAACACATCATAGAAGGCATAATCGAGGCCGATGGATTC
>JACRCK010000036.1 GCA_016219065.1 Deltaproteobacteria bacterium
CCGGTGGAAAAACTCCCCTATGAAAAGATAAAGCACAATCGTTACGAATAAACTGCTATCGGCTGAGGCCGATAGCTCAAGGGGTCGAGGATTCAAGGGGCCAAGGATTCAAGTGAATAATAAGCTGACAAAATTTTTGTCCCTTGACCCCTTGAATCCTGGAACCCAATCATGTAAAAGTCCTCACTGAAAGGCGAGGGGTTTTCTCTCATTCTCCGAGTGGGATAATAAACAACAAACCTTTTCGGAACTTATGACTATTAAGATTTCACGCAACATTTGGGCCCGCATCGGGGTCGCTTTCACCAGCCTGGTTTTTTATGCCCTGGCTTTTAACCTGCTGTATCCCAGATTAGGACCTTCCGTCCTGGCTTTGTCTTTCATTCCACCGGCCCTGGCCGGCTGGCTGCTCGGGGCCCGGGGCGGATTGCTGTCGGGGATGTTCAATTTTCCCCTGACCGCCTTTCTGCTGTACGTGGCGGGAGACACCAGTGCCAACAATCTGGGTGGCGCCGTGCTGGGCGGTTCTTCCGCCATACTGTTCGGCGGGGTCATCGGCTGGATCAAGGGGCTGTTGGACCGGCTGAAGCAGCAAGCCGGGGAGTTGCAGGAGGAGCGCGCACTCCTCCAGGAAGAGGTAAAAAGAAGGATAAAGGCCGAGGAGCGTTTGACCCATGAAGCGTTGCACGATCCCCTGACCAACCTGCCCAATCGCCGGTTGTTCGTCAACCGGCTCGAACATGCTGTGGCCTGGAGTCAACGAAATTCCGACAGCTTGTGTGCGGTACTGTACCTCGATTTGAATCGGTTCAAGTCGATCAACGACAGCCTGGGCCATGACACCGGCGATAAAATTTTGATCCAGGTGGCCGACCGCCTGAAATCTTCCTTGCGGGCCATCGACACGGTGGCCCGTATGGGGGGCGATGAGTTTGCGATTCTCCTGGAAGCCGTCTCCGCCCCGGAAGAAGTGATCACCACCGTCCAACGGATACAGGCCAGCCTGGCCCTCCCCTACGAATGGAAGGGCAAGTCGATCGACGGTGGAGCCAGCATCGGCGTCGTCATGAACCTGACCGCCTATGAACAGATTGACGAAATTTTACGGGATGCCGATAGCGCGATGTATCGCGCCAAGGAAGGCGGCGGTAATGAGTTCAGGGTATTTAATGACAGGAGGCCGTGATTCGAAGCAGGGTCTTTTCGCCGGGTCTCTCGTGGCCGGGCTGACGTTTGAATTGAGGAGGCGACCCCTCCCGGTGAGCCGTAGGGTAATGAGCAAATGAACCTTAATTACATCGAGCGGATCAGGGACCTTTTTTTCATTAACCTGATGGAACTCCTGGTGAGGCACCTGAGAGCTGCAAGGTTTTAATTTTTGGCGAAGGATCGACCATGAATGACTTTCCGGCGTTTATGAAGACACCGGCGAACGCCATTTCCTCGGAGTCCCAATCAAAAGGTATCGAAGGCTGGGTTTATGACGGCCTGGACGGGAAGCAAATGGCCTATTGGAAATGCAACGTCGCGGGAATGTCCAATGAGCACGTCCATGATTATGACGAGTATTTCGTCGTGGTTCAGGGTGTCTATACCCTGATCCTGGACGCCCAAAAAATCCCTGTCCGAGCCGGCGAAGAGTATTTCATACCCCAAGGATTACCCCACGGCGGGGAGTTTATCGCCGGCACCCGAACCATCCACTGTTTTGGCGGCAAAAGGGCGAACAGGGCCTGATGACCCGCTGAACCGGATCGGCCGGGAAGAGACGTTGGCTTGCCGTGACTCCGATGCGCGGACAAAGAATGGAACCGGGTTGATGAAATCAGGGAATAACCTGCCGGGGCGACGGCGATAAGCTCCAGATGCTTTTTCCCTAAATCGGCCAGGCGGCGCGAATCTTGGTTCCTGCCCCTTTGGCCGTAAAGATGGCAAAGAAGCCGCCGGAAAGCTCGGTGCGCTCCCGCATGCTGATCAGGCCCAGTCCCTTCTGTCCATTATCACGGGATTCCACTTCCTCCCGGTCGAAACCCCGCCCGTTGTCCTCAACGACCAATTCGACGAGGGAATCCCTCCGAACCAAACTCAGCCTAATTCGGTCCCCCTCGCCGTACTTGATGCTGTTACGGGTCGCTTCCTGGACAATGCGGAAGATGGCGGCCTGCAGGGCTTCGGAGAGACCCTCCTCTTCGATGTCCAGCCGGGTTTCAATCTGGAAGCCCGGATGGTTCTCCCTTAATTCCCGGCTGAACCAATTCAGGGTTTCCTTGATCCCGAGTTCCAGAATGGAGGGATGAAGATTCATATAAATTCTGCGGGCATCCCTGATGGCATATTGAAGCGCCGGGACCACCCGCTCCAAGGGTGTGAGGGCTACCTCGGGATTCTCCCTGGCGATCTGCCCCAGGGCCGCCTCCACGATTAATTTGGCGGCGCTCAAGGTACCCCCGATGCTGTCGTGCAGTTCCCGGGCCAAGCGCTTGCACTCTTCTTCCCGGGTGGTCAACAATCGGGAGGAGAGGAACCTGAGCTGGTCGGTCGTCTGCTTCAGTCTGGTAATATCGGAAAGCACCGAAATAAGGTAGGGGACGCCGCCTATTTCCATGAGCTCTCCTGACCAGAGAAAATGGCGCAGCTCGCCGGATTTCATTTTAAAGGTAATATCATAATTCCTCAGGGCCTTTTGCGCTTGAATAATCTCCATGACCTGGGCCCGTTCTTCCGGATGGGGCCATAACCCGAGTTCAATGGCCGTTCGTCCGATGACTTCATCCCGGGAAAAGCCGGTAATCTCCAAAAAGGTTTCGTTGACTTCGAAAAACCGGCCATCGGCCAAAACGTTGAGAGCCACCCAGACCGGGCTGGACCTGAATGCCCTGGAGAATTTTTCCTCGGAAAACCGTAAAGCCTCTTCGGCCTGCCGGCGCGCGGTGACATCCCTGAAGACCACCACCGACCCCAGCAGTTCTTTCTCCTCCATGAAGGGGGTGCTGCTGTATTCCACCGGAAAGGGGGTGCCGTCCTTCCGGTAGTATCGTTCCCCGGCGACTTGCTGGACCAGACCCTTTTGAAAAGCCTCGCCGGCCCGGCAGGCCTCTTGCGCAATGGGCGTACCATCGGCCAAGGCATGCCGGGTAACGGCATGCAAAGACCGTCCCCGGAGTTCACTCACCTCCCAGCCCAGTATTTTCGCTCCGGCTTGATTGATAAAGATAATGTCTCCCTTCGTATTCAGGCCCGCGATCCCTTCCTCCACCGAATTTAAAATGAGATTGTGCCGGTAACTAAGCCGTTCCAGGTTCTGCCGGGCGGCTATATGTTCCTGTATCTCGGCGGTCAATTCCTTGTTGGCCACCACCAATTCAGCCGTCCGCTCCTTGACCTGGATTTCCAGTTCGGCGTTGGCTTTTCTTAAAGCCTCCCGCTGCTCGGACAACTGTTGCGCCAGGGAGTTAAAGACCTGCCCCAACTCCAGCAGTTCGCTCGGCCCTTCGACCGGGATTAGGGAACCTGGATCCCCTTCAGCCAACACCCGGGCCTGGTGACTCAATCTCCTGACCGGCCGGGCGATACGCTGGGCCAGAAGGCCGGCCAGCAGCAGTGAGGCCAGGATCCCCAGCAGAAACAGGATCCCGTGGCGGGTCAGGCTGGAGAGGATCGGTGCGGTAATTTCTTTCTCCGCCAGGCCGGCACCGGCCACCCAGCCGAAGGGAGGAATGGGGACCAGCCCCATGACCCTTTTTTCTCCCCTTGGATCGAAGGCCACGGCGGCCGTCTCCCGGCCCTGCAGAGCGTTTTTCAAAATCGGCACAGCCTCGACCAGACTCTGTCCGGGCTTGAACGCCGCTGGTGCGGGCCGACGAAAGACCAAACGGCCTTGTCGGTCCGTAATAAAAATCGAACCGCCCTGAATACGCCGACCGCTGATGATTTGCTCCAGATAGGCCGGATTGACCACCGCCGATACCGCCCCTTGCAAACGGCCCCGGCGGTCTAAAATTCCCCGGGTGATGGAAAATACGTACAAGCCATTGATTCCGGACCGATACAGGTCGCTGACCACCCATTCCTTTCCGGAAACAATTTCCTTAAGATACGGACGATCCCCGTAGTCCAACCCGACGGCCTCGGGCCGGCTGGAAGCATTGATTCGGCCCTCGGGATCGATCCAGTGGACATGGCTGATGGTCTGATATTCATCATCCAGGTGAGTGAGGAAGGGTACCGTCTGGGAGGGCGATCGGTGGGGGGTCAGGGTCAAGGCCAGGCCGATGGCCAACTCCCGGTGGATTATGTCCTGGACATAGTTCCTAAAGGTGTCCGAAGCGGCCCAGGCCCTTTCCAGGTTATTCTGGATCGCCAGAGCCTTCCGGCCCTGGTAGCGGTCATAGAACTGGCTGGCCTGGACGATCAGGATGGGAATAAATACGAAAAACAGCAGGAGCAGGAGATTCCCCCGGATACTTTTAAGAAAATCAAGGAAATTAAAAAAAGGAGAGCGGGAGGATTTTATTTCAGGAACCGAGGTCTCCATAACAGCTACCTCTACCCATCAGGAATAACATGAATGATTTTCGATTCGGAAACCGTTACCATTCGAGGATAGTTTATAACACAAATCGCGTTCGGCAGGAAAAATAGTTTTCGCCGGTCAGCCGCTGATCCGGCCCTGCTCCATGCGGAGGACCCGGTCGGTAATGCGCTGCACCTGCTCCATATCATGGGTAGCCATGACGATCAGGGTTCGGGCTTCCCGTTTGAGTTTTCGGATGATCTCTTCGATTACGGCAGTGTTTTGTGGATCGATGGAGGCGGTGGGTTCATCCAGGAACAGGACTTCCGGTTCCACCACCAGGGCCCGGGCCAGACCCAGGCGCTGGGTTTCTCCGCTGGAAAGAGTCAGAGCGTTCTGGTCTTTTTTGTGGGGCAGCCCTACATGGTCCAAGGCGCCCAGAACTTTTTCTTTGATCAATCGAGAGGGAACTCCCCGTATCTTCAGCCCATAGGCCACGTTCCTGAAAACCGAGGTATTGAAGACCCCCACCTTGGGCTGGACCATGGTGATTCTTCGCTTCAAAGCCAGGTCGGGAGAGACGGCCCGGCCTTCGGAAGTATAGGTCACCGCCCCCCGATCGGGGCTTTCCAACAGAGAACAAATCCGTAAAAAAGTGGACTTGCCGCCGCCGTTCGGCCCGATCAGGCCGTAAATCCCTACCTCCTTAAAATCATAGGAGCAGTTTTGCAGGATGCTTTTCCCTTCGTATTGCTTGAACACATTGGCAACATTCAGGAAGAGGCTCATCTCTTTTCCCCCGGAGCTCCCCGTTTTTGAATCATCCTCAGCGCCAGATTGATCAGGAGGGATATGGTCAGCAATATGATCCCCAGGGCCAGGGCCAGTTCAAAATTGCCTTTGTCGGTCTCCAGGGCGATGGTGGTGGTCATGACCCGGGTATAGCCGGCGATATTTCCGCCCACCATCAGGATCGCCCCTACCTCGGCCATGACCCGGCCGAACCCGGCGATGACCGCGGCCATGATCCCGTAACGGGCTTCCCGGATCACCAGGACCGCCTCCTGGGAGGGGGTGGCTCCGAGGGTCCGGGCCGCCTGCCGGATCACGGACGGGACGTTGACAATGGCCGAGTGGCAGAGGGCGCCGATGATGGGCAAGGCCAGAATGGTTTGGGCCAGGACCATGGCCGAGGGGCTGTAGAGCAGACCCAGGAACCCGAGAGGTCCCCGCCGAGACAAAAGCAGATAGACGAAAAGGCCCACCACCACCGGCGGCAGGCCCATAAAGGTATTCAGCAGGTTGATGATCGCCCCCCGGCCGAAAAATCGCTTCAGCCCCAGAAAGGCGGCCAGGGGCAGCCCCAGCAGGGTGGCGATCACCAGGGCGGATCCGGAAACCTGGAGGGACATCCAGATAATCCTTAGGAGTTCCCGGTCCAAGGTCCCAATCAAGGTCAGGGCGGATGAAAATCCGCTAAGTATAGAATCCATTAAGGCGAAGCAAAAGCCGTTACAGGTTACCTGTTTTTAACGTACCAGGGGAGGGGTTTATCCCATAAGCGCTAACTTAAGCATTGACATAATAGACAATATAACATACCATAGTCTCCAACGGAGGGACTATGGAACCATACAAGCTGATCGACCAAGA
>JACRCK010000037.1 GCA_016219065.1 Deltaproteobacteria bacterium
AGGATGTAGTTCATGACCTGCAGGGCGTAAAAATCGGGATTCGACCGGGCGATACCCAGATGCCCCCAGATCAGGTTGGCCTGGCTGATGGGCCGGTCGATCTTCACCACCAACGGCCCCTGCAATTCCGGGGGATCGGCCGGAGTCGGCCGCTGAACAACAGCCGGTTTCCAGTTCTCCAGGGCTTTGGTCACCAGGCTTTGGGCTTCCTCCAGCGATACCTGGCCGACCAGGGTCAGGGCGGCGTTATTGGGCCGGTAAAAGGCCTCGTAAAATTTCCGGACCTGGGAATGCTTAATGGCTTCCAGCCCCGCCGGGGTTCCCTCCAGCGGATGGGCATAGGGATGGCTTCCGAACAGCTTTTCCGCAAAGGCCAGTTGGCCGACCTGGCGCGGCTCCTCTTCCATACGCTGGAGCCGGGCCTTCATTTCGGCCGCCTTGCGGGAAAGTTCCTGCTCTGAAAAGGCGGGGTTTAAAAGGACATCCGCCAGAATTTCCAGGCCCAAGCCCAGGTCTTTTTTAAGCACGGCCAGATTGACGGTGGCAAAATCCATATCCGCTCCGGCGCTTAAGGAGCCGCCCACCGCTTCAATCCTCCGGCTGATGGTTTGCGCCTCCTGAGTCCCGGTGCCCTGAAGCAGCGTTTCGGCGGTCAGGTTGGCCACACCCCGGTATTCGGGAGGGTCCAGTGCGGCCCCGGCCCGGATGATGAGCTGGAGATGGATCGTGGGCAGTTGCGGCCTTTCGGCCACGATCAGGGTCAGGCCGTTGGGGAGGGTAATTTTTCGGGCGATCTCGCCGGATACGGCGGTTTCGGAAGCCAGCGCTTGGGCCAACATCAGGGATAGAAGCATAACCATTACCTTTGTCGTCATGGATTTTTCCTGGCGGGGATCAGGACTCCGACTGTCCGGTTGCCGGGTTGGAAATAGGTCTGATAGACCCGGAGGAGATCTTTCTGGGTCACGGCCCGGATCCCCGGAATAAATTGATCTATATCCTGCCACTTACCCAGGACCTGATATTTGGCGAGGATCAGGGCCTGGGAAAAAACGGAATCCTGGCTGAAGATGAAGCCCGCTTCGATCCGGTTCTTGGCCCGGTCGATTTCCTCCGCAGCGGGAGGCCGGCGTTCCCATTCCTCCAGTTCCTGTTGCAGGCGCCGTTCGATTTCATCCGGCGTCTTCCCGGGCATGGCCTGGGCCGCCAGATAAAACAGGTGGGGGTCCTGGGAGTTAAAAGGGAAATCGGCGTCCACTTCCAGGGCTTGCTGCTCTTCGTAGACCATTTTTCGATAGAGCCGGGAACTTTTCCCTCCGGCCAGAATCTGGGACATGACTTCCAAGGCGAAGGCGTCGGGATGGGGGAAGGCGGGGACATGGAAAGCGAAGGCCACATAGGGCAGCCGGGCTTCCTGCCGCTGGATGGTGATCCTCTTCTCCGCTTCCTGGGGCGGGTCTTGCATTTTTATTCGGGGCGGAACCTTCCCCGCCGGAACCCGGCCGAAGGTTTTCTGCAACAGCGGCAGCAGGGTCTCCCGCTGAAAGTCCCCGGCGACGACCAGCACGGCGTTTCCCGGCTGGTAGTAGGTTTTATAAAAATCCTGGAAGTCCCGGTGGGTCAACCCTTCCAGGTCCTCCATCCAGCCGATGACGGGCCTTTGGTAGGGGTGGGACTTGAAGGCCACGGCGTTGATTTCCTCATACAAGGAGGCCACCGGATCGTCTTTGATCCGCAGGCGCCGTTCCTCTTGAACCACCTGCAATTCGGTCAGAAATTTCTGTTCGTCCACCAGGAGGTTGGCCATGCGGTCCGCTTCCAACTCCAGGGCGATGCCCACCCGATCGGCGGCCAGGTTTTCATAATAAACCGTGTAATCCCGGCTGGTAAAGGCGTTGTCCTGCCCCCCGTTTTTCTGGACGACCCGGGAGAACATTTTAGGCCCGTAACGGGCGGTCCCCCGGAACATCAGGTGTTCCACCAGGTGGGTCAATCCGGATTTGCCGAGGGGTTCGTCACGAGCCCCCACGACGTACCAGACCTGGACGGTTACCACCGGGGCCTTGTGATTTTCCAGGAAAATAACTTTCAGGCCGTTGTCCAGGGTGGTTTCAAAAACCGCCCGGGTGTCCAGGGCCAGGGCCCGGGAGCCCAAATCCAACAGGAGGGTGCCGATAAACAGGAGTAACCCGATGAAAATAAATCGATTCATGGCGAGGCCTTTGCTTGACAAGGATTTTTTTTTAAATTATACCTTAAAAAAAACAGGAGACTTTGACAAGCCTTTTTGGGGTACCTGAAGGAGGAAACCCGATGGCCTTGGAAAAACAGGTTTGGGATGTAATGAGCACCGAGTTCGAATCCGTGACTCCGGAAACCACGCTGAAGGAGGCCTGCGCCATTCTCGTCAGTCTCCGGGAGAAACAGCCGGTGACCGGATTGGTTGTTCGCCGGGCCTCCGGGGAGTACCTGGGCGTGCTGGCGGTTAAGGATATTTTGCGCCACCTGAATTTTGTTTACGATCAATCGCTCCGGGAAAATGCCTCGTGGCTGGATCATCTGCTGAACAAACGCGTGGCCGAAGGTCTGCTGTCGGTCAACGACGTCATGACCCGGTTTGACGTCTCCGTTCGTCCCAATCAAAAGGTCATCGACGCCATCCGCGTCATGCTGGACGAAGACGTGGACCTGCTTCCGGTCGGGGATGCCGGACGAATCATCGGGGTGGTCTACGGCGATTCTATTTTAAGGGAGATTTCCAGGTGTCTGCCCGGCGCCTGATCCCGTTTACGAAAGCAACGTATGGAACGCGCTCACATTAACACCAAGTATGACGAGGAACTCGGCGTCCTCAAACAAAAAATCCTCCGCATGGGGGAGATGGTCATCAACAACATCGAGTCGGCCATCAGTTCGGTAACCAACCGGGATGTGGAACTGGCCGAGGTCATTATTGAATCGGACCATCAGATCAACGAGCTGGAAGTGGACGCCGAAGAGATGTGCCTGCGCATCATCGCCCTACGCCAACCGGCCGGCCGGGACCTCCGCTTCATCTCCACCGCCATGAAAATCATCACCACCCTGGAACGCATGGGGGATCTGGCCGTCAATATCGGTAACCGGTCGATCGAATTGGCCAAGGAACCGAGGATGGGGATCTGTTTCCATCTCCCGATCATGACCGAATCCACCGAAGACCTGGTCCGCCGGGCCCTGGATGCCTTTGTCAACGAGGATGTGGACAAGGCCTTAATAGTCTGTCGGGATGACGAGTATGTGGACCAGACCTACAAGCAGTTGATCGAAGAGTTGATGCAGATGATGGCCGAGAAGACCATTCCCATCCCCCGGGCCATGAAGATCATGCTGGTGGCCAAATACCTGGAGCGCATCGCCGATCACGCCGTCCATATTTCCGAAATGGTGGTCTTTATGGTCGTGGGCAAAGTGATTCGTCACCAGGAGAGCACCATGGATTATCTGGACGACCAGTTCCACAAATCCCGCCACGGCGCCGGTGAAGACACTCCCCCCGACACTTCCTCCGGCACTTCCTGAGAAACTAAAAAGAAAAACAAAAAATAAAACAATAATTAATAATTAATTATCAATTATTGTTTTTATATTTTGTTTTATTTGTATTTATTGGAAAAAGGGATTGAACTGCCTTTCCTGCCCCAGGGTGGTGGCAGGACCGTGGCCGGGATAAACCTGGACGTCGTCCCCCAGTACAAAGAGGCGTTTGCGGACGGACTGGATCAGGGTCCCGTAATCGCCGCCGGGAAAATCCGTTCGTCCGATCGATCCCGCAAAAAGAGTGTCTCCCACAAAGAGATGGCCCGGGGTAAAAAGGGCAATACCTCCGGGGGAATGACCCGGGGTGTGGATGACCCGCAGGGTAACGCCTCCGAAGCCGATTTCATCCCCGTCTTCCAGCAGCCGGTCGGGGGCCGGGGAATCTTCAACCCGCATGCCCCAGACGGCGGCGCTATCCGCCAGGTGGGCCAGCAGGGGGGCGTCGCCGCTGTGGATCAGGATGGGCGCCCCGGTGGCTTCTTGCAGGGCCTTGTTCCCGCCCACGTGATCGAAATGGCCGTGGGTATTGACGATCGTTTTCAGGGTCAGGTTGTTTTTGCGCAGAGTGGAAAGGATCCGCTGCGCTTCGTCTCCCGGGTCGATGACCAGGGCTTCCCGGGTTTCCTCATGACCCAGAACAAAACAGTTGGCCTGGATAGGCCCAACCACCAAGGTTTCGATAAGCAAGGTGTTTTCTCCTCTCTTGGACTGATACTTTTCCTACCATAATATTTTTAGCCTTGGAAGGCAAGGGGGACAATAATTAATAATTAACAATTAATTAATAATTATTAATTATTTAGCTTATTTCTGCCCCGGCGGCCCTCCAAGGATTTTCCGATATTTTCATTGACTCCCTCCTGAAATTCGATTAAAAATATTTGGTTATGCATTTTTCAATGAGGAATGATTCATAATCATGGTCAAAATTCGGACCCGCTTTCCACCCAGCCCCACGGGCTATCTCCACATCGGAGGGGCCCGGACGGCCCTCTTTAACTGGCTTTTCGCCCGGCAGCAGGGCGGGACCTTCATCCTGCGCATCGAAGACACGGATCTGGCCCGATCTACCGAGGAGAATACCCGGGTTATTCTGGAAGGCCTGGAGTGGCTGGGATTGAACTGGGACGAAGGTCCCTTTTTCCAAACCCGGCGGCTGGACCTCTACCGGGAATTTATCCGGGAACTGCTGGACCGGGGACAGGCCTATTACTGCCACTGCAGCCCCGAGCTGCTGGAACAGAAGAGGGAACAGGCCCGGGCGGAAGGACGGAAACCGAAATACGACGGTACCTGCCGGGAAAAAGGACTGGGCCCGGCCCCGGGCGCGGCCGTGCGGCTGAAGGCCCCGCTCACCGGGGTCACCCGAGTCGACGACCTGATCAAGGGACCGATCGTTTTCCAGAACGAGGAACTGGACGACCTGGTGCTGGCCCGGGCGGACGGCATGCCGACCTACCACCTGGCCGTGGTGGTGGACGACATCACCATGGAGATCTCCCATGTCATCCGCGGCGACGACCATGTGAACAATACCCCCAAACAGATGCACATCTACCAGGCCCTGAGCCGCCCGCTGCCGCAATACGCCCATGTGCCGATGATCCTGGGGTCGGACAAGACCAAGCTCAGCAAGCGGCACGGGGCGGTATCGGTCCTGGCCTACCGGGAGATGGGGTTCCTGCCCGAGGCCCTGCTCAATTACCTGGTCCGCCTGGGCTGGGCCCACGGGGACGAGGAAATATTCTCCCGGGAGGAAATGATCGCCAAATTTTCCCTCGACCAGGTGGGGAAATCCGCTGGTGTGTTCAACCAGGAAAAGCTGTTGTGGCTCAACGCCCATTACCTCAAGGAGTCTGCGAATGAAAGGCTGGCCGAACTGTTGCCGCCTTTTTTGGAGCAGCGCGGTTTTCCGGTCGCCGATCCCGGTTATCTGGCCAAGATCGCCGGGACCCTGAAGGCCCGCAGCAAGACCCTGGTGGAAATGGCTGAGGCCGCCGAATTCTACCTGCAAGAGGAACTGACCTATCAGGCGGAAGCGGCGGCAAAATTCCTGACCGCGGACACCGTCCCGGTTTTGGAGCAACTGGTTTCGATGCTGAAAGGCCTGGCCGTTTGGGACCTCTCGGAACTGGAGTCGGTGTTCGAGGAACTGATCGGCCGGACCGGACTGAAGATGAAGCAGGTGGCCCAGCCGATTCGGGTGGCCCTGACCGGGAAAAAGGCCAGCCCCGGGCTGTTCGAAGTCATGGAAGCGCTGGGAAAAGAGAAAACCCTGGGCCGGCTGCGCCAGGCCCTGGAATTCATCAAAGAGTCTTGATTTTTTTCTGAATTTGTATTATTTTGGATACCCTACTGGGGGATCGTTCAACGGTAGGACTGCAGACTCTGGATCTGCCTATCAAGGTTCGAATCCTTGTCCCCCAGCCAAAAATTTTTCAAATTTTTGGCTGAAATAAAAAAGACCTGTATCAGAATTAATCAGATTACAGTAAAGGAAACAAATTTTAAGCTTTTTAATTCCATTTTCGTACTAAACCCCCATGGCCGCCTGCGGCTGGCCACCCACGAAGCATGAAAATGATTGATTTAACATTATAAACGCATTAAGTTTTTTTCTATCAGGAAGAAGGACGATCAACCATTGGCGGGTAATCCCCGAGTACTAAACT
>JACRCK010000274.1 GCA_016219065.1 Deltaproteobacteria bacterium
CACGTCGCCCTGGAGATGCGAGATGGCGACTCGGCCCGGTATGGAGGCAATGGGGTACTCCAGGCAGTTAACAATGTAAATACCGGACTGGCCGAGGCCCTGAGCGGCTTCGACGCCCTGGACCAGGGCGGTCTGGATCAAAAGATGCTGGCCCTGGACGGGACGCCTAACAAGGGTAAACTTGGAGCCAATGCCATTTTGGGGGTCAGCCTGGCCGCCGCCCGGGCGGGTGCCCAGGCGGTGGGCCTACCTCTGTACCGCTATCTGGGCGGCGTTTCGGCCGCGCTGCTTCCAGTGCCCATGTTCAATATCATGAACGGGGGGGTCCATGCCAACTGGCAGGGGACCGATCTGCAGGAGTTCATGATCGCTCCGGTGGGGGCCTCCAATTTCCGGGAAGCCCTGCGCTGGGGGAGCGAGACCTACCATTCCCTGAAGAAGGTGCTCAAGCAAAAAGGGTTTTCCACCGGGGTCGGTGACGAAGGCGGTTTCGCCCCGGCCCTGAAGACCAACGCCCAGGCCGTGGAGTTGATCCTGGAGGCTATACAACAGGCGGGCTACCGGCCTGGAGAGGATATTGCCATCGCCCTGGATCCGGCCTCCAGCGGTTTTTATGAAGACGGCCTGTACCATTTGCGGACCGAAGGGCGGAAGATATCTTCTGCCCAAATGGTGGAGATGTATGCCGACTGGGTGAAAAAGTATCCCATCCTCGTCCTGGAAGACGGCCTAGCCGAAGACGACTGGGAAGGCTGGACACTGTTGAATCAGACTTTGGGTGATCGAATAGAACTGGTGGGGGACGACCTCTTCGTGACCAATGTGCAGCGGATTGCCCGGGGTATCGCCGAGAACGCGGCGAATGCCGTGCTTATCAAGCTCAATCAGATCGGCACCCTGACCGAAACCATTGCCGCCATCCGGATGGCCCACAAGGCCGGTTGGGGGGCCATGGTTTCCCACCGTAGCGGCGAGACGGTGGACAGCTTCATCGCCGATTTGACCGTGGCCCTGGGCACCGGTCATCTCAAAACCGGGGCGCCGGCCCGCGGGGAACGGGTGGAGAAATACAACCAATTAATGCGGATTGAAGAGGAACTAGGGGACCGAGCGGTATATGCCGGCCGCCGGGGATTTGTACGCTGAGATCTATTTTCCTGGCTTGACTCCGGCTGAGGCTTTTTTTATAGTTCCCGTTAGAATAAGGTTGTTTATTAAAGCGATGGAGTTCGCTTAACCGTCCCGCGAGAGGCGAGACTGATAACTCCTGCCAAGGAAATCTTTTGGCAGGAGTTTTTTATTTAGAGGAGAAAAGGTTAACCCGTAATCTCCGTCAGTGGAAGGAAAGATGCATGACAGCCTTAAACAACTATGCCCAGCTTAAAGAAGACCTCCCCCGGTGCATCGAAACCATGTTGTCCGTCCCTGGATTTCCCGGCAGCCTCGGCTATGAGCTCCGGGATAAAATCGAGCACAATGCCTTCAATCTGGTGGTGCTGGGACAGTTTAAACGGGGCAAGACCAGTCTGATCAACTAAAAAAGCACCCCCAACAGGATCAACCCGAGAATGATCAGCCCTAGGGCGGCGATGCGTTTGACCCACAGGGGGCTGACCCGTTTGGCGATCTGGGGAGCGATGTAGCCGCCCAGGATAGCCGCCGGGAACATGATCAGGAAGAACAACCAGTCGAAATTGCCGAACCGGAAATGCTGCAGGGAGCCGATGACGGTGTTGAAAAAGATGGCCAACAGGGAGCTGCCCACCACGACGTACATGGGCAGGCCCATGCCGATGGCCATCAGGGGCATCATGAAAGGTCCGCCGCCGAAGCCGAACATGGAGGCCACGATGGCGATCAAAAAGCCGCCGACGCAGCCGATGAGCATATTGACTTTAAACCGCTGTCCCCAGAATTCAATTTCCATGGCCGGTCTCCTTTCTAATCCTTTTTACCCTGAGCGGCGGCTTCCGCCCGCTTTTTGAATTCCTTCAGGATGGCCTGCTCTTTCTTGTTTTTGGAAAGATACCCGGGGGTGGTCTGCCAGATGAGCAGGGCCGCCAGGACCAGCAGGATCCAGCCGAAAACGAATTTAAACTGGTCCAGAGTTATAAGCTCGGTCAACTTAGGCCCGATAAACCCGCCGGCCAGCATGGACAGGCCGACGACGACCCCCACCTTCCAGTTGATGAACTTGATTTTGGAATAGTTGTAGATCCCCGAGGCCTGGGAAAAGGCCACCGTCGGCATCACCGTTCCGGCAACCACATTATGCGGAAAGGGCCAGATTAAAACCAGCAGCGGATTGAGGATGAAGCCGCCGCCGGCCCCCATGAGGACCCCGAAAATGGCGATGGCCAGGGTCAGCAGAAAAGGCCAGAAAAGATTGAGGCTGGTTCCGGCATTGGCCAGGTAGACCGTAGGGAAACCGATGCGGTTTTCGAAAACCAGCGGTTCGCTTTTCAGGCCTTTATCCGCCACCGCCACGATGCGGTAGTTGCCGTCGGGCAGGCCGGCGTCCAGCTTCACCTGGGCCTTGAAGGACCCGTCCGGCAGGGTTTCCACCCCGGCGGTCAGCACTTTGCCGACGCCGCGGAACCGGGACTTGACCAGTTGCATGGCTCTTTTCCGGTTTTCCTTTTCATCCATGGCCGGCAGCAGCTCCCCGCGGGAACCGGTGATGCTGGCCAGGATCGAGGTTTTGTATTTGTCGATTTTTATCTTGGCCGGTGCCGCAAAGGCGTTCTCCGCGCCCAGGTCTTTCAGGGCCTGGGAATAGGACCACTTTCGGCCTTCCTTTTTGATCTCCTCGATCTTCCCTTTCAGCTCCCGGGGAACGACGATTTTATAATAGCCGGGCATCTCGTCGGTCATATAAAAGATATACGGGATCTGGCCGGTTTCCTTGTCCCTTTTGTTGTCAAACAGGTTGGCCCGCACCTTTTTCTCGGCGTAGATTTCCAGGTAAACCGGCTTTCCCGGCGGGGCTGTGCCGGTGATACTCAAGGTCCCCCCGTTAGTGAGCCGGGCCTTCTCGAGCTGGACGGTGACCCGACCGGATTCCGCTGGTGCTCCCGGTGCCGGTGAAACGTTCCCCCCGGCCTGCGGTGCGGCCACCGTCGGGGTTTCGGAATGAACGGCCCCGCTCCGGGAGAAAACCGGTAGGAGCAATCCGAGGCCACCCAAAGCCCCGAGGACCAAAAACCAACGCCTGACTCTGGTCATAAGGCACCTCCCTGATGGATGATGGGACTTACTATATGCCGATTTAGAGGAACATTCAACCCGGAATTAAGCTGCGGGAATCGAAAAAGAAGGGGAATTTTTTCGCGGGGAACCGGCGGCGGAATGCTTCCCAAGGCCGACCGGGTACCGGTGCTGAGATTCACCGGATCCGGCACGGCCTTTAAGAAAGCGTCTGGAATATAGAAACCGTTAGATTCTTACAGCCATTGTTCTGAGAATTTGTCTCTAACAATGGCTATAAGAATCTATATAAAAACTACGTTCTCTTGGGTTCTTGTGCAACGGTTTTTCCCAACTAAAAAAATTTCAAATTTTTTTGGTTAGGGGCTTAATCAGTGATTTGAACCGCCGCCGATCCAAAGGCCCCCATGGCGGAGGCCTGCACCTGATCCACACCGACTCGCAACGGCTGGTATGTGCCCATCAACTGCCCGATGTCGTTGGAGGTGCTGACGCAACCCGTAACGACCGGTTCGGTCCGGCCCAATTCATCCACAAAGATCAGGCCATGGGTGGTAGAGAGGCAGATGCGGGTTCCCCGGGGGGCGGCCCCGCCGGCGGCGTCCTTGACCGTTACGACGACGGAGGTGGTTTCGGATTTGGTCAGGGAAAGGGTGCCGGCGAAAACCTTCACATTCACCTGCCAGCCGACCCCATTGCCTCCTGAACCCGTGGCCCCGGCACTGGTGGTGCTCCCGGTTCCGGAATTACAGGCTGCCGTTCCCAGCAGCGTGATCAGGAGTAAAACTTTGACCAAGATGGACAATGGTTGGCGGTTGTTGCACCGCGGGGAAAAAGACGGCCTTTCCTTCCGGTTAACCCGGTACCAGGTGCTCTCCCTTTCCAGGATCATTCCTTTACCCTCCATGGTTGATGATCGTACTACCGTTTTTCGGTCAAGGCCTGTTCATACATTCGGGCGGCCTGGAAGGAACTCCGCACCCAGGGCCCCGAGGCCACGGCTTTAAAGCCCATTTTTAAGGCCGCCGCTCCCCAGGCCGCAAATTCCTCCGGCGCCACGTACCGTTTTACCGGGAGATACCCGGGGCCTGGCTGGAGGTATTGACCGATGGTCAACAACGCACAGCCCTGCTCCCGGAGATCTTCCAAAAGAGCCAAAATTTCTTTTTCGTTCTCTCCCAGGCCGACCATGATGCCGGATTTGGTCAAGCCGGCGGGGAATTTTTGCTGCCAGGACCAAAAAATTGACAAGGAACGTCGATAATTTGCCCCGGGACGCACCTCGGCATACAGGCGCGGCACCGTTTCCAGGTTGTGATTGATCACCGCCGGCCTGCTTTCCGCCAGAACGGCCAGCGCTTTTTCCGACCCTTGAAAATCCGGAATCAGGCATTCGATCCGGGTTTGGGGATTCTCTTTTCGAACGGCCAGAACCGTTTCTTTAAAATGATTCCCGCCGCCGTCCGGCAGGTCGTCCCGGGTTACCGAAGTCAGAACGGCATAGGTCAGGCCCATTTTACGGATGGCCCGGGCTACCCGGGCCGGCTCGGCCGCATCCAACGGTTCCGGAAGGCCCGGAGAAACGGCGCAAAACGAGCAGTTACGGGTACAGCGGTCTCCCATCAATAAAAAGGTGGCCGTGCCGCCGGAAAAGCATTCGGCCTGATTGGGGCAGTGGGCTTCCTGGCAGACGGTATGGAGGCCCTCTTCCTGAATGAGGCCTTTAACCCAAAAAATTTTTTGGCCCGGGACGATCTTTTTCTTCAGCCAGGGCGGCTTGGGTTGCGGCGGAAGGTTTTCGGGAACCCTCCCCCGGCGCCCAGGGGTCCCCTGTCCCCGGCCATCCGGAACTTGCGCCGGTTTTTCCACCGGTCCATCCCAAGCTATATCGGATTTATTTTGCAATTTTTAAGCCATTTTTCAACTATTTTTTCGACCGTTTCCGAGGGCTCCGGCTGCAGGCGGAAAATTTCCGCGAAATGGCCGGCCAGCCTGTCCCGCAGCCGCCCGGCCGCCGGCGGCTGCCCCTTGATTTTTTCCAGGGAAGTCATGGGGACTCCGGCCAGACCGCAAGGGTTGATCAAACGAAAGGGTCCCAGACAGGATCCATAATTGAGCGCCAGACCATGAAAAGAAATCCCCTGCTGGATCGCCAAACCCAGGGAGGCAATCTTTTCCTCCCCGACCCAGACGCCCGGATACCCTTCCCGCCGTTGGGCCGAAACCCGGTAATCGGCCAAGGTCCGGATGATCACCTCTTCCAGTCTCCGGACGTATTCCCGGATCCCCAAACCCAGTTTTTTCAGGTTCAATAGGGGATAGCCGACCAGTTGCCCGGGGCCGTGATAGGTGACCTGGCCGCCCCGCTCGCAACGAACCAGATCGATGCCCAGTTTTTTCAATTGCGCGGAGTCGGCCAGCACATGCTCCGCCCGGCCCCAGCGGCCCAACGTCAATACCGGCGGGTGCTCCAGCAGGAGCAAGACCTCCGGGGAGCCTTCCGCGGACTGTTTATGGGCGACCAGCTCTTGCTGCAGTCTCCAAGCCTGTTCGTAAGGTACCAGGCCCAGATCCAGCCGGCAGACCGGGCGGGGGGGCCCTTTCCGGTCGCGGGGGCAAATTGCCAAGTTCCGTTTAATTTGGGTATTCGTATTAAGCTTTCGCGCCGAACGCCGAACGCTCAACGCCGAACGGTATTTTCATATTGATCATTATACCGATTCCGGGCCCTTCCGACAAGGGATACTTCCGTTGGTTCCCCTTGACCTGGTCTTTCATCCTTGATAGGATACAGCCAAGAAAATTCGAAATCCGAAGCACGAAATTCGAAACAATAAAGCAATTTAAGGATATTCTATGGTTCCTTCAAGAAAAGCCTTGATCAGTGTAACCGATAAATCGGGCATCGTGGAATTAGCCCGGAAATTAAGCGCACTGCACTTTGAAATTCTATCCACCGGCGGGACAGCTAAAACCTTGCAGGCGGCCGGGGTCCCCGTAACGGAAGTTTCCGCCTACACCGGGTTTCCGGAAATTTTGGACGGGCGGGTCAAGACGCTGCAACCCAAAATCCACGGGGGGCTGCTGGGCCGCCGGCAGGATGCCCGTCACCGGGAGCAGATGCAGGGCCTGGGCATCGAACCCATCGACCTGCTCGTCGTCAATCTATACGCCTTTGAAAAAACCGTTTCCCGGGCGGGCTGCACCCTGGAGGAAGCCATCGAAAATATCGATATCGGGGGTCCGGCCCTCCTGCGGGCGGCGGCCAAAAACTTCCAGGACGTGACGGTCCTGACCGACCCGGCCGATTACGACCGGGTTATTAGGGAACTCGAAAGCCAGGGGCGCACTGCTCTGGAAACGCGCTATGATCTGGCCCGGAAGGTTTTTCTTCTGACCCAGCACTATGACCGGGCCATCAGCGAATACCTGTCCGGCCGGCCCCTGCATGGTTAAGGACTTCCCCTGGCCCGCACCGGTTTCCGGCCGGATCGCCTTCGACATCGACGGGGTCTTCGGCAACGTCATGGCTCTGTTTATCCGCCTGGCTCGGGAATGGTATCAGATCGATTCCCTGCGCTATGAAGACATTACCCGCTATTATCTTTATGACTGCCTGGATCTGGCTCCGGAGATTATCGACGAGATCATCGAAAAGATCCTCGATTACCCCCACGCCCTGGAGATGGTCCCTTTTGACCAGTCCGTTCCGGTGTTGAGCCGCTACGGGCAGATCCATCCCCTGACCTTCGTCACCGCCCGGACCAAAGCCGAACCGATTACCGACTGGGTCTGCCGCTGCCTCTCCGCAGTGGAGCCCGGACGCATCCGGGTCATCGCCACCGGAGAACATACCCGCAAATTGGAGGTACTCCAGGATCTCGGTTTCCGCTATTATGTCGATGATCATCTGGAGACCTGCCACCTGTTGTACCGGAACGACATCATGCCCATCGTCTATGAACAACCCTGGAACCAGGAACCCCATCCCTACCCCCGGGTCGGCGGCTGGGAGGAACTCGGGAATCTTCTGTTCGAAGGAGGAATTCATGAAAATATTGATCGTCGGCGGCGGGGGCCGGGAACATGCCCTGGCCTGGAAAATTGCCCAGAGTCCCCGGGTAACTAAAATTTTCTGCGCCCCAGGAAATGCCGGGATCGCGGAATTGGCCACCTGCCTGCCGATCAAAGTGGAGGATACGGAAGGTCTGCTCGCCCTGGCCCTCAAGGAAAAAGTGGATCTGACCGTGATCGGGCCGGAAGCCCCGCTGACCCTGGGTTTGGCGGATCTTTTGGAAAAAAAAGGGCTGAAGGTCTTCGGGGTCAGTAAAAAAGCCGCACTCCTGGAGGCCAGCAAGGATTTCGCCAAACGGATGATGGTCAAATACCGGATACCCACCGCGACGTACCGATCCTTTACCGACCCCCGCCAGGCGACGGCTTACCTGGAGAAGGTGGGGGCCCCCATCGTCGTCAAGGCCGACGGCCTGGCCGCGGGCAAGGGGGTCATGGTCTGTCAAACCCAGGCGGAGGCCCGGGCCGCCATCGAGTTGATCATGCTGGACCGGGCCTTCGGGGAGGCCGGCAACAAGGTCATTCTGGAAGAACTGCTGACCGGAGAAGAGGCCTCTTTCCTGGCCTTCAGTGACGGCAAAAACCTGCTGCCCATGCCCACTTCCCAGGATCATAAACCCATTTATGATAACGATCAGGGACCCAACACCGGCGGCATGGGGGCCTATTCCCCGGCCCCCGTGGTCGATGAAGGCCTTTTCCAGGAAGTCATGAACCGCATCATGCTCCCCACGATCCGGGGCCTGGCCAAAGAAGGCCGTCCGTACAAAGGGGTCCTGTACGCCGGTTTGATGATCGACCGGGGCCAGGCCAAAGTTTTGGAATACAACGTCCGCTTCGGCGACCCGGAGGCCCAACCCCTGCTGCTGCGTCTCCAAAGCGACCTGGTGGACATCCTGGAGGCGGCGGCGGCCGGCAAGTTGAACCAGGTCAAGGCCGTCTGGGATCCCCGTCCGACCGTCTGCGTGGTGATGGCCGAACAGGGCTACCCGGGATCGTATAAAAAAGGTCACGCCATCGAAGGCTTGGCCGCCGTTAAACGGATGAAGGACGTGGTGGCTTTCCACGCCGGGACCGCTCTGAAGGAGGGGGCGGTGGTCACCAACGGCGGCCGGGTCCTGGGCGTTACGGCCATTGGCGACGATATCCCCCGGGCCATAAAAAAGGCCTATGAGGCGACCGCCAAGATTAGTTGGCCCACCGCCTATTATCGAAACGATATCGGGCAAAAGGCTTTAAAATATGTGAAGGGTAAAGGGGCTAAGCCGGGGCCCCAGGTGGCGATCGTCATGGGCAGTGATTCCGACCTGCCGGTCCTGGAGCCGGCCCTGCGGACCCTGAAGCAGTTCAAGATCCCTTATGAAGTGTTGGTTTCCTCGGCCCACCGGTCTCCCAAAAAAACCGCCGAATTCGCCAGAAAGGCGGAAGAGCGGGGCTTCAAGGTACTGATCGCCGCCGCCGGGGCGGCCGCCCACCTGGCCGGTGTCCTGGCGGCCGAGACCACCCTGCCGGTTATCGGCATTCCCGTCGATTCTTCGGCTTTGAAGGGTCTAGATTCCCTTTTAGCCATGGTGCAGATGCCGTCCGGCGTGCCGGTGGCCACTATGGCTATCGGTGCCGCCGGGGCGCGAAACGCGGCCGTCCTGGCGGTTCAAATCCTGGCCTTGAATAACCCGGCGCTCAGGGAAGCCCTGCGAGATTTCAAATCAAGAATGGAAGCCGAAATCCAGGAAAAAAACAAAAAAATCCACGCCACCTGGCCATGAGGCTCATCGCCGATTTTCACCTGCACTCGGCCTTCAGCCGGGCCACCAGCCGGGACATGCACCTGCCCGTCATCACCCGCTGGGGACGATGGAAAGGTTTATCCCTGTTGGGGACGGGCGATTTTACCCATCCGGTTTATTTCCAGGAAATCCAGGAAGAACTCGAAGAGACCGGGGATGGGTTGTTGCGTTTGAAAACCGGTGAGGCGAACGACCCCCGGTTCATCCTGACCGCTGAAACCAGCCATATCTACACCCAGGGGGGCCGGGGTCGGAGACTGCACATGATGATCTTCGCCCCGGGGATTTCCGCGGCCCAAAAGATCAACCTCCGCCTGGCCCGGCTGGGAAATATTTCCTCGGACGGGCGACCTATTTTCGGTTTTTCGGCCAAGGATCTGGTCAAAGTGGTCCTGGATACGGAGCCGACCTGCCTGCTGGTGCCAGCCCACGCCTGGACACCCTGGTTCTCGGTGTTCGGGTCCCATTCCGGGTTTGATTCGCTGGAAGAATGTTTCGAAGAGGAGACGGTTCATATCCGGGCTATCGAAACCGGCCTGTCCTCGGACCCGGCCATGAACCGACGCTGGTCGGCCCTGGATCCTCTGGCCCTGATCTCCAATTCCGACGCCCAGTCCCCGGCCAAGATCGGGCGGGAAGCCAATATTTTAGAAACCGAACGATCCTACCCGGCCATTATCGCAGCTCTCACCTCCGGGGACCCCTCCCGATTTCTGGGAACCGTTGAATTTTTTCCGGAGGAGGGAAAATACCACTTTGACGGGCATCGTGACTGCCGGGTTTGTTTTTCACCCGAGCAGACCCGCCAACACGCCCAAATCTGCCCGGTCTGCGGCAAAAAACTGGTCATCGGCGTGCTGCACCGGGTGGAAGAACTGGCCGACCGGCCCCCCGGCTTCACACTCTCCGGGGCCGTCCCCGCCCGGCATCTGGTGCCTCTGGAGGAAATCATCGCCGAATTCTTTGGCCTCAAAGGGCCTTCACGCCGGGTTCGCCAGGAATACCTGCGGTTCATTGAAAAGGGTGGGTCCGAATTTCAAATCCTGCTGGATCTGACCGCTGAAGAATTGCGGAGTTTCATGGAGGCGGGACTGGTCGAGGGGATTTTGCGGGTGCGGACCGGGGCCGTCACCCCCCGCCCGGGTTATGACGGGGTCTACGGACAGGTCAAGGTATTTACGCCCGAACTCCCAAGCTCTGTTCCGGCAGCCCCGGCCGACGGCGGCCAGTTGTCGCTTTTTTGAATAAGATTGGAGTAATGGAATATTGGAGTGCTGGAGTAATGGTCTTAAAAAGCAATACTCCAATACTCCATTACTCCAAAACCCGCTTATCCCGCTAACCTTCTTCCTTGGGCTTTTTGAAGATCTCCGGGCTGATCTGATATTTTTTCAACAGATGATAAAAATCGGCCCGATACCGCCCGGCCACTTCAGCCGCCTTGCTGACGTTGCCTTTGGTCAGTTCCAGCAGGCGGATGATATAGCGCCGCTCGAATTCCTCCCGGGCTTCCTTCAAGGGACCCAGCGGTTCTTCCGGAACATCGCGGCCCCTTAAAATCAGATCTTCCGTGATGAGCTCATGGGGGGCCATGGCCACTGCATATTCGATGGTATTTTCCAGCTCTCGGACGTTGCCCGGCCAATTGTGGATCATCAGCTTTTGCATGGCCATCGGCGTCAGTCCCCGGACCCCCTTGCGGTTCTGGCGGGCAAATTTTTTCAGAAAATGATCCACCAGGGCCGGGATGTCCTCTTTGCGGTCCCGCAGGGGCGGCAACAAGATCGGTATGACGTAAATCCGATAAAAAAGGTCTTCCCGGAAGTTTCCTTTGGTAATTTCAGTTTCTAGATTTTTATTGGTGGCCGTCACCACTCGGACGTCCACCTCAACGGGTTTTTTCCCGCCCAGGGGATAAAATTGCCGTTCCTGAAGCACCCGGAGCAGTTTGGCCTGGATGGAAAGCGGCATGTCACCGACCTCATCGAAAAAGATGGTTCCCAGATCAGCCTGAGCCAACAGCCCCTTGAAGTTACGGATGGCCCCGGTAAAGGCCCCCTTTTCATAGCCGAACAATTCGCTTTCCAGCAGGGTCTCGGGGATGGCGGCGCAGTTGAGGGCCACAAAAGGCTGATCTTTTCGCAGACTGGCCAGATGAATGGCCTTGGCGATGATCTCCTTTCCGGTCCCGCTTTCTCCCTGGATATAGACCGTGGAATCGGTGTCGGCCGCCCGGGAAACCAGGTCGATCACTTGGCGCATCTTTTCGCTTTTGGCGATGATATTGGGGATGTTGAAATGTTCGGTCAATAGCTCCTTGAGCCGCTTCACTTCGGAAGAGAGTTTCCGGTTCTCCAGGGCCTTGCTGATCTCGATCAAGAGCCCCCGGGGATCAAAGGGTTTGGTCAGGTAGGTATAGGCCCCGTTTTTTACGGCTTCCACGGCGCTTTCGATGCTGCCGTAGGCTGTCAGAATGATGACCGGCAGATCCGGCTGGATCAAATGCAGGGCTTTCATCAACGAAATTCCGTCCATCTGCTGAAGCTGCAGATCGACCACCGCCAGGTCGAAGAGTCCCTCTTTGACCAACTCCTCGGCCCGCTCCTCCGTCAGGGCCGTGGCCACGGTGTAATCCGCCGCCTCCAGCCGCATCTGCAGCAGTTCCAATAAATTTTTGTCGTCATCGACCACCAGAATATTTCCGAGCGACATACGATTCCTACTTTCTCAATTGTTTTCTTTTTTCTTCGATTTCCAGATCGATCTGCTTCGATCTTTCAAAGGTCTCAATGTTCTTGATCCAGACTTTGGCCTCTTCGGTCCGCCAGCTTCGAGGGAATTCTCTGACCAGCCGGTTAAAAAACCCTAGGGCTTTCAAAGAATCTTTTTTGGGGTTTTCCCCATGGGCATAAATAAGCCCCAGGGCGTAAAGGGCTTCATCGGCCGGAAGTTTATTGCCGCTTTTGGATAAAACGGCATGATTTTCTTCCACAAACCTATCGAAGTCTTTTTGGGCCATTAATTTCTGGTTGCGGGCGATTAAATCCAGGGACACGTTTTTTTGATCCTGCTTGAATTCCTCCAGCTTGGCCCGGCACTCCTCCGTCTGGTTTCTGGCTTGGAGCAGTTGTTGTTTCTCTTTTTCCAACTTGTTTTGCTGGTCCAGGTAGGCCGTCAAAAGATTGATCCAGGATCGGGCTTCCGCGGCATAGGGGCTTTTAGGAAAATTTTTCAAGAGCTTCCACCAGGTGTCCAGGGCCTCCTGATATTTTTTCTGAGGCCGACCCGGATGAATTAGAATGGAAGCCGTCTGCTTCAAGGCCAAGTCACCCGGGGGGTTTTGGGGATAGTCGGCCGCCAGGCCTTTGTAAAACTGCAGCGCCTGGTCATACTTCCCCTCCTCCATGAATTTTTGACCCAGGGCCAGCCGTTCATCCAGGTCCCTTTCCCGCTCGATCTGATCCCAAAGGGCGCAGCCGACCAGAAACAACAGCCCTAGTCCAGCGGCAAGGTAAAAAAGAAAGAGCTTCCTTTTCCGATTTCGCTTTCGGCCCACACTTTTCCTCCATGCGCCGTGATGATTTGTTTGACAATGGCCAGTCCCAGGCCGGTTCCTTTGGAGGATAACCCACCCGGTAATTCCACCTGTCGGAATTTTTCAAATATATGTTTCAATTGGTCCGGGGGAATTCCCGGCCCTTGGTCATGAACGGCGATCTCCAGAAAGCCGCCCCGGTTTTTCAGGGATACTTGAATGGTCCCGCCTTCCAGTGAAAAGCGGATGGCATTGGCCAGCAGATTTTTGATCACCTGCATGATGCGTTCATTATCTACCCGGACCGCCGGTCCGGTGTCGGGATAATCCAGTTTTAAGCTGATTTTCTTGGAGGCCAGCAACGGTTCCATAAGTTGAGCGGTAATGGTGATGACTGGGGAAAAATCCATCCGGGAAAAATGAAAAGGCATCATCCCGGCCTCCATTTTGGCCAAGTCCAATAAAGAATTGACCAGTTCGATCAAGCGGTTGCTTTCCTCGGAGATGATCCCCAGCAGCTTTTTTTGTTTTTCCTTTAAATCGCCCCCCACCCCTTCCAAGAGGAGATTGGTCCCTTCCCGTATGGAGGTCAGGGGGGTCCGCAATTCATGTGACATGATCGAAAAAAAATCCGATTTCATTTTATCGATCTTGTTCAATCGGTCGCACATATCATTGAAGGCCCGGTTCAATCGAGCCACCTCCGGGGGGGATTTGATTTTCAGATCGCCCGGATAGCGCCCCTCCCCCATTTCCCGGGTTTTATCCACCAGCAGACCGATGGGCCGGGTGATGCTGCGGGTGATGATCCACGAAATCATCACGATCAACCCCAGGGCGGCGGCGCCGATGTAAATGATAAATTGCAACGAAGCCTCCTGGGCCTCGCCCAATTCCCGGAAGCGTCGCAGATTGTTCTGTTGGGATATTTCCTTCAATGCCTCCAGATGACGGATGATGGCGTTGACGGTTTCTTCCTTTTCTTTATTCAGACTGTCCAACTCGGAACGGAACAGGCGGGGTTTTGAGCGCAACCCCTTTTCCACCAGCGCTTCATGTTGTTCATGCTGAAGAGCGATTTCCCCCAGCAAGGTTTTTTCCTGGGGGCCGATCGGCAGGGCCCGGGCTTCCATCAAATTTTGTAGAAATTCTCCTTTGGCCAGTAAAAATTGATCATAAAGCAGGGAATCCTTGAGCAGGAAATATTTTTTCTCATACCGGACCTGCGACAGGAGGGCGTCGGTAAGTTTGCGAGAATATTCTTGGATCCGATTCTCCAGGATGAGAATTCGATTGGTTTCTACACTGAAGTCCCGCAATTTATAAATAATAAACCCGCTGATCAGGCTGGATCCGAGCAAGACGATAAAATATCCGGCAATAAGGCGGGTCAATATATTCAGACGCATGGTTTTAAACGGTGACGGCCGGGGCCTCGGGACAATCCGGGATTGACCAATTAATTGAATACACTTTCAGGTTAACGTAAACGAGTGGGCCGAGTCAAGTTTATACCGGCGGGCGGGATGGCTGAAGGTTGGGGTCGGTCGGAGATACCGGGAGCCCCAGATTTAATTCCCGGCGGGGCGAATGGCCCCCGAATGGGGCGAGACCATCAGGGAGGAGGTATCCACGGCCTCAAAAGCCGATCCGGGAATTTGATGCAATTCATGCAGGTGATCGTTATTCCAGCGCTCGTCGGGAACCCCGGAGATATACCAGGCCGAGCCGTTGTCGGCCAGGAGCATTCCGTATTTTTTCAAGGCCTTCAGGATTACCTGGACTGCGGGGGAAAAACCGGAGAGGGCGAACCCGGCTTTGAGGCGAAACCGTTGGCCCATCGGGGGATATTGCGGGTCGGTTCGCCAGGAAGCGTAGTGGCGGGCCGGCCAGACATAATCCCGCCGGGTAACGGGAGCAGTAAACCGCAGGGCCTGCCGGATTTCTCCCGCGGAGACCTCCCCCAGCGTACCAGCCCCGGCAGGATCGGCAGGCCGGCGGCGTCCGCGCTGGTCCAGCCTTCCGGCCGGAGGGTATGGGATTGCAGATTGAAAACGGCCCCGGAATAGGCCTGCCAGGAACCGTCCGGCCGGGGCCAGGCGTAGTATAGTTCATAAAGAGTGCAAGCCTCCTGATCCAGGACCAGGATATGCCGGTCCCCCTGACTGGCTGGCCCTCCTTCGATAGGTGGGTTCGGCGGAACCGGGTAGGGGCCCGGATCGCTTTCCTCAGGGACCTCGAAGGCCACCGCCACTTTCGCTTGGCCGCCGGGGACAACGACGTAGGGGATGCCGATCAAACCGCCTTCCCAGGTGCCCGAACCGAAATCCGCATGGACCGTGCTTTCCGCTCCGATGGTGGCGACGTAGAGGTCGGATCGGGGATCGACCGGGAGATGTTCGATTGGGGTGTTCCAGATGTTATCGGCCGGGAAAACCGGGCAGCCGGCCAAGACCGGTCCGGGTCCCGGGCTGACCAGCAACGGTAAAAAAAGCCTTTCGACTCCCTGGGCGGACGATTCCCCTATCGACAGGATCGAGCAGACCATTCCCAGCCACAACCCCATAGCGACTAGCCGCGGCAGTCTTTGAGGGGGTAAGTTGGATGGAAAACGCAAAGGAGCCCGTAACCTATACCAAGGCCCTCCGCCGCTTGAGGAAGGGCGGAGGGCAAGGGGGGTGGCCATTAGTACCGGATATACTGAAGGGAAAAATAACCGTCGCTGATATCCGTATAAGCTGAATTGGTGGTACTGGTTATTCGGATCTGATAACCCGAACCGCGCTTTAACCGGTAAGAAGGTTTCCAGGTATAAGATCCCTGACCGTTGGTGCCGATGGCCACGGATTTGGTTATGGTCTGGACGAGCGAACCGTTTTTTAGCAGTTGGATCTTCACCGTGGCACCCGGCTGGCCGGCATAGGACCAGCTGATCGTCTGGGAGGGGCCAATCCTCAGGATTTCCCCGCCGTTGGGGGAGGCTACGGTAAGGGAGTTGGCCTTCCAGAGGGTTTGCAGCCGGTAGTAAGCGGCCCGGGGCTCGACCGAGTCGGGACCCGTACCATTGTCGCGGATCCGAACCAGTCCCCACCATTCCTCGTTGGCGTAGCCGTCCGGCTGGGCGTCCGTCTGGAAACCGCACCGTCCCTGCACCCCCGGGTCCGGATCCGGCGTACATCCCGGATCGGTGGCGTAGCGGGCTTTCCACCATTCGTCGGAGTAGGACAGGATGGTTCCACCCACGCAGGTTTGGCCGTGGGCGGCGATCTCCTTCCAGAGGG
>JACRCK010000277.1 GCA_016219065.1 Deltaproteobacteria bacterium
TAAGTCCATTGTCTAATAATAATTCTTATTCATGAGGTTATTAGGACTTTTGCCGGCAACTTCTTTTAGTTTAGTCCTTGACAATCTATAACAGTTGATACATATTATTGTCACAGTTGTTACAGAGGTTTTATGACAATCGATAAAAATGAAAAATGGCTGCTTTTGATCCATCAACTCCCCCCCCAGCCCAATGCCCTCCGGGTAAAGATCTGGCGGCGGCTTCATCAGGTGGGAGCGGTGGCCATTAAACAATCCGTTTACGCCCTGCCTTTCTCGGATCAGTCGCGGGAGGACCTGAGCTGGATTCTCAAGGAGATCCTTGAAGGAGGCGGGGACGGCTCTATTTCAGAAGCGCGTTTTTTGGAAGGCTTGACCGACGAACAGGTGAAGGCCCTGTTTCAAAACGCCCGTGAAGAAGATTATGAAAAGATCATTCGGGAGGCCCGGCTATTACTCACGGAATTCTCCTCCCCGGAGGGAAAAGGCCCGAAGGATGAAGTCTTGAATGGCACGGCCCGTCATTCCCGATTGCAGCGACGGTGGGCAGAAATTGCCGCCATAGACTTTTTCCCATCCCCCGAAAGGGAAATAGCCGCCGGCCTGATCAATGGTTTGGAGAAGCGGATTTCCGGGAGCGCCTCCCCCATAACCATAAAAAAAATGGCAGTGGACCATTTGAAGGGAAGCCTGTGGGTAACCCGGAGGAACCTGTATATAGATCGTATCGCCTGCGGGTGGTTGATCCGGCGTTTTATCGATCCCGAGGCGACCTTCAAGTTTATCACCGGGACCCGCTGTAAGCCCAAACCCGGGGAGCGCTGCTTCGACCTGTTCGACGGGGATTTCACTCACGAAGGAGACCGCTGCACCTTCGAGGTGATGACCCGGCGCCTGGGGTTTCAGAGCCCGGCCCTTACTGCCCTGGCCGAAATCGTCCACGATATCGATCTCAAGGACGGCCGTTATAGCCGTCAGGAAACCGAAGGATTTCGGGCACTTCTGACCGGTTTGGTGTCTTCCGTTCTTGATGATGCCCGCCGTCTGGAAGAAGGGGCTCGGCTGTTCGACAATCTTTATGCTTACTTTCAAAAACAAAGATCGAAACCACAACTCCCGGCCGTTAACCCAAATAAACACACTGAATGAAAAGGAGAGAAGACATGCCGCCTGTCGAAAAACATGTTGAAATCAGCAGGAAACGGACTGGAAAGCCCTATCGTGAAGTCCATGAATGGATCGACGATCCCCCAAACAAAAACGAACGGCACGACCTCACCCGGGTGCTCGAATTCAGCCGGATGTTTGAGGAGCAATATGGTTCCGAAGCAGCCCGGGAATATGTCCAGCATCTGGCCGATGACTTGAACGGCAAGTTCAGCCATCTGGTGGAAGATGTTCAGGCCCTGGTGGACCAAACGCTGGCTTATTTCGGGGCCAAGAAAATTTAAGGTGAATCGCTATGAAATGGATTACCCGCTCCCACGTCCATGTCGACCGGGTGGCCTGTCCCTGGCTGATCACCCGCTTCATCGACTCCGCTGCCGAATTCCTTTTTGTCCCCAAAAGCAAGGTCCTGGAAACGGCCGAAAAGGAAAAGGCCATCCCTTTCGACACCCCGGGGGCCGCGCTGCATCACCGGGAAAACCTGTGTACTTTTGACGTGATTATTCAGGAGTATGGGCTGACCGACCAGGCCCTGCTGCGGATGGCCCGGATCATCAATGCGGCTGACACCGACCGGCTGGCGGCCGACCCGCTGGCGGCCGGCTTCGAGGCCATCGCCGTCGGTTACGGCCTGCGCTATCCGGACGACCGGGAAAATATCATGCGCCAATTCGAGGTTTATGACGCCCTGTACGCCTGGTGCCGTCTGGACATAGTTAGCGAACCCTCGTAAAGGAAATCCATGGCCAGCCAACAATCACTGACCAACCGTACCTCCCGGATCACGGATTTTCTGGCCTTGCAGTCGAGCACCGTGGGCCTGCTGGCCATGGTGGTCTTGGTAGGCATGGGCGAGCGGATGGCTGAGCGCTTCCTGCCCATCTACCTGATGGCCCTGGGGGGCGGCGTCCTGGCCATCGGTCTGCTCCAGGCCATGGACAACCTGCTTTCGGCCCTGTACAGCTTCCCGGGAGGCTACCTCTCCGACCGCCTGGGGACCAAAAAATCCCTGCTGGTCTTCAACCTGGTGGCCATGGCCGGCTTCGGCCTGGTGATCGTGATCCCCTCCTGGCAGGCGGTGCTGGCCGGGGCGGTGCTTTTCATCTCTTGGTCGGCCATCTCCCTGCCGGCCACCATGAGCCTGATGTACCGGGTGCTGCCTCAGAACAAGCGCACCATGGGCGTGACCATGCATTCCCTGGTCCGCCGCGTCCCCATGGCCCTGGGGCCGTTGGTCGGCGGGGTCTTTATCAGCGTCTGGGGCGAGCGAGACGGGGTGCGCCTGGCCTTTGGGGCGGCCCTGGTGCTGGCGGCGATCGGACTGCTGCTGCAACAGCGGTTGCTCGCCGACGACCGGTCCGGACCGAAATCCCCGGAAAACGCCTGCGAATTGTCGCCCGAAAAAAACCCTTTAAAACTGCTGCGGCTGATGAACCCGGCCATGAAAGGGCTTCTGGTCACCGACATCCTGATCCGCTTCTGTGAGCAGATACCTTACGCTTTTGTGGTGGTCTGGTGCCTGAAGACCATCGCCGATCCGGTGTCGGCCTTTCAGTTCGGCCTTCTCACGACGATCGAGATGGCCACGGCCGTACTGGTCTATATCCCGGTGGCCTACCTGGCGGACCGAAGCCATAAAAAGCCTTTTGTCCTCATTACCTTTATCTTCTTCACCTTCTTTCCCCTGGTTCTGCTGTACAGCCGCTCCTTCGAATGGCTGGTCCTGGCCTTTATCCTCCGGGGCCTCAAGGAATTCGGCGAACCTACCCGCAAGTCCCTGATCATGGATCTGTCCCCGAAAAGCTGTCAGGCAGGCATGTTCGGGCTTTACTACCTGATCCGGGACGTCTTTGTGTCCGTCGCAGCCCTGGGAGGGGCTTTTTTGTGGCAAATCAGCCCGGAGGTAAACTTCATCACCGCCTTCGTTTTCGGGATCATTGGCACGGTTGGTTTCGCTGTTTGGGGACGGGATCTCCCCACTCCGGAAATTCAAAAAGAGGTCCCAAATGGCTGACCAGGAAGGTGGCTCTTTTATCCTGATTCAAGGGCTGACAAAGCGTTTCGGCGCTTCCCAGGTACTGTCCGCTGTCGATTTTTCGATTTTCTCCGGTGAGGTTTTAGGATTAATCGGACCCAACGGCTCGGGAAAAACGACGCTTTTGGAATGCCTCTGCGGACTCCAACCGGCCCAAGGCGGGCAGGTGTTATGCCAAGGCCAGAGTTTGCCGCCAGAACATCGCCGCGGGGTTATGTTCTTCGTTCCGGATGGTATCGTACCCTACCCGGAGCATACGAGCGAAAAAGTGCTGACCTTTTTTGGCGGTGTCTACGGCCGCTCGCGGCAAGATGTCCGGGAAGTTGTCGAAACATTGGGGTTGGAGTCGATGCTGACGCGACCGGTCGGCCAGCTATCCAAAGGATGGCGGCGGCGTCTGCTCCTGGCCATTGGGCTGGTCACACCGCACCCGCTGCTGGTCATGGATGAACCCTTTGATGGGTTTGACCTTCGCCAGACCCGCGCGGTGATGAGTCTCTTGCGGGAGGTCACGGCCCAAGGGAGGACGCTTCTGTTGTCAATTCATCAGCTTACGGATGCCGAACGCGTTTGTGACCGCTTTGTTTTGTTGAGCGCTGGAAAGGTTACAGGAGAAGGAACGATAGAGGAACTGCGGCGACAAGCCGGGATCAAAAGCAGCGGTCTCGAGGAGGTGTTTCTTGCCTTGTCCTGACGCGATTAAAATTAGCGGCGCGCCTCTTTGGCCGCTGGGTGGGAAGGAACTGCGGGATTTATCCACTGGCCGGGCCTTTTGGGCCGCCCTGGGGATCGTGATCTTTTTGACCGGCTATAGTTATATCCAGGCAGCATCCCTATACACCGAAGCCAGCCGCTCCGCTCAAAAGTTTCCGGAACTGGCCCGGAATCTGTCGCCCCTGGACGGTATCCTGGTGCCCACCTTCGGCGCGCTCTATCTCGCGGCAACTTTTCTGTTTCCATTTATTGTTATCCGAACGGTGGGCGCGGAAAAACAGTCCGGTGCACAAAAAATGCTCATCCAATTGCCCTATTCGATGTTCGCCTTGTTGACCGCCAAGTTGGCTGCCGCCGTCGTCGCCTGGGCGGTCATGCTTCTGCCGAGCCTTTCGGCGCTGGGGCTTTGGGGGTTGTCGGGGGGGCACCTCAGCGGCGTCGAAATCGCCAACCTGGTTTTGGGGCACTTCTTATACGCCTTGGTCATCGGCGGGATTTCGCTGGTTGCGGCGGCCGTGACGGAGAGCCCCGCGAGCGCGACGGTTGCCGCGGTCGGGTTCACCCTCGGTTTCTGGGTACTCGACTTTGCCGCCGCGGGAGACAACGAACTGATCAAAAACCTTGCAGGTCTTTCCTTAACCGCCGTCCTCCGGACCTTTGAGCGCGGTGTTTTTTCGCTAAACGTCTTAGCGGGGTCGCTCCTGGCGGTACTGGGCCTGGCAGGTATTGCCGGGATATGGTTCCATTCCGGTCATACCATAAGCCGAAGGTTGAGGCGCTCGGCACTGGTGGTGATTGCGGCAGCCATCACTCTCGCCCTGACCGTGCAGGTTCACTTCTTTCGGGATGCCGCTGAGGATCGCCGCAATTCTTTTTCCCCGGCCGTTGAGATTGCCCTGAAAACAATTAAAGGCCGCTTGAACATCGAGGTTCACCTCGCCCCGGAAGATCCTCGGCTCTACGATCTGGAACGGAGTCTCCTCAGCAAGTTTAGACGCACCATGGGCAACGTGGAAATTACCTTCGCGAATGCCAGAAGGAGTCGGTGGTTGTCCAACAACGGCGATCAATACGGACAGGTCTATTACCGTTACGGGGGACAGCAGGCGGCCAGTCGATCCACCAGTGAAGAAGAGGTGCTTCCGCTTGTCTTCGAAATCGCAGGCTTGAATCAATCCCTTTCAGCCGGCAACATGGTCTTTCCCGGCTATCCACTCGTCACCGAAGTGCGCTGGGCCAGGATATGGTTTTATATCCTATTTCCCCTGATTGTGTTGTTTTTTTGGGGTTGGATATACGGCAAATTTTTCACATTAAAAAATATTCCGTGGTTTAAGAGTTCAACAAAAGGAGAATCATTATGATTCCAAAATCAATAGCGGTCTTGACCGCCTCCCTTGAAATATTGTTCGGAGGCGTCGGCTCATTTTCGGGTCAGGCTTTTGATCGGATGGAATATTCCCCTAAAACCTATGCTTCAACAGAAAAAAAACAGGTCCTCCCCCCTCCCGTCAAAGCTTCTATAAACAACAAAAAAGGCGTCGCTGTTTTTGACTTTAACACAGAGACCGTGGGCGCGACACCGAAGACCTTCGTCCCAGTGGTGGGCAATTGGATCATCGGCCAGGATGGCGACAAACGTGTTCTGGTCGTGGACGGCCGGAAGTGGAGCCGCGGCCAGGCCGCATCCGGCCTGGCCGACCGCGCCCGTTCCCTCTACGGAGAACGCTACGCCGAATTTCTGGACAACGTTCAGGCCTTCGCCTATTTCCCCTACGCGGTCGCTTCAGGCGTGGAAGATTTTCGCCAGGGGGAAATCGTCGTGCGGTTTAAGGGGATGGACGGCAGAATCGATCAAGCGGCAGGTATCCTGTTCAACCTCAAGCCCAACGGCGACTACCTCGCGTTGCGCGCCAACCCGTTGGAAAACAACCTCGTATTATGGAAATTCGAACGGGGGAAACGTAGCTCGGAGAAATGGGTTAAGAACACTCCTACGCCCTCCCGGCAATGGCACGAACTGAAACTGGTTGTCCATGGATCGAGCGTTGAAGGGTACCTGAATAACCAGCTTTATTTGACCCACAGGCTGCCCGGCCCGGTATCGGGGCTTGTCGGTCTCTGGTCCAAAGCGGACAGCATCGTTTATTTCGATAATTACCAGGTCACCATCGCGCCCTAAATGAAATTTCAGTCCTGTTGAGATTGAATAGGCAGATAACCCGCCGCTGGGATTGACATTAAGAGAAGGGGGGGGGAACACCATGGCAACTTTTTTCAAACGCCAAAACTCAGGCGAGGCCTGCAAGCCGCTGCCAGGTATGGATGCGGAACAAACGGCTCAGTACCGGCACTTCCGTGCGCTGCTCGACCGCAACCGCACGGCGCTTACCCTAACGGCCGACCTTGAACAGACCTACTATAACAACCGTCCCTTCACGATCCAACTCGTGGAGCGCAAGTGTGACCGACTGTTCACCGAAGTAGACGGAATGGTTCAATCCCTTAAGGAAATGTCCGGCAGGGAGCATGGTCTCCTTTCTGCGAAGCTGCGCAGCCTCCGCCGATTTGCCCGCTATGAACTGGCCGCTGATAAACACATTACAACGGAATCTTTAACCCTCCCCCTAAGCCAAATTGAAGCGCACCTGGCAAAAGACGTGGGAGCCAAGGCCGCCAACCTAGCCCTCATGCAAAGAGATTTGGCCTTGCCGACCCCTCTTGGGTTTGCCGTTACCACAACCGCCTATTGGATGTTTTTGCACGAGACTCACCTCGACGCGGAGATCGATGAAGCGTTGGAACAGATGGCCGCTGATGACCCCTCCGCCCTGGAGGCCACCGGCCGCAAGATTCGCTCGCGGATTTTGGAAACGCCTCTACCCGCCCCGATCCGCACGGCGCTCGATGAGGCCGCTTTGGGTCTGGCGGGCGAGGCTTCCGCCGTGCTGCGCTTGGCGGTTCGCAGCAGCGCCGTCGGCGAAGACAGTGAAATCTCCTTCGCGGGCCAGTACACCTCGGTCCTGAACGTGCCCATCGGAGA
>JACRCK010000275.1 GCA_016219065.1 Deltaproteobacteria bacterium
ATCATCCGCCTCCTTTTTCTTCCTGGATGTGTTTATTGGTGAAATTTTATGTCGGGTTTAGCTTCGCTCTACCCAACCTACATTGATGGATTTATTTTATAATTTTTTTCTCCAAATTCGATGTTGAATGTTGGACGTTCGATGTTGGATGTTCGTCTTTTAAATCAGGCCGCCTCCATCCTCTTCAAAAATTCCTTGTCCTTTACCCGGTTCAGCTTGAAGCCCAGTTCATCCGGACTGAAACCCAGGGCCAGGCCCAGCAATTGCGGATAATAGAGAACCGGGACTTTCAATTTCTGTTCCAGCTTCTTCTCGATCTTTTTCTGCTGGCCCTCGAACATGACATTGCAGAACGGGCAGACCAACACCAGCCCGGTGACACCGGCCCGGCTCAGTTCCCCCAGCTTTTCCCCGGCCAGGGTATTGGCCAGATCTTCCTTGGCCCCCAGGACCCCGCCGCCGCAGCATTGGAGCAGGGAGTTATATTGCAAGGAGGCGGCGCCGGTGACTTCGATGAGCCGGGTCAGGGTGAAAGGATCCTCCACCGGGTCGAGTCCCCCCACGGCCTCGGCCGGTTTCAGGTAGTGACAGCCGTAATGGGGGGCAAAGGAAAAACCGGTCAGCGGGCGGACGACCTGTTCCGCGATTTTTTCCAAACCCACATCCTCGTGAAGGACCCGCATGAAATGCTTCACCTCGGTGCGCCCCTCGTATTCCAGGTTCAAAACCCTGAGCCGCTCGTTGACTTGCTCCCGCAGGGACGGCGAATGCCGCAGGAGATGGCCGGCCTCGCTCAAGGACCCTCCGCAGGCGCTGCACAGCGTGCAGACCGGCAGGTTCTCCCGTTCCGCCAGGGCCAGGTTCCGGGCGGCGATGACCAGGGAATCGAAAAAGCTGATGGATTTCATGGGAAAGCCGCAGCACTGGAAATCTCCCAGATCCACCAGCGTAATCCCCAACCGTTCCGCCACCCGCCGGGAAGCCAGCTCATAATTCAAATTGCGCACCGGGACGGTGCAGCCGAGAAAAAAAGCGTATTTCATCGTTTTAAATATTTGGGTTTTGTTTTTATGTAGCACGGTCCCGCAGTCTGCGGGACTGTGCCCTCTCCTTCTACCCATTCCCTCCATAACCAAGGGTATTCATCCACAGAGCTAACCAAGCCTTTTCGGACAGGATTTTCACATAAATAAATGACCTTGCTATTAATTTTTTCGTCTGACCTTAGTACATGATCAAATGATTCATCCTGCCAGACACGTCCTTTTCTATCGAGAAATCTATTTATGCTGTGCGCTGATGCCCCTTTGATGCCGTTCATGATCTCGGCTAATCCGAATATATCTCCTTGTTCGTCTCTCAGGGGGCTGATTACCAGGTGAACATGGTCGGGCATTACTACAATTCCATGGACAACCAATTTATTTCCGTGATCATGTAAACAGTGTTTCATCACTAGGTCCCGGACCGACACCGGTAATTCCCAGCGTTTATAAGTTGTAAAGGTCACAAAAACCGGCTTTTCTTCCTGTTGAATATGGGGAAGATTCCGCCGATAGTGGGTTTGGGCGGGTTTCGCGTTGGATAAGCTGCCAGAGGTCACAGCCGGGGGCGGCTGTGCTACATCCCGCTCAAACCCCTCATTTAGTTTGTCAGGCTCCGCCATAATGATGATGTGGCACAGCCCCGCAGTCTGCGGGACTGTGCCCTCTTTACTCCTTGGTCTCCAATATCTTCCGAATACTCTCGGCATCCACCTGGATCTTCGGCAACCCCAGCTCCACCCGCTTTTCGTTCTCGAATTCGCCCACTTCGTACATGCGTCCCTGCTGGCTGAGCAGGTTCTGGGCCGCCGCCATCCCCGGCGGCGCTACTCCTTTACGGATGGCCATATTCCGGAGGGCGAAGATCACCTCGGTAAAATTCACCTGCTGAGGGCAGCTCTCCTGGCAGGTATAACAGTTGGAGCAGTGCCAGAGGAATTCCTCCCGGAGCAGCTCCTCTTCCAGGCCCAGCAGGATCATGCGGATGATCCGGCGGGGATTGTATTCCGGTTCGATCTTCTCGATCGGGCAGCGGGCCGAACAGACCCCGCAGGCGTAACATTTCCGGATATGTTCCCCGCCCAGCTCCCCGGCCACCCGGTGCTTGAAATCGGGATCCAGTTTTTTGAGATCAATGGTTTCCATCAGTCAAAATTTTTCCAGCCTGCCTTGCCGGAGTATTGGAGTAATGGAGTGATGGAGTGATGGTGCAAAAAATAATACTCCAATACTCCAGCACTCCAATACTCCAAATAAAAATTCCTTTTGGGCTACCTTTTCAAATCCTCTACGAACCGATCTATTATCTCGTGCATTTTATGAACCATATTGCTGGAAAGCGCGGCGAAGCGGAGGCGCCCGGGATCCAGCCCGGCCTCCTCCAGATAATCCCGGGCTTCGCCGAGGCGGCGCCGGGCATAGGTATTCCCCTGTTGGGACCGGCAGTTTTCTTCCGGACAGGCCAGGACCAGAACGCCGTCCGCCCCCTGGGTCAGGGCTTTCAGCAGGGCGTCCGTATCCAGCTTACCGGCACAGGGCAGTCCGATAAACTCCACCTCGCTTAGGGTCGGTTTTTTCGCGTCCAGCTCTTGGCGCTCTGCGCTCTGCGCCTGCTCCCAGGCCGTCCCTGCCGACCGTTGGCAACCGAAAATGACGATTCGAAGTCCGCTGGCTGCGGGCTCTCCCCAGCGGGTGCCGATTTCAGCCAGCCGGTTTTCCACTTCGGCATCGGAATAACCCGCTATTTGAATGGCGTCCATGGGGCATTCGCTGGCGCAGATGCCGCAGCGCCGGCAGGCCAGAGGATGAATGAAAACCCGGTGGGTCCAGCCGATGGCCTGGTGGGGGCAGAAACGCAGGCAAGTCAGGCAGACCGTGCACAGGCCCTTGTCCACCACTACCTCCCGATCCCCCGGTTCCACCTCCCGGCCCTGAAAAAAATGGTGGACCGCCAGAGCCGCTCCCCGGGCCTCTTCCAAGGCGCTTGGCGGCGTGAGTGGGCCCTTGCCCGGGCCGGCTGTAAAAATCCCTTCCCGCATGGTCTGATAGGGCAGCAGATGGATATTGGCGGGCTGCAGAAACCCGGAACGGTCCAACCCCAACCGGGCCTCCTCCGCCAAAGCCTGCATTTTTTCAGGAAGAACATGGACCTCCTCCGTAATCAGGAGATCGGGGCCTAATTCCAGGGACCGGCCCACCAGGGGATCTACGAACCGGATGATCGGCCTTTCGTTCCGGACCAGAAATTCCGGCTGCTCTTCCTCGAACTTGAAAAAGACGACCCCGGCATCCCGGCAGGCCAGATACAACCGTTCCAGGCCTTCTTCGGCCACCTTGATATTACCGGTAAAAAAATAGACCTGAGACCCGATTTCCTCCCGTATCTTCAAGGCGCCGCTTAAAGCTTGGGCCATTTCCGCCAGGCCGCCGCTGCCGTTCAAGCCGCTGACCAGGGCCACATAGGAATCGGGCCCTAAAGAACGGAAAGCCTCCGGCGCCTGATCCGGAACCGCAAAGGCTTCGGCTAAACGATCCAGGGTGATTCCCGTTCGGGATGCTTCCTGCGGAACCGTGGACCCCGGGCCTTTGGACGACAGCTCCGGAGCCAGCACGATCGCCCCCACGGCCTCGTTCCAACTCCGGTCGGCCCCTGCCAGCTCCACCTGGAAGTCCCCGGCAAATCCATCGATCGCCGTCACCTGCGCTCCTTCGATGATCCAGCCTTTCGAGTGTTGCTTCAGTTGTTCCAGTAATCCGGAAACGTAGCCGCCCAGGGCCTGATCGGAGGGCTGCAGGGACCTTACCGGCTGGACGAGGCCGGCCGGGGTGGCCAGGACTACCTCGTAGCCCAGTTTCAGCACCTGGGCTGCGGTTTCCCAGGCGGTTAACCCTCCGCCGGCCACCAGGACCCGTGGGCGTTTCTGAAAATCCTGGAGCGGAATCATCCCGCCCCCCCTTCCCACAGGTAGCCGGCGATCTCTTCGGCCGCCTGGTGGGCCTGCCCCACGGAACGGGCAATGCTCCTGGGACCGGCAACGGCGCCGGCCAGGAAGACCCCCTCGGCCGCTGTCAGGGAAAAGGCGGGGCCTTTTTTCGCCAGAAACCCGTCCGCGTTCAGGGGGAGATCCAGAAGACCCACCAGCGGGCTTAAATCCTTTCCGGGGGTCAGACCGATGGAGAGGACCACCAGGTCGAAAGTCTGCTGCCTGGTGGGGGATCCGTCTTCCGGCTGAAAAGTCAGCAGGAGCCGATCGCTTTCCGCCGACTGAATGTCGCCCGGGATCGCCCGGATAAAATGCAGGCGACGACGGGTCTCCGTGAGGAACCGGGGAAACTCCTTGCCGAAGGTCTGGATGTCCATGTAAAAAATCGTTACGGCCGTTTCCGGTTGGCGGTGCCGTATCAGGTTGGCCAGGCGCAGGGCGTAGCCGCAGCAGACCTGGGAGCAATAGGGGTGGCCCAAATGCAGGTCGCGGCTGCCGACACACTGAATGAAAGCCAGGGACTGGGGAGGTAATCCGTCGGAAGGTCTGACAATGCGCCCGGTCTGCTGGAGCTGTTTTTCCAGGTCCAGACCGGTCAGCACGTTGGGGAACCGGCCGTAGCCATACTGGGGTTTGTCTTCCGCCCTGAAGGGGTCAAAGCCGGCGGCGATGAGCAGGGCCGCGGCCCGGCCCTCCCCGGCCCCTTCAGGGCTGCGATAGCTGTAAAGAAATTCCTTGGCTTCCCGGTGCACTGCCGTCAGTTCGGTTTCCAGCCGGACCGTTAGCGGAGGGTCCCCGGCCAGGGCGGTGAAACTCAAGGCCCGCAGGGCGTCGTTCACCATACAGGCCCCGCACTGCTGGCAGGCGTCGGTGGCCTTGCAGCAGAAATGGCGGGCCTTCCCCCCCAGGGCCGCGGTCTTCTCCAGGAGTTCCACGGAAATCCCCAGACGATTCAGGGCCAGGGCGGCCGTCAATCCGGCGATGCCGCCGCCGATGATCAGGACAGTCTTGTTACTATTGAGTGACGTCATGTTGTTACGCCGTCATTGCGAGCGGAGCGAAGCAATCCCCCAAGCTGCCCAGGAATTGATTCCCGGGGATTGCTTCGTCGCTTTGCTCCTCGCAATGACAACCGTGGGACGTTCATTTGGGATATCACATGCGCAATTTGGAAATCGGTATTTCAAATCAATTCACGGATTTTATCTTCCTGGTCCTGCAGCATCAGGTGCACCCCGCGGAAACGCGCGTCCTTCCTCACGGCGTTGATCAAACCCGCCGTGTATTCCACCAGGCGGGGCAAAAATTCCCCGGATTTCCAGGATTGGAATTTTTCCAGGATCGGCATGGGAATAACCAGGCCCGGATACCGTCCGGGGCTGTAACTCCGCACCTGTTCCTCGGTCAGCAGACACACCGAAGCCAGCAGGGGCGTCTTGATTTCCCGCAACTCCTTGAAAAAGTCCTCGGTGCTGGACAGGTCGAAAATCGGATGACTGATAAAAAAGTGCGGGTCCAGAGTCAACTTTTTTTTGAATTTCAACACCAGGGGCAGGACCGGCTTGGCCGTCAGGGTCACCGTCGCTCCATAGATAAAATTCGGCGCCGAACCCTGGACCGGCTGGCCGGCCAGATCCTGATTGTGGTTCAACAGGGACAAGGCCCAAAGGAGCTGGACCGAGTCGAGGTCATAGACCGGAGCGCTTTCCGGGTGATCCCCCCAGGTAATGTAGTCGCCGGCAACGGCCAATATATTATGGATGCCTAAGGCCGCCGCGGCCAGCAGATCCGATTCCAGGGCCAGGCGGTTACGGTCCCGGCAGGTCAACGTCATAATCGGCTCCAGGCCCTGGGCCAGCAGGTAATGGCAGGGCGCCATGGGGGCCATGGACATCCGGCCTTTCGGGTTGTCGGCCACGACCACCGCGTTGACGACTTCCTTGATTTTGGACAGTTTGTCGTCCAGCAGGGAGAGATCGATTCCTTTGGGGGGATCCAATTCACAGGTGACCAGGAAGGAACCCGAAGCCAGGGCCTGAGCGAACTTACTTGGAGTCGGCATGATACCTCCTTAGATAGGCCCGATGGGTGACCTTGCCCGGGCGGGCCTGTTTTCGATAGTCCCTCATGGGTCGCAGGGATTCAAGTTGAGCCAGCCGGCCTTCCGCAACCAGCCGCTCTACGATCTTGACCCAGGCGCAGGGGCGTTCCGGGTCCACTTCACATTGCCCTTCGGTCATTCCGCCGCAGGGGCCGTTGTTCAATCCTTTGGCACACATGGTCCGGGGGCAAATACCCCCGGTTTCCGCCAGCACGCATTCGCCGCAGGCCCGGCACCGTTCGGTCCACAACCCGGCAGCCTCGGCCACCCCGATGAAGGTGGTATTCACTCCCGGGTACACCGGGCGCCCGGGATAGGCCTCGGCCAGGAATTGGATCCCGGCACCGCAGGCCAGGGATAGAACCGCGTCGGCCTGCTCCACCTTTTCCTTGATGGTCTCCAGAAACTCCCGGTCGCACTGCCGTTCCAGAGTAACCTCGGCGACCTGCACCTCCTTCTGATCCATCCCGAAACTCATCCGGAGCTGACTGGCCAACAGGCCCACTTCCTTTTTCCCGCCGGCCAGGCAGACGGCCACACAGGTCCCGCACCCGGCCACCAGGATGTTTGGGTATGAAGCGAGCGCCTGCTTAATTTCTGGAAACGGTTTTCTTTGGGCAACGATCATATAAAACCCTTTCAATGCAAAATGCAAATTTCAAAATGAAAAATGCAAAATAAAAAACTCCCAAGTTTTCTGTCTTTCATTTTGCACTTTGTACTTTGCATTTTACATTTTGCATTGTATTTTTTTCCTTTTTAAGCTGGTTCGGCCCCAACAATCTCGCCCGCTCCGTCATCTCGGTCACCGCTTTGGCCCACAACGGGGCGTCGGAGGCGCCGATATGAAACATCTCCAGTCGCTCGGGCTCCAGGCCGATTTCCTGCAGCAACTCCCGCGCGTATTCCACTCTTTCTTTGGCCCTTAGATTTCCCTCCAGGAAATGACAGTCGCCGATGGCTCAGCCGCCCACCAGCACGGCGTCGGCGCCCCCCTCGAAGGCCTTCAAAATGTGCTGGATGTCGATCTTCCCCGTACACAGATACTTGACGATCCGCACGTTGGGCGGGTACTGGAGCCGCAGCGAGCCGGCCATGTCCGCCGCCGTATAGGTGCAGTAGGTGCAGACCATGGCGATGAGTTTGGGTTCGAAAGATTGGTGCGTCATTAAGGTCTCAACTTGATGGGGAGTGCCCGGTTTTATAAATCCCCCTAAATCCCCCTTTAATAAAGGGGGACTTTTACTCCCCCCCTTGTTAAAGGGGGGTTGGGGGGGATTTTCAGGCATTAGGG
>JACRCK010000279.1 GCA_016219065.1 Deltaproteobacteria bacterium
AGCCCGAAGAAGGGATCACTTCACCGCCCCCATGGTGAAGCCCGAGATGAAGCGGTCCAGGAAAAAGGTGTAGACTACGGCCACGGGAATGCTGGCCAGCAGGGCTCCGGCCATCAGCGGGCCCCACTGAAAGACGTCTCCCCGTACCAGTTCGGTCGGCACCCCGATGGAAACCGTCTTTTTGACCGAAACGGAGATAAAGGTCAGGGCGTAGATGAATTCGTGCATGGACAAGGTGAAGGCAAAGACCACCACGGTCAGAATCCCCGAAATACCCAGCGGCAAAACGACTCGGACCATGGCCCCCAGGCGGGAAAGGCCGTCGATCATGGCCTGCTCCTCGATGTCTTTGGGGATGGTCTTGAAGAAGCCCATCAGGAGCCAGGTACAGAAGGGGATGGTGAAGGTCGGATAAATGAGGATCAGGGACCAGAGCGACTCCTGCAACCCCAAGGCGGAGGCAAAGCGGGAGAGGGGGATAAAAAGAATCGTCGGGGGAACCAGGTAGGTTAGAAAAATGCCGATGCCCAGGGTTTCCCCCCAGCCCCGGGCCCAGCGGGCCAGGCTGTAGGCCGCCGGGACCGCGGTCAGCAGGGTGATCAGAACCACGGCGCTCCCGATCAGGAAGGTGTTCCAGAGATAGTGGAGAAAATGGGTTTCGAACAGCAGCAGTCGCAGGTGGTCCAGGGTGGCCGGTTCGTTGAACACAAAGGGATTGTTCTCCGGCCGGAACAGGTCATGGTCCCGCTTGAACATGGCGATGACCATCCAGTAAAAAGGGAAGGCCCCGAAAAAGGCGAAGCCGCCGATCAGTGAATAGAGCCCCCCCCGGCCCAGTATTTTTCTGAAACCTTTCATTAAACCACCTCGCTTTTACGGGCCAGGCGCAGCATCAACGCGGCCAGCCCCGCCAGGATGGGGAACAGAAAGAGCGAGATGGCCGCCCCCTGAGCCAGGTCCCCCCCTTCAATCCCTTTAAAGAAAGTCCAGGTGGAAAGGACCTGGGTGTGGTGCACCGGCCCCCCCCGGGTCAGCACATAGACCACCGTTACGTCGGTGAACGTGAAGACCAGGCCGAAGAGGAAGGCGATACTGATGATCGGCAGGGTCAAAGGGATGGTGATTTCCCGCGTCCGCCGCCAGGGACTGGCGCCGTCCACTTCGGCGGCTTCCAGCAAGTCCCGGGGAATGGAACTCAAACCCGCCATTTGAATCACGGTGGCCAGCGGCAGCAGCCGCCACACGTGCACCAGGATCACCGAGGCCATGGCCAGGGCCGGCTGCCCCAGCCAGTAGAGGTTCTGCATGGGCCCCAGCAGGGCCCCCGGGGTTCCCAGCAATCCCAGCCGGCGCAGCACCCAGTCAATGGGGCTGAAGATGGAATCCAGCATCCAGAGCCAGCCGATGGTCCCCAGGGCGATGGGTGCGGTCCAGGGCAGCATGACCAGAAAGCGGGCCAGCCACTTGCCGTGGAATTCCTTCATCAGGGCCGTAGCCAGAAGACGGGACAGGAGAATAACCAGGACCTGAGAAACCAGGGCAAAAAAGAAGGTGTTTTTCAGGGATTGCCGAAAGACGGGATCGGCCAGGGCCGCCCCGAAATTCCGCAGGCCGACGAAGCGAAAATTGGGCTCCCCGGTGGTGGCGTCGCTGAGACTGTAAAGGAGGGCCAGAAAAAAAGGCAGCCCGATCATGGCCACCACGTACAGAACCGCCGGTGCGATCATCAGTTTGGCCAGCCAGTTCACCCGGTCCCGGTATCCGGCCCGGGCCCGGCTTTCCGAAATCGTCCCTCCCGGTGAATGGGTCATACCGCGCTCCGGTCCGTTCGCAATCCGGTCCGGCTTTCGAAAAACCGCAACTCCGCACGGGGCACGGCGAAGGGGTACACCTGCCCGGCGTCGATCGGCAGGGCTACATTGCCCGGCAGGCGGGCGACCACATGGCGGGCATGGGACTTTTCTCCCACGTTGCCGTAGACCAGCCGTTCCGCCCCCAGGTACTCCAGCCAGGTAACCTCGAAATCATAGGTGGCCGTCTCCACCCCTTCCTGGAAAAACTCGGCCGGCAAAAAGGTTTCCGGACGGAAACCGGTGAGGATCTCGCCCTCTCCCAACAGATTCATGGGGGGGGACCCTACGAAAGTGGCCACAAACGTATCCGCCGGCCATTGGTAGATCTCCTGGGGGGTGCCCACCTGGCGGATCCGGCCCTTGCTCATGACCACGATCCGGTCACCCAGTCCCATGGCCTCCACTTGGTCGTGGGTGACGTAAATCGTGGTGACGGCCACCCGTTTCTGAAACTGCCGGAGCTCCTCCCGGGCCGAGGCCCGCAGGATGGCGTCCAGGTTGGAGAGGGGTTCGTCGAGGAGAAAAACGCTGGGTTCGCGCACCATGGCCCGGGCCAGGGCCACCCGCTGCCGCTCTCCTCCGGAAAGTTCGCGGGGTTTGCGGTTCATCAACCGCTCGATCCCGAACATGCCCGCCGCCCAATGGACTTTTTCCTTGATGGCGGCCTTGGCCATTCCCCGGGTGCGCAGCGGAAAGGCGATATTTTTATAAACGGTCATGTGGGGGTAAAGGGCGTAACTTTGGAACACCATGGCGATGTTCCGGAACCGGGGGGGCAGGTGGGTGACCACCTGCCCCTCGATCAGGATATCTCCCTGCGTCGGTTCCTCGATCCCGGCGATCATCCGCAGCAGGGTGGTCTTCCCGCAACCGGAAGGACCCAGCAAGACCAGGAATTCCCCCTCGGCCGTTTTCAGGGATACCTGTTCGACCGCCGACACTTCCCCGAAGGACTTGGATACCTCCCTGATTTCGACCCTGGCCATGACGCGGGCCCCCTCTCCTTGTTCAAAGTTCGACGTTCAATATGAAGATGTCAACCCGTAGGCTACACAGCCGAGGGCGGCTGTGCTACATTCCGAAATTCGATGTTGGACGTTCGATGTTCGATGTTGGACGTTCGTCTTTTTTTTCGTACTAAGCCTTCCCGCCCACCAGCCCTTTTTTGCGCCATTTGGCAAAGATGGCCTTCACCAACAGTTCCGCCTGGGCCACGGCCTCCTCCGGCTTCATACCCCGGGCGGCGTTGGCCATCATGTTGGGCATAATAAATGTGGCGTTCACTTCCCCTTCCGCCGGATTGGCCGGACCCGGGAACCCCAGGTTGGTGCTCCATTTCTCCCCATCCTTGAGCACGGCCAGCTTGCCTTTCTCTTCCCCTGGCAGGGTGAAGGGATCGTCATCAAACCAGGTATTGTGCAGGTCCCGAAGCTTTTTGGCCCCCTTCACCCCCGGGTAGCCCCGGTCCCCGGAGGGAATGGGAGCGTCGAAAAAGGCCGGGGAATTATAGAGTTCGCTGTGGTACATGGCCTGATCGTAGTTCTTAACCAGGTCCAGGAGAAACTTTTTGGCTGTTTCCACGTTTTTAGAGTATTTGGGGATGATATAGTTATAAATGACATGCTCGCAACTCCAGCGGGTGCCTCGCGGGCCTTTTAGGGCCGGGGTGAAGTAGACGTCCTTGGCGATCTCCGGCACCTCCTTCTGGGCCGAGCGATAGGCCGAGATGGAATTGAGAATATAGGCGGCGCGGCCGGCAATGAGGGCCTGGTTGTTGGAGACCGCCGTCCAGGCGAAGACCTCGGGGACCATGGCCTCCTTGAACAGCCGGGCCATGTAGCCTACGGCCTCCACGGTCTTGGGGTTGTTGAGGACCACATTTTCTTTGGCATCCTGAATGCTGCTGTCATAGGACCAGAGCAGGGCCCGGGCGGCCATGTTGGAGTCCAGTTCCTGGGAAAGCCCGATGCCGAGCTGGATCCCCTGCTCCTTTTTAATCTTGCCGCCGTAGGTGACCAGGTCCTCCCAGGTCTCCGGTCCGTTGGGCTTGCCGGCCTTGGTCCAGAGGCTCTTCCGGTAGTTTCCCGGATCGATGGTCCAGCCGTGGCAAAAACTGTAGTATTTTTTAGTGGTGGGGTTATAGGAACTACGCTGGCAAAGTGGATGCAACTTGCCGAACCGCTTCTCGGCCTCCTTCACCACATCCGACATGTCCAGGACGCTGGGTTCAAACTGGGAGGGCGGCATGATCCACTCGATCAGGTCATGGCCCTGGCCGGCCGACACCTCGGCGGCGGTGCGGGAGGGGATCTCGGCTAGTCCGATATGGTCCACCGTAACATTGATCCCTTTTTCCTTGCCCCAGTTTTTGGCGAAGACGTCCAACCACTCCTTGTCGAAGCGGGGAACAAAGTGGGACCAGACCAGGATCTTCAATTCCTTGTCTGCGGCCGGACTATGAACTGGCAACAAGAGATTGGATCCAATACCCGCCGCCAGGGCTCCCAGACCGGCGGTTTTGACAAAATCCCTGCGGGTTAACCCTTTTTTCCCGTCTTGCTCCATAACCGTCCCTCCTTTTTTAGATTTATTACGCTTGTGAAGCGAAGTATAGATTAGGCCGCGAAAGGGGGTCAAGGGGAAAGATTATCGGCCCCGATTGGGTCGGAAAATAAGGCTTGACAACCGGTCTAAATTGGGGTTACTAATAACACATTAAAATCCGTCATCATCCCTTGAGGGAGTAGCTGGCGGTCGGAGTTGGTGGAAATGTCGACAGAACAAGACAAGGCATCCAGGCTTCCTGCTAAGATGCCTTTTTTTTAAGGTCGTATCCCAACTTGTGAAAATCGAAAAAAGGAGGATACGAGCTTGGCAGAAGGACGCGTAAAGTGGTTCAATGAAAACAAAGGATTCGGCTTCATCGAGGTCGATGGCCAGGATAAAGACGTGTTTGTCCACCATTCCGCCATCGAAATGCAAGGTTTTCGGACCCTGGCCGAAGGCCAGCGAGTCAGCTTTGACATCGAGCAGGGCAAAAAAGGCCCCGCAGCGGTCAACGTAAAGGCCCTGTAGGATTTTTTTTAATTTAAATGATAAAGGGGGGTGATTTGATTCACCCCCCTTTTTTTTAAGCCATGATTCAGAACCCGGATGTTCAGGTCAGTTTACATTAACCATTAAAAATTAAGAATTGATTATTGATTATTATCAAGGAGCATCCACGAGTTATCCAGCCTTCATCAAGGCTTAACAATAAAATGCTTAACGATCAACGCTTAATTATTAATTATTAATCTATACCACCAAGTACTTCCGGATAATCTCCTCGTTGTTCCAGATCTCCTCCATCCGGCCCTCGTGCTGGATCATCCCTTTTTCGATGATATAGCCCCGGTGGCAGACCTTGCGGCAGAATTTCAGGTTCTGATCGGCCAGCAGGATGGTGACGCCCTGCTCGTGGATCTTGCCCAGAACCTCGATCAGGTTGGCCACCACTAAGGGGGCCAGGCCCTCGGAGGGTTCGTCCAGCAGAATCAGGCGGGGATTGGCCATCAGGGCCCGGCCGATGCCGAGCATCTTTTTCTCCCCCCCGGAAAGGTTCATTCCCCGGGCCTTGGCCAGATCGCCCAATTTCGGAAAAAGCTCGATCACCCGGTCCCGGTTCCAATGGCCGGTCCGTTTGGAGAGGCGGCGGGCGATCTCCAGGTTTTCCTCCGTGGTCAAATCCGGAAAAATCCGCAGGTCGTCGGGCATGTAGCCCACCCCCAGCCGGGCGATGGTATAAGCCGGCTGGCCGCAGATCTCCCGGTCCAGCAAGGTGATGGAACCCCTTTTGGGCGGGGTGAGGCCGATGATCGATCGGAGGGTGGTGGTTTTGCCCACGCCGTTACGGCCCAACAGGGCCACCACCTCCCCTTCACCCACCGACAAGGAAACACCCTGGAGGACGTGGCTGGTACCGTAATAAGTATCGATGTTAGAGACTTCTAGCAGCATAACCTTTGTTAAATTCGAAATCCGAAACTCGAAACTCGAAACAATGATCCAAATTCGAAATTCAAATGACCGAAACGGGGAGTTTCGAATTTTGAATTTTGGTCATTTGAATTTGTTTCGGATTTCGGATTTCGAATTTCGGATTTAACTTTCATGTCTTTTAAACCGAATCTCCCAGGTATACTTCCCTCACCTGCTCATTATGCTTGATCTGATCCGGTGTCCCGTCCCCCAGAATATCCCCCCGGTGCAGCACCACCACCCGTTCGGAGAGGGAAAAGACGATATCCATGTCATGCTCCACCAGGACGAAGGTCGTCTGTCCCTCCCGGGAAAGCTGGCGGATATTTTCCAGGACCTTCACCCGCTCCACCGGGTTCATACCGGCGGTCGGTTCATCCAGAAAAAGCAACCGGGGGTTCACGGCCAGGGCCACCCCCACTTCCAGGAGGCGCTGGTCGCCGTGGGACAGGGCCGTTGCCGGGGAATTTTTTACGGCGCTCAGGCCCACTTTTCCCAGCAGGGCCTCCACCTGTTCATAGGCCTCTTTTTCGCGGCTTATGCCGGAAAAAAATCGTCGCGTCCGGCCGGCCATAGCCAGGGTGGGAATCAGGATATTTTCCAGTACGGTTAATTCCGGGAAGATATTGACGACCTGAAAGGACCGGCAGATCCCCAGCCGGACCCGCTGGTTGATCGGCAAACGGGTGACCTCCCGCCCTTGAAAAAGAATAGACCCGGACTGCACCGGCAGATTCCCGGTGATCAGGTTGATCAGAGTGGATTTTCCGGCGCCGTTGGGACCGATGATCGAAGTTAGAACACCGGCCTCGATATCCAGGTCCAGCTCCTTGGCGGTGCAGACCATGCCGAAAAAATTGGATAACTTCCTTATCTGGAGCAGGATCTCGCCCATCCGTCCCTCAATGCCCGGCCCGGGAACCGCCGAATAATCGCTGGAGGACGCCGACCACGCCCCCTCGAAAACCCATGATAACGATCAGCAGGACCACTCCGAACCAGAGCATCCAGTTTTCGGTAAAACGCTGAATAACCTCCCGCATGGCCACAAAGAACACGCTCCCCAACAGGGGGCCGGTAAAGGTCGGCAGACCGCCCAGCAGACTGACCAGAATGGGCTCGGCCGAGTGGCTCCAGTGGGCCATGAAGGGCCGGGCGTTGCCTTCCAGCAAGGTTTCCAGGGCCCCGGCCAGCCCGGCAAAGGCGCCGCTGATCACGAAAACAGCCAGACGGTAATTTTTGACCGAAAGCCCGGCGAACTCGGCCCGGTTGGAGTTTTCCCGGATACCGGCCAGGGAAAGGCCGAAAGGAGAAATGCGGATCCGGTGCACCGCCCAGGCGCTTAAAACAAAGACCGCCAGCACCAGAAAATAAAAATGGGTGTCGCCGTTGATTGGAATTCCAAACCAGCCGAAAAGGGAGATGGGCTCCCGCACGATCCCCACCAGGCCGTCATCACCCCCGGTAATTTCCCGGGCATTCCAGATCAGGGAAAAAACCATCATCCCGAAGGCCAGGGTCAGCATGGCAAAGTAAATTTCGGTGTGGCGGACGCAGAAGAATCCGATGATCAGAGCCAGAATCATGGCCACCCCTACGCCGGCCACCAGACCGAGCAGCGGGTGGGACGACAGGTGCTGCGTGAAGAATCCCAATCCGTAGGCGCCCGCCGCGTAAAAAGCGCCGTGGCCGAACGAAAGCAGTCCGGTCCGGCCCAAAAGCAAATTATAGCCCAGGGCGAAGATCCCCAAAATCATGACCCGCATGGTCAGGTAAACCAGGAATCGCCCGCCCAAGAACCCAATGCCCGCCAGGAGCAGGAGCAGTGCGGCGATCCCTACCAGCTGTCCGGTTTTCAGTTTCATAAATAAGTTACCGGGCTCCGCCGAAAAGACCCAGGGGCCGCCAGAGTAAAACACCGGCCATCAGAATAAACGTTAAGAACATATCGAAAGCCGGGAAAAACCGGGTCCCAAAGGCGGTCAGGACCCCGATGATCAACGCCCCGGCAAAGGCCCCTTTCAGGCTGCCCAGGCCGCCGATCACCGCTACGATGAAAGCGTCAATGATAATCGCCTCCCCCATACCGGAGGTCATGATCCCTACGTAGGGCACGGCCAATCCTCCGCCCAGGGAACCCAGCCAGGTGCCGAAGATGAACACGGAAGTAAACAGGGCGGGAACCCGGACGCCGATGGCCGAAGCCATCTCCCGGTCCGACGAGGAGGCCCGGATGATCCGGCCCCACCAGGTTTTTTCGATCATGCCCCAGAGGCCCAGGGCCACCAAGGGCCCGACGATAATGATAAAAATATTGTACAGGGGAAATTTTCGTCCCAGGATCATTACCGATCCCCCGAGCCCGGCTAATTCCGGAGAACTGATGGACCCGGCGCCCCAGATCATTTTGACCAGATTGTCGAAGATCAGGACAAAGGCAAAGGTGAGCAGGAGTTGATACGGCAGGGCCAGGTGGTAGACGTAACGCAGGAAAAACCGCTCCACCAAAAAGCCAACCACGCAGACGGCCAGGGGACCGAGCAGCAGTCCCAACCAAAAATTGGCCCCCAGGTATTTGAGGACGGTAAAGCAAAAGTAGGCCCCCAGCATGTAGAAACTGCCGTGGGCGAAATTCAGGACTCCCAGTACGCCGAAAATTAGGGTCAGCCCGCTGGCCACCAGCCAGATAAACATGCCGGTGGACAGACCGGCCAGGATGACGTGGATAATGGATTGCAGCATTTAACAGAAAATCCGAAACTCGAAACCCGAAATTCGAAACAAATTCATGCTGGAGGTATGGAGTATTGGAGTGCTGGAGTAATGGTCGTAGAAGCAATACTCCAATACTCCATTACTCCAATACTCCGGCACTCCTTTAGTTCTTAGCTGCTGAACGGCGGATCCGCGCCCGGTCCTTCGAAGGGCGGCCGGCTGAAATATTGCTTGGCCGGGATGACTTTCATCTCCGTCATGACCTTGAAGGGATACTTGGGGTCCGCTTTGGTCTTGCCCCAGGGCACATCATACAGGGCCTGGTGGTCTTCCTTGCGAAAAACCCGGTGGCCGGCCGGAGTATCCAGTTCCATGCCTTCCAGGGCCTGAATCAGCGCCTTGGTCTCCTTGGACCCGGATTTCTCCACGGCCACCTTCAGCGCATAAATGGCGGAATAGGCGCCTTCGGAAACATAGGCCGGGTAATGGTTCCAGCGTTTGCGGAACCGGGCCACCCAGTCATTGTTGTTTTTATTGTTGGGATACAGGAAGAAGTAACGACCCGAAATCCAGAGGTTGTCGGGCATCTCCGGCCCCATGCCTTCCAGGACGTCCATGGCCGCGCCCACCGGCAACATGACGTGCTTGATTTTGTCAAAGAGGCCGGCCTGCTTGGCCTGTTTTAAAAAGGTGATCAACTCGCCGGCCCATTCGGTCGAGTAGAGGCCGTCGGGATTGGCGTCCATGACCGTGTTGATATGGGAACGAAAATCCGTAGTCCCGAAAGGGGCCCAGGATTCCGTGGCGAAGGATGTGCCGGGTTTCAATTTTTTCAAGGTTTCCTGGAATAACTTCCAGCAGGTAAAGCCATACTCGTATTTGGGGCTGACCGTAGCCCACTTCATGGCCGGCAGGTCTTTGGCGATAAAAGCCGCCGCGTTGCTGTCATGATAGGTGGAGTTGACCATTCGAAAAATTTGCTTGATGCCCTTTTTGAAAACCCATTCCTCGGTCAGTTTTTCCGTAGCGGCGTGGGTGACCATCAGCACCCGGTCGAGTTGCCCCATGAGCGGGGCCAGGGCCAGGGCTTGTCCGGAGGAATCGATTCCCGCCAGGTAATCGGCGCCCCAACTGTCCACGAAGTAACGGGCATTTTTGATGGCGTCGTCCGGTTTGGTGGTGGAATCGCGAAACTCCATTTCCAGCTTGACGCCGGCGATGCCGCCCTTCTGATTGATTTCCTCCAGGGCCAACTGGGCGCCCATTTTATGGAACTCCCCATAGCCGGCCAAAGCCCCGGATAAAACCGCCTGGTAACCGACCTTGATCGGCCCTTTGATTTTAGGAGCCTGGGCCCACAAACCGCTGGGGACCAACACTCCGGATCCCAAAGCGCCGGCTCCGGTAACCAAAGCCCCCGCCCCTACCTTCTTTAAAAAATCCCGACGATCCATTTTCTCCATACCGTTGGCCTCCCTCTTTTTTTTTACCGCTGCCCGCCATCCACCGCTTCCAAGGCTGGCGCTCATATTAAAGGCAACCTGCTTGTTCTTCAAGGGAAATATAACCGGAAACCTCCCCGCCATCAGGGGGCTCCGAACCCTTCCCGAAGATTCGGAATATGCTGAAAGATCTTTCCCGCCCCGGAGGGTTACCTTTGGGTCAGGGCCTGCGGGATAAATTGGGGATTGGCAATTTCCAGTTTGTCGATACCCGTTTCCCGCAGATGGTTCAGGACGTCCCGGTTCCAGGGGCCGGCGTCTGCCTGACCTTCCCGAATCCGCCGGCAGAGCTCCCGGTTGAGCCGCTCGACCTCCTCCCGGACCTGCTCCAGGCCAACTTCCCCCGGTGGTTCCGGCTGCACCAGCAAGCGCCGCAATCCTGCGGCCTCCCGGTTCAGTTGCTCCTCCTCGTA
>JACRCK010000283.1 GCA_016219065.1 Deltaproteobacteria bacterium
CCATGACCGACATGCAGGCCCCATGCCTGAACGTCGGGGGAAGCCGCTTTATCGGGGAGGGGATGGGAGGGGGCCGCTGGTGGCGGGTGGGCCGAGGACCCCTCCCACGACCGCCCCGGTTCCCCGGGGAGGGACCCGGATCAGCTTCCCAGGATTTCATCGATACGGTTGACAATCTCCTCGGCATATTGAATGCAGACCTCGGCATCCTCGTCCTGAAAAGCGACGTCCGGGGTGAGGTCAGGAAGACCGTTCGGATACCGCGTGGGAATATAGAAACGATCCAAGAAAAGCCCCAGGCGATTTATCTCCTTAAGTTTTTCAAAGACAACTAGGTCGATTGACTCCAGGTCATCCATCAATTTTTTTATGGAGTGCCCCCAGGGATCGGCGTCCAGCGAATACCAGATCGCCTTCAAGGCCTTTTCGCCAGCCTGTTGGGCATGGAAACACGCGTGGGCGAACTTGCTTCGCTCTCTTAGAATCTTGGCCGTATCCAGATCGTCTGCGGCGGTTTTAAACCACCGGGCCGCTTCCTGCCGGTTCTTCTCCCTGCTCATAAATCGTTTTTCCTTCTTTTAACAAATCCCGAATAAAAGGACGATGTCGGATCTGCTCCAGTTCGGCGGGCGTATAAATCAACAGATCGATGGCCCGGTTGGGAAGCCGGTCATAGAGTTCGTTGAAAGGATCAAAGCGATCGAAAAACCGTTTGTCTGAATTCTGAACGATTAAAATGTCCAGGTCGCTGTGCTTGGTCACGGAACCGCGGGCGGAGGAGCCGAACAAAAGAGCCCATAGAACTTTGTTACGGGAAAAGATCGGAGCTACTATTTCCTTGAGCTTTTCAAATTCCATTTTTTCCAGAATGGCACTCACGATAAATCCAAGGCTATTCGCAAGGCCCGGGCCATTTGGCCAATTTTATTTGGGGACAACGTCCCGATGCAATTAGTCAAAACCGACTTCGGCAGACTTACCAGTTCGTCGCAATGGATGCTGCTGTCGTGTTTAAGGCCCTCTTCCGGTCCCACCGGGACCTGACTGGCCAAGCCGTCATAAGCCGTATAAACCGGAGCACAAATAACTGTGGAAAAGCGGGAATCGATCACCACTTGTCGGCTGACCATCACAAAAACTCGAGACCTCTTGGGATCCCGGGAAGCTGGGGCGGCCACCCGGTACAGTTCACCGCGTTTCATAGCGGGGTTTGATAGGCCAGTATGTCGGCTGCTTCCCGGTTGAGGTAATCGGCCCGGCGGTTTATAATCTCCAAGTCTCTGGTGTTTTGCTCTTCCCGCAACAGTTGTTGGATAAACAGACGGACGGCGGTTTCAATAAAATCGGACCGATTCCTCTTGGATTCTTTGGCCCGGGCATCGATGATTTCCAGCAATTCACCGGAAAGGGTGATAGATGTCTTTACTTTCATACTACCTTTATACTCTAAAAAAGAATATTTGCCAATCTCAGATGAAGGTGATCAGCTAAAGGCCCAGGCCGGAATGGCATAGACATTTTCCTCGGAGACCATGAAATCACCACGATAGACTATCAGGGAAAAAGGGATCTCCAGATTTTTCTCGCGGTGCTTTTCCTTAAACATCCGGATGGACTGGAGATACTTCTTATCCCAGACCTGGGAATACTTGATTTCCACCGGAATGGTCAACCCCTGGGTGCTGATCACCAGGTCTATTTCAGAGACGGAACTTTTTTCCCAAAAATTAAAGGCCGCCGGCTTTTCCCGGTTGGCGCCCCATTTGAGGAAATCGCTGACCATCAGGTTTTCAAAATAATGCCCGCTTTCCCCGCCGGCTTCCAACAGCCGCCGGTCCTTAAACCCTGACAAAGCCCAGGAAAGGGCATTGTCGAAGAAATAGACTTTTTTAGATTTTTTTATGCGGGTGGCCAGGTTCAGGAAAAACGGAGCCAACAAAAAGCCGATCAGGCTTTCCTGCCAGATCGTCACATATTTTTTGGCGGTTATCTGGTTTACTCCGGCATCGGCTGCCAAGGCGTGAAAATCCAGAAGCCCCCCCACCCGGGCGGCCAGTTGGGCCACCACCCGGCGATAGCCCTCGATGTTTCCGATATCCTTCAAGCTGCGCATATCCCGTTCCACATAGGTGTCGATATAGTCGCTCAGCCAGCGGGGGATATCCGGCTCCTCGATCCGGGAAAAAGTCGGGGGAAAAAGGCTCCGGGTCAGCAGGCGGTCAACCAACTTTTTCTTTTTAGGGCTTTGTGGTGTGTCCCTTTCGATCAAACGGCTGATTTCAATCCGTGAGCAGGTTCCCGAAAAAATCAGATCGTAAAGGGTCCTAGAACTATCCGCTTCTCCCAATCCCTCGTAAAAGGCCGCTTCGCTCAGGGTAAACGGATAGACCCTCAAGAACTGGATACGGCCGGCCAGGGTTTCCGCCGTCTTATCCAACAATTCCAGACTGGATGATCCGGTAAGGATAATCTTGAGCTTCCGGGAATAGCGGTCGCTCAGCATTTTGACGATTTCAAAAATCAAGGGCAACTTTTGGGCTTCATCAACAAACAGGTAAAACCTTTCCTCCAGTCTTTCCAGTTTGAAGCCCAAGGTCTCTTCAATTCGTTCCGTCAGATAGTTTTCCCGGCCGGCGACCCGGTCTCGCTCAAATGAGGAGTCCAGGTTCAGGTAGAATTTTCGGTCCGGTGGAACACCCTCCAGAAAACTATTGACCGTAGTGGTCTTGCCGGTTTGTCTGGGGCCGAGCAGAACGGTAATCAGGGGACCGGCGAGTGAGCGCTGAAAATAGGAATCGTAAATCCGGGGAATAGTTTTCATGGGATTATTGTAATTACAATTTAATAATTGTCAAACAATAATTATGTTTTGATATAATATTTTCCAAATGTTAAGTCTTCCCTACTATTCTAAAGATAGTGTATAATTATCAGTAAACCTCATTTCTCAGATCAGCGGTGGGGTTTTTTAAGGCCCTTACATTTATGTATAAAAAAGTTCTGGTCGCCGTCAACGAACATATCAATTCGGAGGTCACGGGACGCTGCGCCCTGCACTTCTCCAAGGCCTGCCGCGCCAAATTTTATATCTGCTTTATCGCCGAAAAAGACACCGCGGAGGAGAGTATAAACCGGGCGCAAGAGGCCATGGGCAGGCTTTTCGTCGAGGCGGAGAATCTGGACGTGCCGGTCGAGTCCCTGGCCCGGGCGGGTGAGACGGTCCGGGAGATCGATGCGCTGGTCAGACAAGAGGGCATCGATATCGTCTTTGCCGCCACCCGCCGGGAAGATCTGGTCAGGAGGTCTTACTCGGGCACCGTGTTCCGCCGCCTCTCCCTGAAGCTGCCTTGTTCGGTCGCGCTCATGCGGGTGGTCCATTTCGGGAGAATATATCCCCGGAAGATCCTGGTCCCGCTGAAAGCCACGATCGATCATATTGCGGAACGCGCCCGCTTTGCCGGCTTCCTGGCCAAGGCCTTCGGCTCCAAAGTCTTCGTCTTTCATACGCCCCAGCCGGTTGAAAAGTTCCTCCATGGTGAGATCCACCTCACTCCTCCGGAATGGGAGGAGCGCATCTCCCCCGACATTTCCCGTTTCCTGGACTACCTCAAGCAACAGGACGTCGAACATGAGGGCCGGCTTTTGCCGGGCCGGGCCTCCCGGAATATCACCATCGAGGCCTTCGCCAAACGGCACGACCTCATCATCATGGGCGCCAGCGAACGAAGTTTTTGGGCCTCACTCTTCCAAGGCAATCCGGTGGAGGAAGTTCTCCGGGAAGCACCCTGCAATCTCATTATCCTGAAGCCCCGTCATGAAGATTAACAGCCTTTCGGTAACGGAGGCCCTCCGGACGTTGGTCAGCTCGGAGAGCGGTCTGGCGGAGACCGAGGCGGCCAAAAGACTTTCCGAAAGCGGGTTCAACGAAATCAGGGAGGTCGCCCGGACCCCCCTCTCCCTGCGGTTTCTGGGGCAGTTCACGCATTTTCTGGCCGTATTACTCTGGATCGGCGCCGGCCTTTCGTTCCTCTCCGCCTACCTCCATCCCGGAGAAAGCATGTCCACTCTCGGCCTGGCCATCGTCGGGGTCATTCTGATCAACGCGGTCTTCACTTTTATCCAGGAATACCGGGCCGAGATGGCCCTGGAGGCCTTGAAAAAACTTCTGCCCTTTTATGTGCAGATCATTCGGGAAGGAACGGAGAAGAAGGTCCATTCACGCGAAATAGTACCGGGGGATATCATTCTGCTGGCCGAAGGCGACCGGGTGCCGGCCGACGCCCGGCTGATAGAAAGTTCCGGGCTGAAGGTGAACAGTGCCGCTCTTACGGGGGAATCCGAAGCCGGTCTGAAAGACCCCAGCCCGGAGCCGGGCGAGCTCTGGAATAGCCCAAATATTGTTTTTGCCGGAACAACCGTCATCAGCGGCTCCGGGAAAGCGCTCGTTTTTGCAACCGGCATGGGGACCGAGTTCGGTCGGATCGCCCACCTGACCAGCGCCGTCAAACCTTCCCTGAGTCCCCTCCAGAAAGAGATCCAAAAAGCCACCCGTCTGGTGGCGACCATCGCCGCCCTGGTGGGCCTCTTCTTTTTCGGCCTCGGCTTCTTGATCGGGAGGAATTTCTGGGACAATTTCATCTTTACGATCGGGATCACGGTCGCCCTCATCCCGGAGGGGTTGCTGCCGACGGTCACCCTTTCCCTGGCGATGGCCAGCCAGCGCATGGTCCGAAGGAAGGCCTTGATCAAGGACCTTTCCTCGGTCGAGACCCTGGGGTGTGTCACCGTGGTCTGCACGGACAAGACCGGCACGCTCACGCAAAACAGCATGACCGCCTCAATGATATGGCGGAACGATCAAATCATCGAGGCCGGCGCTTACCGGCCGCCAGCCGATGATCTGCTGTTGCGGACGGCCTTCCTTTGCAACAATGCCCGCTTTACCGATAACCAATACCAGGGCGATCCCACGGAGACCGCCCTGCTGAAGCTCTCCCGGGAAAGCCTGGGCGACCTGAGCGCCGAACGCCTTTCCGAAATCCCCTTTGACTCCGACCGGAAGCGAATGACCACGCTGAATAAATTGGAAGGCCGGGAATACGTGTTCACCAAAGGCGCCCTGGAAAGCATTCTGCCCTTATGCCGCTTGGCCCTGGTGGGCGGAGCGGAGCAGCGTCTGGATGAGGCCTTCAGACAGAAAATCCTGGAGGCCCATAACCGGCTCATGGACCGGGGACTACGCGTGCTGGCCTTTGCCTATAAAGACCGCCCGCAGCGTTCCGCTCGGCCCGGTGCAGAGAAAACCGAGGCCCTCCCGGACGCCGGGATCGAAGCCGACCTCGTCCTGGTCGGCCTGATCGGGCTCGAAGACCCCCCCCGGCCTGAAGTGCCCGAGGCCATCCGGAAATGCCACGAGGCCGGCATCAAGGTCATCATGATCACCGGGGATGGCAG
>JACRCK010000281.1 GCA_016219065.1 Deltaproteobacteria bacterium
GGCCTGCGGAAAGGCCGCCCGCCGATTGCGGGCCTGTCGCCCAACCAGAAAACGGCCGCCGGCGGTGTCGTAACTGACCACGGAAGGGATGATCCCCTGACCCTCTTCCAGGGGAATGGCGGTGGTCCGTCCGTTGTTGAGGTAGGCGATACAGGAGTTGGTGGTGCCTAGGTCGATACCAAAGCAGAGTTCAGGCATGGGCTTTCCTTTTCATCCTTTATCTTCCATTACCGGCTTCCAGGGTGACCTTGGCGGGCCGGATGACCCGCCCCTCCCGGCAGCGGCCTGGCATGATGATTTCTTTGACTGTCGGTTTTCCTTCCCCGTCTTCCCAGGGAGCGACGCTTTCGTGGCGTCGAGGATCGTAAGGAACCCCGATCTCGCGGATGAGTTCCAGACGGCCACTTTGCAAGAGGGCCGCTATCTTCTTCCAAACCATTTCCAGGGATTGCCGGTTGGTATCCGAAAGATCGGACCAGCGGTCCAGCGACTTTGACAAATAAAAAAAACCCTCGGCCAGATCCCAAAGCGCTTCCGCCCCCGGCGTCCGAACCGCTTCCAGCCCTTCGGTCAGTTTTTTATCGAGCAGTTCCAGGGTTACCCCCTGCCGGCGCAGGACCTTTTTAATTTCCTGGCTGCTTTCGGCTAGGGCAGCCAACGGCGCATCCCAGGGATCCGGATCGCTATTTTGTTTCCCAAACAGCCAATGTTTTAATCTGCCCCACATTTGAATTCCTTTGGATTTGATCGGCAAAGCCGCGGCGCTTGACGCCTTTTTATAACAGACCTTCCTTGATCAGGCAAGGACGAAGGCCGCCCGAATTTCCTTGCCCGTTCTTTACACCGCAAAAAGAAAATGGCGGAATTAGTTCAGGCGGCGTTGTAGGCGCCGGGCGCACGAAAAAAAGGCCGCCCCTTTTAAAAAGGAGCGGCCCGGGTAGGCTCCAATCTTTTTTTACTGCTAAATTTCCAGCCAGGAATCCGAGAACAGGGTCTGACCCAGGATGACCTTGGCGGTCTTGACGTAGTCCTGCATTTCCTTGGACAGGGCGGCCAGATCCACAGCGGTGCCGTCCATGACCTTGTGGACGATTTCCACGATGTCCGGACGGTTGCCGCGGGCGATGTCCATGATCTTATCATCAAAGGCGTCGATGATGCAGGAATACATGCCGTGGCGCTCCAGCATGATCATGTAGGTCTGGTTCAGGATGGGCCGCAAATGATCCGGCGGCCCGTTGGAGACGTTGGACAGACCGCAGGTGGACTTGGCCCCCGGGGCGATATCCTGGAGCATGCTCATGAAGGTCAGGGTGCTCATCAGTTGCTGTTGCTGGATGTTCACCGGGGTGATGATGGGATCCACGAAGATGTCTTCGTTGGGAATCCCGGCCTCGTTGGCCGCATAGAGCAGCTCAGCCGCCAGGGCGCCCCGTTCGTTCTCATCCCGGGGCAGGCCTTCCGGCCCCCAGAGCAGGGCGATCATGTAGGCCTCGTACTGTTTACAGATGGGGAGCATGGCCGTGTAACGCTCGGGGCGGGCCATGATGGAGTTGATGATGGCCTTGCCCTTATGGACCTTCAACCCGGCCTCGATGGCGGCGATGTTGGAGGTGTCCAGGGCCAGCGGGATGTCGGTCACTTCCTGGACGGTCTTGACCACGAAGGTCATCAGTTCCTCGCCGCCCTTGCGGGCCGGGCCGAGGTTGATATCGATGAAATCGACCTTGGCGGCCGCAATTTTCTCGGCCATTTCCCGGATGGGCTTCGGATCCATTTCCTTGAAGGCCCGGCCGATCCCCTTATTAATCACATTTAAATTTTCTCCGATGGTAAACATGGCGCTCTCCTTATATTAAAATAGTGATCCGTGGAGGGCCGGCCCTCCGGTAGGCGGCTTTCCCGGGCCTGAGATTATTTCAGCTCTCTCAGGTACTTGGGCAAGTGCGCGGCTTCCCGCGGTCCGACTTTAATGGTCCAGCCCGGCAGTTCCTCTTCCAGGTCCCCGGCGATGGCGGCCGCGTAACCCGGAATGATCAGTTCCCGGTGCTTCACCTTGTCGGCGATCCCCGATTTCTTGATGAAGATCCCCACGGCATCCCCTACAAATTTCCCGGCCGCCCAGGCGGTCATGACCGACAGGCCCTCGGTGTCCATGATGCAGAGCCAGGTGGGTATCCGGCTGCTCTCGATTTCACCGGAGACGATGAAGTAGGTCAGGGAGAAGTTGGAGGTGATGCAGACCGGCGAATTTTCATCCGGACCGTTGATTTCGTAGATCCCCTGGGTAACCGTCATGGGCCGCTGGGGGTCGGTATAGATATTGAGCCGCTCCAGGAGCAGCGGGAAAAGGGTTTCGCCTTCGAAGTCGGAGAACAGCACGATCCCGGCGTATTTGGCCACGCCCAGGGCGCCGAAGAGGGTCTCGGTTTCCAGGTCCTTGGCCATTTCGAAGGCCGGGAGGATGGTCGGGAAACCCAGGGCTTTTTCTTTCTGGGACAAGGCCGCCCGCCGGATGGCCACCTGATCCTCCAGAACCTTTTTAAAGGACCGGGCCCCGGAGTCCAGGACCAGGTCTTTCAACCCGGCCTGGGTCAGCTTGTTGCTCAAGGCGATCAGTTCGTCCAGGTTTTCTCCCTGGACGGCCAGCGGGCAGTTGGCTTCCTTGGCCAGACCGGCCATGGCCTCGGCGTTGTCCTTGGTGGCGCCGTAGAGGAGGGGACGTCCCCCCGGGCAGGCCGCCAGACCGGCCTTCATGACCTCGGGATCGTCGCTGATCAATATGAGACTGAAATTACTGGTATCGAAGACCTGTTTGACCAGGGCGGAGAACTTGCCGGCGCCGCCGCCGAGGTCCTTGATCGCCACCAGCTCGGGGCGGAGGTTCAAGCCCACCCGTTCATACTGGTAGGTATCCCACTTCCGCAATTTGGCCGAGACCGTATCCGCTTCCATGTCGGTGGTCAAGAGGGCCCCGAACCCCGTGGGGTTGAAGAAGGTTTTTTCATGGCGGAAGAGAACGGTCTCCCCGCCGGTTTTCAAGGCGTGGTCGCCGGCGCCGATCGTCAACGGCCGGATCGGCGGGGCCGAGGCTTCGGCCAACTGGGCTTTGGCCTCTTCGGATACATACGGGCAGGAAGCCAGTTCGGCTTTGCCGCCGGCCAGATTCATGGCAAACGCCAAACAGGTCGGTACCCCACACTCACCACAATTGGTTTTAGGAAGCAGCTTGAATATCTGAATCCCTGTTAATCCCATGCGCGTCTCCTTTTATATGCAGCTTTTCTCGGTCCGCCTTTGGACAAGCGCCCGGTGCCGGAAATCAACCACGGCGGAAGGCCGGCCGGTTTCTACCATCTCCCGTATAAAAAGCCGGGGCCCCTTGCAAGCAAGAGGCCCCGGGTTAGCGTTACCCTACAATGGACTCCATGGAAACGGCCGGATGGCCTTTCTCCTGGAGCCAGGGCAGGATCTCATCCTCGGTTATGCCGACGGTTTCGTCGGCGATCATATCAATCAGGTTCGGGTAGCCCAGATCGGCGCCCCGTTTGAGCAGCCGCTCCCGGAGTTCCTCCTTGAGCTGCTTGGGCATCCAGACCATGCGCAGGAGGCCGCCGTCACCGGCCACGAATTTACCTTGGGTGATGTTGTACTTGCTGTGGCCCACGAACCCGGGGGAGGAGGCCCCACCGCCCATGACACCGGCCAGGGTGGTGAACTTCATCCCCGAGGGGGTCATGCCGGTATAATCGCGGTTGACGGTCATGATGCCGTTACAGGCCGGCAGCACGGCGGCGATACATTCGCAGCAACCGCAGGTGGTCATGGGATCAACCACCAGGCTGTAGAAGTTATAATGGTCCACCTTCTGTCGGGAGGCCTTGTACACGAACTCGTTGACCCCCTGCCACTGGCCCATCGTAGGATCCAGGCATTCCCCCTTCTGGACCGGCTGATTGGGGCCGGTGGGATTGATCTCGAAGGAGGCCTTGCAGTCCATCCAGTTGTAGGCCCCGCAGAGGCCGGTCCGCTCCGGGCTGACCATGCAGACGTGACTGGGAGCGAAGGACTGACAGAGGGTGCAGGAATAGTACGTTTCCACCGATTCGTCGGTCATCTTCTCCACCCGTTCGTCGCGGGTCTTGTAGATTTCCCGAGCCGTTTTAGTGAGCTTGTCCACGTCCTCTTTCTTGGTGTAGAGGGTTACCTGGACCTTGTCCAGAATGGAACCGAAGTCCTGGTGAAATTTGGCGTGGAGGATCACCCCGATATCCTTCAGGGTGAAGCCCTTCTGGACCGCCGGTTCGCCCACGCGGACCCAGGCGATATCCCGCTGCCCGATATGCATGACGCCCTGGGCGTAGTTGATCAAATGATGGATCTGGCGCTCCAGGATGGGCTCGAAATCCTCCTGCATCTGCCGGCCGGCCACCTGGACAAAGATGCCCAGCGGCAGGCGTTCGCCCTTTTTGATGTCGCCCACATCCTTGCCGACGACTTCCACTTTGCCGTCTTCGATGGCGTTCATATCCACCATCCGGACCAGCTCGGTGGCCTGGGTCTTGCCGCCGCCCATCTCCAGATAGAGGTCTTCCTTCCGGACCCGCTCGCCCTCGAAGGCCGGACCGTAGGCCAGCGGGATGGCCACGTTGGCCACCGTCACCTTCAGGCCGCGGATCTCGATGGACTTCTGCGGCATTTCGCGGTGGGGCACATTGGCCACCACGTGCTCGTAGGTGCAGACCCCGGTGGGCAGAATTTCCGGGATGTCGGTATCGGCGATGGTGGGGAAGCCCCAGTTCACGCAGCCGGCGGCGTTGGCCGCCCATTCGGCGCCCACATCCCCCAGGGCGTTGACAAAGGCAAAGATCCGGTCCTTGTTATACAGCAGCATCTTCTTGAAATCGCCGGGCTTGATCCCGCCGAAGGCCATGGCCGCCCGGTTGGCAAAACCCAGGGCAAAGACGGCCGCCGAGATATCCGGCCCGAAGGGCACCAGACGGGTGTTCCAACCGATCTGCACCCCGGCCTCCAGGAGCTGTTCGCTGAAAGTGGTACCGTTCTGGTTGGCGCACATGAAGACATAGAGGTTCTTTTTCTGGTATTCCTCGGCGATGAACTTGGCCGTTTCCGGGTCCGGGGCCGCGCCGACGATGGCGGCAAAACCCGGGGCCGAGCCGTCCACGAATTCGACGCCCCGTTTCCGGAAGACCGTATCCTCGGCAGCGCCCAGCCAGATCTTGCCCGAGGCTTCGTCGATATCTTCGCTGACCAGGTAGAAGTCGGGGTCCTCCAGATAGCGGATGGCTTCCGACACTTCTTCGGCGAAGAGGGTGGCCATCCCGGCATCCAGCAGGGGCCCCAGATAGGGCAGATGGGTCATGTTTTTCAGATGGGCCGGAAGCAGCTTGCGAGCCACTTCCATGGGCTTTTTGGCATCCCCCAGGGTCTTAACCGGGATGCCTAAAATGGAATAGATAATGGGCAGGTAATATGCCGTGTTGGGAAACTCGATCTTCTGATCGGGCCCGTATTTTTCCAGGGCCTTTTTCAGGGTTCCCTCCCCTTTGGAAACGATATTGTATGCGCCTTGTATGGCGGCAAATGCGACTAATTTCGACATGGTTGCAATGTCCTCCTTTCCTGGTCTTAAACCGCTTCCAGCTTCTGCCGGTCGGCCATATCCATCAACACCCGTTCGCGGGCCTTGTCAATCCCCAGGGCCTTTCTCTTGGCGTCGATGTGGGCGATCATCTTGCGGGCCATTTCATAGGGATCCTCGATCAGGTCCCACATGCCGCCGTAGATCTTCTCCATGCCGCTGAAGAGGTGCTCCTTGAAGACCGGAGCCCCTTCCACCGGTAGGTTGACCCCGAAGACCGTGTAGACCCCGGAGGCCACGAAGTATTGCCCGATGGAGATGGCCTTTTCACTCATCCATTCCGGGGCGCACCCGGCGGCCGGCAGGTCGCTGATGTCGTTGCCCAGTCCCCCGGCTTTGACCACCTCGGTGGCGGCCATGAGGATCCGGCTGTTGTCTACGCAGGAGCCCATGTGCAGGACCGGCGGGATGCCGACGGTCTCACAGACCTCGGCCAGGCCGGGTCCGCAGTAGACCCGGGCCGCCTCGGGGGTGAGCAGGCCGGCCTTACCGCAGGCCATGGCGTCGCAGCCTGTGGTCAGGACGATGACGTCGTTTTTCAGCAGCTCTTTGACCACGATCAGGTGGGCGCTGTCGTGCATGCAGCGGGCGTTGTTGCAACCCACCACACCGGCGATGCCCCGGATCCGGCCGTTGATGATATTGTCGTTCAAGGGGGTGTAGGAACCGCGGAAGGTCCCGCCCAGGTGGTAGTTGATGGCCTCGTAACTGAAGCCGACGACCATCTTTTCTTTATATTTGGGAATCAGGACTTCGGCCCGCCGGTTTTGAAAATTGTCGATGGCGGTCTTGACGATCCGTTTGGCGTCTTCCAGGGCATGGTGTTCGTCGAAGCCGATATGGACCGTTTCCCCGGAGGCAATCTTGCACCGGGGGTTGGTGGTGATCAGCTTGGTATGATAGCATTTGGCGATATTGGCCAGGTTCTCCATGATGCACTGGACATCGACCACCATGGCATCCACGGCCCCGGTAATGAGGGCCAGTTCCTGCTGCAGATAATTCCCGGCAATGGGCATGCCGTGGCGGACCAGAATCTCATTGGCCGTACAGCACATGCCGGCCAGGACGATGCCCTTGGCCCCCTTGGTGGCGGCATACTGGATCATTTCCGGGTCCTGGGAGGCCACGACGATCATCTCCGATAGGAGGGGCTCATGGCCGTGGACGATGATATTGACCTGGTCCTGCTTTAAAACACCCAGGTTGATTTCACCGTGGACCGGATAGGGGGTGCCGAAAAGCACGTCCTGCATATCCGTGGCCATCATCGAGCCGGCCCAGCCGTCGGCCAGGGCGGCCCGGGTCCCCTGTTTCATCAGGTTTTCGTAGTCCTGATCCACGCCCATGTGGGTGCGGTGCATGATCTCTACGATTTCCCGGTCGATGCCCCGGGGAATGACGTCCAGCTTTTTCCAGAGCTCGTACCGGGCCTTGGGGGCGCGCTTGGCATAATAAATCTCGCCGTTTTGTTTGCCCCATTCCCCCAGGATCTTCTCGCCCACTTCCACGGCGATGTCATAGATATCCCGGTCCTTTTCCTCGCCGTCGACCGCCACGGTGGTGGCCACGTCGAAATCCTTGGCGATGGCCAGGAGTTTGACTTCGTCCTTTATTTTATAATCCTCGGATTCTTTGCGGGCCGCCGCCAGGAAGACCTCGGCGATACCCCGGCCGTGATCGGAGTGCGCCGCCGAGCCGGAGGCGATCATCCGGGCAAAGTTCCGGGCGGCAATGGTCTCCGGGGTGGCCCCGCAGAGGCCCATCCGGGTGTCTTCTCCTTCCAGGTCCTTCTTGGTCAAGGGCAGGCGACAGGGGCCCTGGGCGCACATCTTACAGCAGGTCCCCTGGATGCCGATATTACAGGGTTTCATCGTTTCGGCCCGGTCGAAGATGGTTTGCACACCCTCTTCCTGGGCCTTGTAGAGCATTTGAATGGTAGCTGGATCAACGCTCTTTTCCTCGGGTTTAAATTTTTTCTTTTCTACCACCTTCAACTCTTTGGCTTCTTCTGCTGCCATGTTATACTCCTCCTTGCAAAAACAGTCTTCAGGGCTGTTTTTTGGGTCTTTTTTTTAATTTATTTTCTTCTGTTGACGCGGTCGATCTGGGCTTCCAGTTTATCCACCGGAGAACGCTGAACTTCGGCCACCTTCAGTTCTCTCGGGCCTTCGGCACAGACGACTTGTTCGGCTGCTCTTTTTTCCCTTTCCGCGGCCCGGGCCGCCTGCAGGGCCTCTTCCGCGGCTTTGGCCTTGGCCTTGACCTCTTCCTGGGCTTGTTTTTCCGCCGCGACCTTCGCCTGGGCTTCCGCTTCCGCCTGGGCCTTCGCCGCGGCTGCCGCTTTGACTTTGGCTTCCGCTTCCGCCTGGGCTTTCGTCTCAGCAGCCACTTTGGCCTGGGCCGCCGCGGCCGCCTGGGCTTGGGCCTGGGCCTGGGCTTCCGCTTCAGTATCGACCTGGGGGGCTTCTTTCGGAGCGGCGGCAGCGGGTGCCGGTTTCGGAGCGGCGGCCGGTTTGGGGGCTGCCGCCGGTTTCGGAGCCGCTTCCTTGGCTTTGGCCGGAGCGGCCGCCGGTTTTTCCTCCTTGGCCGGCGCCGCGGCGATGGCCGTCTTTACGATCTCCGGATAGTCGCCGGCCGGTTTAACATTGATGGCCTTATACTTGGCCGCCAGGTCGGCCGGGCTGATATCGCTACCCCCGGATATCAATAAATCGATGAATTGCTTGGTCAGCTCTATGGCCTTGGGGTGGCGCATGATCAGTAAATCGGACCCGGCCAGCAGATAGGAAACCGCTCCCACCGCTTCCATCATAAATCCGCGCCGGGCCGCGTCCCCCAGGGTGGGGGCCTCTTCGTTGCTCAGCTTGGCCTCTTTGGTCTTCCAGACTTCGTTGCCCAGGTTGTTGATCAGAGCATACTGCAGCTTATCGTCTTCCTGGGCCAGGGCGGCCATACGGATCCGTTCCATGACGGAATAAGAATATTCCAGCCCGTAGCCCAAGCCGCCGGTGGTGGGGTCGATCAGGATTTTTTCCCGGGGCACCCCCAGATTTTCCAATAAAATATTCAATTGCTTGGCCAGGTTGACGTCGATCGGGGTGGAAGCGATCACGGTGTGGCCGTAGGCCATGACCGAGGCCCCAATCTGTTTGTGGTTTCCTTCGGCCACCGGGCCGAGGGTCAAATTGGCACCCTGGCAGTCTTCGCTGATTTTTCTCAGGACATCGGCGTCCTTTTTCTCATTGCCCGAACCCCAGACGATTACCGGGACGTCAACCGCCTTCAGGATCTTCTGAACCGTTTGCGAAGCCTCTTCAGGACCTTTGTCCAGGCCGTTCGGGTCTGTACTTTTCAACTGGACGGTGATCGCTTCCGCCCCGTAGTCCTTCACGCACTTGGCCGCCCAGGCCGCCGGATCGTCCAGCACGTCCCGAAAAGGCTCGAGCGCCGAATCCGGCCAGTCATCGGGTCGGATGTCCCAGACCTCCATGGCAATCCGCGGAGGATGGGGGAGCTTGCCTTCAAATAGATAGAAAGGATAAGAGTCTTCCCCGCCCAAGGCGATAGGTTTACTTTTTCCTATGGAAATTTCATTGATTTTTCCCGAGTAAGTCGCTTTTGGAATTTCAAAGGCCAACGGTGTCTCCTCCTTTATTTCGGTGAGATAATAAAAACTGTGAACTTTTTAACAAGGTTGGATCTGTTACCTTAAAATTATAAATATCAAAATTTATAACCCGTTAGCCCTTGAAACCAAATAAGTTTAGGGGGCCTTTTGGGCGGGCGGCCCAGTGGAACCTATTTGTCAAAAGGCTAATGTTATCTTGAAGATGAAACTTGCCTTGGCCCTGGATCGGAGATTCTACGTATCTCTTTTCTACGAGGTATTTCAATTCTTAAAAGAGATCCATAGGGTTTGTCAATAAAAAAAGCATGGTAAGAATCTAAATCGGGGTTAAAATACCTTTTCGAAGAGTTGAAAGGCCGTTTGAACAGCCGGCGAGGTCTCCGGAAGGTTGAAAGTCGGTTTTCCCTCTTTATCAAATTCGTAGATCCGGTCATCTTTGGGAACCACCCCCAGGAAAATCAGGTCATTGGCCCCCAGTAGCTGATCCCAGGTTTCCCACTGGGCGTCTTCTTTTTTCTCCACCTGGTTGACGATCACAAATTTTTTCATAACCGTCAGGCCCAGTTCCTGGACCAGTTCCCCAATGCGTATGGCGGCTTGCAGCCCCCGGCGGGAGCCGTCGGAGACGATCAGCAGCACATCGATATGGCGGGTCGTCAACCGGCTGATATGCTCCATACCCGCCTCATTGTCCACGACCAGGTAACGGTAATTATGAGTCAATTTATCAATGATTTCAGATAATAAATTATTGGCAGCACAATAGCAGCCCTGCCCTTCCGGACGGCCCATGACGATCAGGTCGAACCCTTCCGCCTCCACCAGGGCCTGTTGGATGCGCATGTCCATGAAAATATCTTTGGTCATGCCCTCCAGACCCCCCTTTTTCATTTCTTCCCGGGCGTCTCCCACCGTATTTTCATAAGTGACGCCGAGCACTTCATTCAGATTGGCATTGGCATCGGCATCCACCGCCAATATGGGCTTCAACCCTTTTCCCAGCATATAGCGGATCAACAGGCCGGCCATAGTCGTCTTGCCGGTACCGCCTTTTCCGGCCAACGCAATGGTAAAGCTCATTTTAAGATTCCCTCCCCCGACCGCTTAAATCCTGCTCCATACAGGTCACCCGTTCAAATACTCGGGGAAACAGCTTGTTATCCGTATGGGGCAGGAAGAGAGCAGCGATGTAGTTATTCATGAAGTTAATATTTTCGCTGAGTTCGATATTGGTTATTTTGGTAAAGATTCTTTTGACTTCGGTTCGGAGTACGTTGGAAAAACAGATCAGCCGGGCTCCCAGGAGAGAGCCGTTGCCGATAAACTTGAACTGTTCGATCGGCAGATCCGGGAGCAGGCCGATGGTAATGGCCTTATCGATATTGATATAATTGCCGAAACCACCGGCGATTATCACCTGCTCCAGGTCGTCCATGGTTAAGCCGACTTCCGTCAGCAGGGTCACATAGCCGGCATACATGGCTCCTTTGGCCCGGATCAGGTTGTCTATATCCACCTCGGTGATAACGATGTCCCGCCCGATCTGGGTATTGGCGGCCCAGACCATTACGTATTCCAGGCCATCTTCGCCCTCCCGGATGCGATCGGTTTGCAGGCCCTGTTTAAATTTACCGTTTTGATCCAGTACGCAGGCCTCCAGCAAACCGGCGACGGTATTGATCAAACCGGAACCGCAGATGCCCATGGGTTTGGCCATGCCCACGGTCAAAATCATGGGCTCAAAGGTCGTCGGATTGATGCTGAAATCCTCAATGGCCCCCCGGGTGGCCCGCATGCCGTGCTTGATTCCCCCGCCTTCGAAGGCTGGTCCGGCCGAACAGGCGGAACAAGTCATCCATTCCGAATTTCCGATGACGATTTCCCCATTCGTTCCCAGGTCGATGTACAGGGTCAGTTTTTCCTGGCGGGACATACCGGAACCCATGACTCCGGCAATGACGTCCCCCCCCACATAACTGGAAATGGAGGGGAATAAATAAACCCGGACATGTTCGGCCAATTCGATGCCCAGTTCCCGGGCCCGGACCAAAGGGATATAGTTCATGGGGGGGGTATAGGGGGCCTCCCGAATGTAGCGGGGTTCTATCTCCAGGAACAGGTGGGTCATGGTCGTGTTGCCGGCCACCGTCATCTGGGAAATGGAATTTAGCGGGACTTTGTGCTGCTTTAATAATTGTTTGATTATTCCGTTGATGGTAGAAACGACCAGATCCTTCATTTTTTTCAGACCCGCCGGCTTCTGGGCATAGGCGATCCGGGAAATGACATCTTCGCCGTAGCCGATCTGGGAATTGTATTCCGCCGCCTGGGCCAGTATTTCTCCCGAATTCAGATCCAGCAACTGGCCCCAGACCGTGGTGGTCCCGATATCGACCGCCACGGCGTAATTCTGACCGGTGGTGTCTCCCGGTTCGATGTCGATCAGCTGAATCCGGCCGCCTTCCTTCCGGGGGTTGGCCAGGGTTACGGTAACCTGCCAGTTTTCCGCCCTCAGGGCTGCAGGAATTTTACGAACGGCATAAAAATCAACAGTCAGGTTTCCGATCTGATGGATCTGCTTCAAGGAACGGATGACGCGGGAAAGATCGCTGATATTGTCGTTAATGGTGGGCGGAGCCACTTGAATGCATTTTTTTTCAACGGGGGGACGAAATTTTCCGTCGACGATCAGGTCTTCAATTTTTATTTCCGAAACCACCTGCCAGGCGCCGGCCCTGGGCCGCTCCCGGGCCAGAACCTTCCGATCCAATTGGGATTCCGGGGGTATAGTGACTTCCAGATCGCTACGGATCGTGGTTTTACAGGCCTGTCTGACCCCCAGCGATAGATCCGCTTCGGAAAGTTTTTCCGTTTTTTCGCTGTCCACGTCTCCCAGGTCTATGATCACC
>JACRCK010000282.1 GCA_016219065.1 Deltaproteobacteria bacterium
ACGGGGAAGACGGCAAAGGTCCCGATCAGGGAAACAGGAACGGCCAGGGCCGGAATAAGGGTTGCCCGCCACCCCTGCAGGAAAAGGAAGACTACCAGGATGACCAAGAGTAAGGCTTCCAAAAGGGTGATGACGATCTCCTTGATCCCCTCGTTGATGGAACGGGTCGTATCCAGGGCCACTGTGTAGTCGAGATCGGCCGGGAACCTTTTCTTGGCTTCATTCATCAACTTTTTGATGGCCTGGACCGTGGCTAAGGCATTGGAACCGGGCAACTGATAGATGGCCATGATCCCGGCCGGCCGGCCGTCGATGCGTCCGTTGATGGAATAACTTTGGGTCCCAAGCTCGACCCGGGCCACGTCCTTCAGCCGGACGATGGACCCATCGGGGTTGGCCCGAACCACAATCTCGCCGAATTCCTCCTCGGATACCAAACGGCCCTGGGCGCGCACGGCATAAGTGTATTCCTGACCGGGCGGGGCCGGCTCGCCGCCGATTTGTCCGGCCGGATTGACCGTATTCTGTTTCTGAATGGCGCCGACGATATCGGGGACGGTGAGACCCAGCTTACCCAGGCTGTCGGGTTTGACCCAGATGCGGATGGCATAGGGGCCGGCGCCGAAAATGGCCACCTGGCCGATGCCGGGCACCCGCAGGAGCTGGTCGACCAGGTTGATATTAGCGTAGTTGGCCAGAAAGGCCGCGTTGTAGCTCCCTTTGGGGGAAGTAAGGCCGATGAGCATCATCGGTGCGGCCCTGGACTTGACCATGGTCACGCCGTAATTGCGCACGTCGATGGGGAGCTGGGGCTGGGCCTGATTCTGCCGCATCTGGGTAAAGATCAGGTCCGTGTTGGGGTCGCTCTTGACATCGAAATTGACGAACATGCGCATCGTTCCGTTACTGGCATTCACGGAATACATATAGCTCATGTTGTCCACGCCGCTGATCTGCTGCTCGATGGGGGTGGCCACGGATTGTTCCACGGTTTCGGCATCGGCGCCGGTATAGGTGGCATAGATCTGGATCTCCGGCGGAACGATCTCCGGGAATTGGGCCACCGGCAGTCCCACCATGGCCACCAGGCCCAGGATGACAAACAAAATGGAGATGACCATGGCCACGATGGGACGGTTGATAAAAAACTTGGACATCCGGCCTACCCCTATTTCTTTCCCGTCTTTTGAATGGCCGGCTGAGGCCCGGTCATGGAGGCGACCCCGGAATCAGGACGGAAGGGCTTCGTCACCACAATTGTCCCGTCCTTGACCTTCTGAAGCCCCTCGGTGACTACCTGTTCCCCGGATTTCAGGCCCTCTTCGATCACCCAGAGGTTGCCGATCCGTTCGGCCGCTTTGACCTGTCTGATGGAAATCTTATTGTCCGAGCCGACCACGGCTGCCTGATATTTTCCCTGCAATTCCATCACTGCCCGCTGGGGAATCAACAGGGCCCTTTTTTTGACCGAAGTCCGGGCACGAATCCTGGCAAATTGTCCGGGCCGTATCACATTTCCCGGGTTTTTGAACAGGGCGGCCACCTTGATGGTCCCGGTTCTTATATCTACCTGACGGTCGGCAAAGGCCAGTTTCCCCTGATAAGGATGGACAATGCCGGCGGCCAGGATCAGCTCAAGGGGAATCTTCTGGGCCTTTCCATTCCCGTTGGCCATGTATTTCAGATACTCCTGTTCGCTCATCGGAAAATAGACCTTGATCGGGTCCACGGTAGAAACGGTGGTCAATTCTTCTATGGATCCGGGGCCTACCAGGTTGCCCAATTGGGCCCTGGCAATACCGGCGATCCCATCGATGGGCGATATGATCCTGGTAAATTCCAGGTCGACCAGGGCCTTATCGACTACCGCCTGGGCGGCCACTACCGCGGCCAGAGTAGCCCGTTCCGAGGCTACGGCATCATCAAAGTCTTTCAGGCTTATGGCCTTCTGGGCCACCAGGGGCCTGATCCGCTCGAGGTTGGCCCGGGCGTTTTCCCATCTGGCCCGCTGCTCCGTAAACTGCCCCCTGGCCTGCTCCAGGGCCGCCTGGAGGAATCGGGGGTCTATTTTGAAAAGGACCTGCCCCTTGAGAACGAAATCCCCTTCCTTGTAATCCTGCTCGACCAGATACCCCTGGACCTGGGCCCGAATGGTGGCATTGACGAACCCATCGGTGGACGCGGTCCATTCCGAATAGATGGGCACATCCTTCACCAGGACAGGGCCGACCTCGACCAGGGGAACCGGAGGGGCTTCTTGGGTCTGGGGTTTTTTGCAGCCCGTTGTCAGAAGCATCACTCCGGACACTATGATGAGAAGGCCCGGGCCCCAAAACGATCCTATCCAATCTTTCCGCGCCATTGTCCGTCCTCCTTGATCCTGCCCATGGCCTCAAATCTTCTTTCCACATTTTTCACCATATGCTCGACGATCCTTTGCATGGTCTGGATATCCTCCCGGCTCAACCCTTCAAATACAGCTTCCCGACGGGTCATAACGATGAGGTTAAGCTTCTCTTGCAGGTCCTGACCGGTTTTGTTAAAAAAAAGGCGATAAATCCGCCGGTCGGTTTTGTCGGCCCGGCGTTCGATGCAGCCGCGGTTTTCCAGCAGATTCAGGATGCGGGTGATGTTATGCCGGTCCTTGAACGTTTTTTCGCCTAACTGACTCTGGTTCAACCCCTCCCCTTCCCGCAGACGGGTCAGTACTCCCCACTGTTCCGGCGTCAGATCATATCCTTCGCTCTGGAAGGTCTTCCGCAAAAGAGTGCTTCCCTGATTGGAATTCTTCCCAAAAGGTAAAAAATAAGGGCTTACTCCCAATCCCCTCTCACTTCATAGGTGGACAGGGTGCCGTTGATGAAAATAAGACGGAGGGTGGACGGTTCTACCGGTACGGGAATAAAAGAGCGCCCCATGGGAACATAAGAAACGCCGCCCGAGCCATGAACCCACAGACAGGCCTTGGTAACCCCGGCCTCGGCACACTGAGTCGGAGGCCCGAAGCGCTGAATCGCCTCTTCGAA
>JACRCK010000284.1 GCA_016219065.1 Deltaproteobacteria bacterium
AGTCTTTTTCCATGTTTTTGACGATCGACCGGTCGATTTTGATGATATCGGGTTTGAGCGCGGCCAGGCGGTCGAAATTGGAAAAACCCACACCGACATCATCCAGGGCGATCAGGAAACCATGGTAGCGATAGAATTCAACGAACCGGAGCAGGTTGCTCAGCCGGGCTACCTTGGACTCGATGATCTCGATAACCACATCGGCAGGGTTGATGTGGCGCCGGGCCACCTGGTTTAAGAAATAGCCGTTTTGTGATCCGAGATCATCCAGGAGGGAACTCTCAAAGTTGATGAAAAGGAGAAAATTATCTTCCGCCCGGGGGCAGGCCGCGAACAGGTCCAGGATCGTGTCCCGACATTGCCGATCCATTTCCACCAAGCGGTCTTCCGCTTTGGCGGTTTCAAATAAGGAAACCGGCGGAACCAGCAGTCCCCCCTCCTGCTCCCGAACCCCCCGGATCAGCCCCTCGTAGCCGACCACCGTCCGGTTCTTGAGGCTCAGGATGGGCTGAAAATGGGCGGTCAGGGATATTTCCCTCGGGCTCCGGACGGGGTCCTCCTCCATTTTTTTCAGTGCCAAATCGCCGTATTTCATGAAAAAGTCCTTAATTGAGGCCAAGCCTTTTCTCGGGCCGGCTGCTATTGAATTATCGGCAGATCGGCTAAAACCTTGAAAGAAACAGGAAAATGGATGGGTTGGGCCTGGGGCCGGTCCGGCAACAGGCCCTACTCCGGGGATCTTCCCGGCCCTGCACCTGGCCGGGCAGGCTTTCCACCAGCCCGTGAAGCCCTTAATGTGGAAATTTTGCAATCCCGGCCGGATTTTCCAAAAACAATAAATTCCGACGACCGCATTTTTTCTTGACTTCCCGGGACATTGATTTAAATTTTTAAGTAGGCGGGGAAGAAAAAATCCCCCTGAACCTCTAATCTGCAACAGGTTCCATTGGAGAAAGCCCGGTATAATCATTCAAACCAACTTCCTTACCATTCAAGCCGGGGGGGGGCGCCGATACCCCCTAAAAAGAAAAAAGGGTGAGCGTCATGGAATGTTCGGATTTTATAGGGCAGTTGGAGGTGTTCCGGGGTTTAGCCAAGCCTGAATTAATGCTTATTGAACCCTGTTGTCTGGTTAAAAAGTTTAAACAGGAAGACCGGCTGTTTCGGGAAGATGAAGAGGCGAAATACCTCTGGGGGATTATCTCCGGAAAAGTTGACCTGCGTTTCGATCTGCCGGCCCGGGAGACCGAGGAGGCCTTGACCATTTCCCGGATCGAGGAGGGGGGCATCTTCGGCTGGTCGAGTATGATTCCCCCCTTCTTCTATCGGCTTTCCGCCTACTGTGTCAGTAAGGGCCTGGAGGTGATTCAAATCGAACGGGCCTGCCTGACGAAAGTTTTCGAAGCCGAGCCACGGATCGGCTATCTGGTGATGTCCAACATCGCCCAGGTGATTGCCGCCCGCTTCCAGGCGCTGCAGGATGAGCTGGCCTTTCGGGAAGGCAGCGAATTGTTATTCAAAAGCGACTGGTAGCATTTAAACCGCTCCCGGAAAGCCGGCCCTTCGAGGGCCGGCCGCTTTTCCCTGCCGTTCCCCGGCGGCCTGGTTTTTAAAACACCGCCGCCGTGGAGCGGCCCCCAGCCGGCCGGAGATTCAGGCGGCAACTTTTATCCCCTTTCTGAGGGACCGGAGGCGACCGGCGGCTTGGGATACAGGATCATGTCCAGCCCGGGAATGTCGAAAAAATCCTTTTCATTTTGGGTAAGCAACTTGAATCCGTGCTGCATGGCCTGACTGGCCAACCAAAGATCCTGGACCCGGTATTGGTGATCCTTGCCTGAGCGTTTCAGTTGTGCCGCCAGCCGCCCGAAGAGAATTCCGGTCGCTTCGTCGATAACCAGAAGGGGTTTTTTCCTGAGTCTGCCCAATGCCGCCATTCTTTTCAGGCGAATCTTCGGATCGCCCGCCATCTCCACCCCAAAAGTCAGCTCCGCCAGAGTGACCGGTGAAAGGAAGACCGGTTCCTGCCCCGTGAAGGCGGCCACATCGGCCGGGGCAACAGCGCCGCGTTCCACTTCGATCCAGATGCAGGTGTCGATCAGGAAGCCCATGGATCCCTTGTTTCCGCCGCCACCTTCCCTTCCAACCGGCTGTCTTCCAGCCAACCCTCGGCGGCTTCGGGCGCTAATGTACGGTAAATATCTCCCATGGCCTCAATGGCCGTCAGGTGGGGGGAACCGGGGATGATCCGGGCGATTTTATTCTTATTCCGAACGAGAATGATTTCCTCACCCCCAAATTCCAACCGGTCGAGGGTTTTCTTGATATTTTTCGCAAATTCGGTGGTGGTCATGATGGTCATCTGATTTCTCCAAATAGATTATCCGATATGGTTAGATTATCTAATATTGTAAGATCTTTCAAGTATTTTCGAGCGCCCGGATGGAAAAACGGCTGGCCGGTCCAAGAAGCGGAGTATGCTCCCAGAGCCGGATCCCGCGACGTATTGATGGGCGAACAAGTATTTCAATCTCCGGCATTTTAATCTGATTCATACACCCGCAACCTGGAGATTCCTGCGAGGGAGACTTCGAAAATCTGTAGTGCGTCCTGCCCGAGAGTGATTATCAGGTACTCGACATCAACGCCCTCAACCCTCAATTTTTATTCCGGGACTGACCCCGTATTGCTCCACATCGAGAACATCAAGGCCTCCTTACAGAATCGCTTCGAGGTAGGGGCGGATGACCTTTCTCACCCGGCAAATCGCAGCATAACGCATGAGGTCGTCCACCTTGACGCGCTTGCGTTCGCGGTAGAAGCGAACCGCCTCCACTACCGTATCGAGGCCGACCTTGTTGCGGAACTTGAAACAGTCGGCGAGTGTCTTCTCCGGGCTGTAAATGCGCACGATTACGCTATCGAGTTTATGGGTCTCCACGCCTTCCGTATAGGCCTCGCCGCTGAACCGGTAAGTCTTGATCGGCGGGTGGTCCAGACGAGGTTCCTCTGCGCCTCGCGGCAGCGCCACGTGGACCTCGTGGGGTATCTGGGTGGTGAGTTCGTGAAAAGCCAGTGCCGAGATCAGGCAGATCACGCCGCCCGGGACACGGGTCGCGACGGTCACCAGGTCGGGGTTGCCCAGCGGAGAACTGTCGGCCAGACGATACACCCCGCGGCTCATTACCTCCAACATCCCGGAGTCCCTCAGGGTATAAAGGGTGTCGGGGTGGATGCCCTCTCGAAGAGCCTGGGCCGTGCGGAGGATTCCGCCCTGCTTTTTGAAAACGGAAACCGCCCTGTCGAACCGGGAACCCGGGCGATTTGTATTTGACGATATCATGATAGAATTAACATTACTTGTTTATTTGTATAGGTAATTTTATCAATTTCAAACGACATGTCAAGAGGCGTTTCTCCGGCTGCTGCCCACCCGATTCCAGATCACTGCCCTGGCCCTTCGCTTGGCCCCGCAAGCTAATTCCCAAGTATTTACAGTAAAATCCTTGACAACCCTCCATTTTGGAATAAAAATGGCCCTGTTTCGAAAACCGAAACGTCTCCCCCTACCTTGATCCCGCGCTGCCGCGGGACAGGCTCCGGGGGTTGGGGGTGGGTGAATCCCCATCTCTCCGACCCAACCGGCAGTAAGATCTTAACCCATCCCTCAGAGGGAACTGCCCCATGGACAAGAAATCTCTTACCGAAGCGGATATTCGCACCAAGTTCATCACCCCCGCGCTGGTCGGCGCCGACGGGGGCAAATGGAACGTCATGACCCAGCTTCGGGAAGAGATCTATTTCACCAAGGGCCGGGTCATCGTTCGCGGGAAAAAGGTCCGGCGCGGTGAGGCCAGGAAGGCCGACTACCTGCTTTACTATAAACCCGGCATTCCCCTCGCCGTAATCGAGGCCAAAGATAACACCCATGCCGTCGGTGCGGGCATGCAGCAGGCCCTCGAATACGCCGAGATCCTCGATGTCCCCTTTGCCTACAGCTCCAACGGCGATGCCTTCCTCGAACACAACCGCACGGGAACGGGCGGCGCGGTCGAAAGGGAAATCCCGCTGGATCAATTCCCGTCGCCCGAAGAGCTTTGGGCGCGGTATCGGGCCGCCAGGGGCTACACGGCAGACCAGGAGGCTGTCACCACCCAGGATTACTATGAAGACGGCGCCGGCAAGTCGCCCCGCTATTATCAGCTCATCGCCATCAACCGGGCCGTCGAGGCCATCGCCCGCGGCGAGAACCGCATCCTCTTGGTCATGGCTACCGGCACCGGTAAGACTTACACCGCCTTCCAGATTATTTGGCGCCTGTGGAAGTCCGGCGCCAAGAACCGCATCCTCTTCCTGGTGGATCGCAACATCCTGGCCGACCAGACCAAGACCAACGATTTCAAGCCCTTCGGTAAGGCCATGACCAAGATCACCCATCGCACGGTCGATAAAGCCTTCGAAATCTATCTGTCCCTTTACCAGGCCGTCACGGGAACGGAGGAGGAACAGAACATTTACAAACAGTTCTCTCCGGACTTCTTCGATTTGGTGATCATCGACGAGTGCCACCGGGGCAGCGCGGCCGAAGATGCGGCCTGGCGCAAGATCCTCGAGTACTTCTCGTCGGCCACCCAGCTCGGGCTCACCGCCACGCCCAAGGAAACCCGGGACGTCTCCAATATCGAATATTTCGGCGAGCCGATCTACACCTATTCACTCCGGCAGGGCATCGACGACGGCTTCCTGGCCCCTTACAAGGTGGTCCGCATCGGCATCGACAAGGACTTGGAGGGGTGGCGGCCGGAAAGGGGCAAGACGGACAAATACGGCCAACTCATCGAAGACCGCGAATACAACGAAAAGGATTTTGACCGAAGCCTGGTCCTCGAAAAACGCACCGAGTTGGTTGCCGGCAAGATCACCGAGTTTCTCCAGGCCACCGATCGTTTTGCCAAGACCATCGTCTTCTGTGAAAACATCGACCATGCCGAGCGCATGCGCCAGGCCCTGGTCAATGCCAACCCGGACCTGGCCGCCGGAAACAGCAAGTATGTGATGCGCATCACCGGCGACAACGACGAAGGCAAAGCCCAGCTCGACAATTTCATCGACCCGGAGTCCACCTTCCCGGTCATCGCGACCACCTCACAGCTCATGTCCACCGGCGTGGACGCCCAGACCTGCCATCTGATCGTGCTGGACAAACGGATCAATTCCATGACCGAATTCAAGCAGATCATCGGCCGCGGCACCCGGATCAATGAGGATTACAATAAATTCTTCTTCACCATCATGGACTTCAAGCGGGCCACTGCCCTGTTTGCGGACCCCGATTTCGAGGGCGACCCCGTGCAGATTTACGAACCCAAAGCCGACGAACCTCCCATCCCGCCC
>JACRCK010000280.1 GCA_016219065.1 Deltaproteobacteria bacterium
GGGCCTTGCGCAATATCTTTTCCAGGGACAGGGCCCGGTCCGGGCTGCCTTTTACAAATACTTTCCGGTCCTTGAGCACCAGGTCGGCCGGGTTGGCCTCCATTTCCTTGGCGGCCAGTTGCAGGATCTGGTCTTTGACCTGCCGGGCGGCCCCCCAGGCGGAATTGCCGGCCACGAAAGTGGTGCGGCTGGCGTGGACCCCCACGTCCCAGGGGCAGACGTCGGTATCGTTGTTGATGATGTTGACGGCCTCGATGCCCAGCCCCAGTTCTTCAGCCACGATCTGGGCGATGACCGTTTCGGAGCCTTGGCCGATTTCGCTGGCCCCGGTGAAAACGTCTACCCGGCCGTAATCATCCATCTTGATCATGGTTCCGCAGCCGTCGGATTTATAGACCCGGGCCCCGCCGCCCACGTGGATCAGGGAAGCGATACCGACCCCCCGGTTCTTCTGTTTACCCCGTTTGCCCTGCCAGTCGAGTTCGGCGGCCACGGCTTCCAGGCAGGCCCGGTGGCCGCAGGAAGTGATTTTAAACCCCTGGGGGGTGACTTCCCCCGGCGTGTTGCCGTTGAGCAACCGGAATTCGTAGGGATCGATCCCGGCCTGGCCGGCCAGCACGTCCAACTGGCTTTCGATGGCGAAGGTGGCCTGGGGGTTGCCGTAGCCGCGCATGGCCTGACTGTAGGTGTTGTTGGTATAGACGCATTTGGCGAGGTAGCGGACGTTCGGCACCTTGTAGAGCGAGGAGATGGGCATCATCATCACCGAGGGGGTGGTGGCCCCCCAGGAGGTGTAGGCCCCGTTGTCCAGGATCATGGTCATGTCCCGGAAGGTGAGCCGGCCGTCTTTGGTGCAACCCTGGGCGATGTCGATCACGGCCGGCTGCCGGGTGGACGTGGATTGAAACTCCTCCTTCCGGTCGAAGAGGATCTTGACCGGTTTGCGAGCGGCCCGGGCCAGCAGGATGGCGATGTACTCGTAGGCGTAGGTGTCGAGCTTGCTGCCGAAGGCCCCGCCGATAAAGGACTGGATGATGCGCACCCGAGAATCCGGCAGGCCCAGGGCCTTCAGGAATTCCAGGTAGTCCTTCTGCGCCAGGGAAGGGATCTGGGTATTGCTGTACATGGTCAGATTCTGGCGCAGGTCGAAATCGGCGATGCAGCCGCTGGTGCCCAGGCAGCAGTGGGTCACCCAGGTGACCTGGTAGCGGTCCTGGGCCACGAAATCGGAGTTCCGCCGGGCTTCTTCCACGTCCCCGCAGATCAGCTTCCAGGGCAGCTTGAGGAGGTTGGACTTATGCTCTTCATGGATCAGGGGAGCGCCCTCCTTCAGGGCCTCTTCCGGGTCGAAGACCGTGGGCAGCGGCTTGTAGGTGACTTCGATCAAGTCCAAGGCCTCCCGGGCGATCGTAGGATCGACGGCCGCCACCGCGGCCACCTCGTCGCGGTACGAGCAGACCTTGCCGGTTTTCAGCGGGCTGTTGTCTTTATAGAACCCGAACTTGAGCGGAGGGAATTGCTCGCCGGTCAGGACCGCCCGGACGCCCGGAAGTTTCTCGGCTTTGGAGATATCGATGCGGACGATTTCGGCATGCGGGTATTTGCTGTACAGAATTTTTCAGAACAGCATCCCCGGCAGCTTCAGGTCCTGTATATAACGGGCCCGGCCCGTTACTTTGTCCAAGGCATCCCGCTTGGGGATGCGCTGACCAACCACCTGTAGTTCTTCCATAAGGTTCCTCGTTCTATGCTTGATAATGATAAGGGGTAACTACGTTAATAAAGCTAAATTCGAAATTCGAAGCACGAAATCCGAAACAAATTCAAATGACCGAAATACAAATGACCGAAACATCCACCCTTCCTGTCGGGAAGGGCTTGGCAATTCATCGAATCTTTATTCAAAATAAATACTGATGGCTCCCGGTAAAGATGTTTTGAATTTTGAATTTCGGTTATTTGAATTTGTTTCGAGTTTCGAGTTTCGGATTTCGAATTTTAAACCTTCAGGTTTCCCGGGGCATATACTCCACTTCTTTTTTCTCGTATCCGCTCAAGGACTGCACGGCCTGGATGATCTGGGTGTAGCCGGTGCAGCGGCAGA
>JACRCK010000285.1 GCA_016219065.1 Deltaproteobacteria bacterium
CCCCCTCCCTCTGCGGTCTCATGCCCCCAGGGTTGTGGGTAAAGATGAGTTTTATGAAGGGGGGAGCCCAAGCCCCCTTTGGCTAGAGGGTTGAGACCGACTCGGTCTGGCAGACCGAGTCGGTCTGAGCCTGGGTGAGTTTTTAACCAGCGGCCAGCAATGCGCAACCAGCAACAAGTTTTATTTTCGTACCAAGGAGCATAATCTTGTCCAAAGATAAGGAACACAAAAAAGATAAAGAACACCAAAAGGATTCGAAGTCCAAGGACATCGCCATTGAGGATTACTTCGTTACCGAGGAGCCCTTTTACCTTCCCATTGGCAATGAGGTCCTCATTTTCGAAACGGCTTGTCAGCTCAAGATTCCGGTTATGCTCAAGGGACCCACCGGCTGCGGCAAGACCCGCTTTCTGGAGCACATGGCCTGGAAGCTCCAGCGGCCGCTGATCACCATCGCCTGCCACGAGGACCTGACGGCCTCGGACCTGGTCGGGCGTTACCTGCTGCAGGGCCAGGATACGGTCTGGATGGACGGCCCGCTGAGCCTGGCGGTGAAGCACGGCGGCATCTGCTATCTGGACGAAGTCGTGGAGGCCCGCAAGGACACCACCGTGGTTATTCATCCCCTGACCGACGACCGTCGCATCCTGCCCCAGGAAAAAAGGGGCCTGCTGCTGGAGGCCCGGCCCGATTTTTTACTGGTCATCTCCTACAACCCCGGGTATCAGAGCGTGACCAAAGACCTCAAACATTCCACCCGTCAGCGGTTTGTGGCCTTGGAATTCGATTATCCTCCGGCCGACAAGGAAAAGGCGATCCTCATACGGGAGACCGGAGTTGCGGAAGCAGCGGCGGAAAAGCTGGTCCGCCTGGCAGAAATGGTGCGCAATCTGAAACAGCACGGCCTGGAGGAAGGGGTGAGCACCCGTCTGCTGGTTTATGCGGCCCGCCTGATCGTCCAGGGGATCGAACCCCGGCCGGCCTGCGAGGCGGCCATCATCCGGTCCATGACCGATGACCCGGAGATGCAGGAGGCGATCACCGAGGTTGTTTCGGGGATCTTCTAACGAAAATTCGAAATCCGAAATTCGAAATCCGAAACAAATTCAAATAACCAAAATTCGAAATTCAAAACAGTCGAAGCATGAAAATGGCAAAGGGGGGCACAGTCCCGCGTAACGCGGGACTGTGCTACATTACCGCAATTCGATGTTGGACGTTCGATGTTGGCTGTTGGACGTTCGTCTTTTCGTATTAATGGACTATCATTCTCCCTGCCGCCAGTATTCCCGCGACCGGCTCGAACCGGTGAAGGCCTTTCTGCAGGCGGATCCCCGGCTGCTGTCGAGTATGAATGCTGCCGGCCTGCACGCTTTCATCGAGATCGCCGCTGCCATTGCCCACTTACGCTCCAAAAAGGCCCGGGATTTTTTCCGGGAAGTATCCGGGAAGGTCCTGGCCTTTCAGGAGCATCCTTATCGGGACTTGATTTTTAAGGGGAGCACTCTGCTGAGCGCCCATAATTGGGCCCTGGTTTTACCCTTTTTTCAGGCCCTTCATTCCCTGCCGGAAGATGAAGATTTTATCCGCCGCTGGACCTTTTTTGCCTATTACCTGGCTACCCAGGATATCGACGCGGCCATCGCCTTTCTGACCGAGACGCCGCAGGCCGCCAAGGTCCTCGGCTATGGCCGACTATCCCCCTGGGGACGTCAGGCCCTGGAGGGGCTGGGCTACGGTAAGATCATGTGGCGGGCGGTCAAGGCCTACCTGGAGGAGTCGGCAGCGGACCGCTGCGCCACACCGCTGGACCGCTGGCGTTTTCTGCTGCAGGAAGCGGTGCGGCTGGCCCGGGTTTCCGTGGGCGCGAGCGAGGCCTTCATCCGCCACGGGAGCCGCTTCTGCCTGCTGCTGGAGGAGCAGGAAATCCGGGAGTGGGTTACGGAAGGCCTGGCCGCTTCCGTCGGCGAAGAGGACTTGATTCAGTATTTCCGTGGCATTTCTTTGCGGGCCCTGGAGAAACGGGACGGCCTGGCGGCGGGGGCGACCTTGAAGGAGCGGGCCAACACCCTTGCCCTGATCTGCGAAGCTCTGCTGGGGAAAACGGTCCCGATCCGTTCTAACACCAATCTGATCGGGGTGCAGGGCTTCGGCGGCGGGCCGGCCACCGACGGCCGAACGATATTTCTTCCCGATCGGGCGCCGGATTTCGGCTGGTATAAACTGATGGCCCTGCATCAGGCCCTGCTCATCGGTGAAGCAGTCCGGACCGTAGGAACCGTCGGCCTTCCCGAACAGACCTGCCGCCTTCATAGGTCAGCGGACACCCGCCTGCTCGATAAGCTCCCCGGCTTAAAGGTCGAAATGGAACGCCTGGCTCCCGCGGAAGATACTCCCTCGGGAGAAGGACAAACTCCCTCCAAACCCAAACCCTGGTGGGGGGACCTGCTTCCCGAGCTGGTGCAGAAGACGGAGGCCACGATTCAGCACCTCCGGGACCAGGCCCTGAGCGAGTACGACGTTCCTCCGGAAGTGATCGAAGCCCTGCTGGCCAGCCTGATGAGCGAAGGCCGGCGCGATCCGGGAGAACTCTGGGGGATGCTCCAGGAATTGTTCGATCATCTGGAATTGACCGCCCCGGGACCGGAGGAGCTGCAGGAAAACGTAAAGACCTTTTCCTATAAGGAATGGGACCAGGATCTCCATGACTATAAACTGGAGTGGTGCCTGGTCCGGCAGCGCTGGGCCAAAGATGATCCCAACCCTTTCGCCGAGGAGGTCCGTGACCGCCTGCAGGGGCTGATCACCCTGATCCGCCGGCTCTTTATCCGGCTGAAACCGGAGCGGTTCAAAAAATTTCGGGCCCAGCCCTACGGCGACGACCTGGATCTGGACGCCCTGGTACAGGCCCTGGTGGACCAGCGCTGCGGCTCCTTTTTGTCGGATAACGTCTATATCCGCCGGGATAAAAGGGTCCGGGACGTGGCCGTCCTTTTTCTGCTGGATTTAAGCGGGTCTACCGATGAACGGGTGGAGGGCCGCCGGGTTATCGATATCCAGAAAGAGGCCATGGTCCTTATGGCCGAGGCCCTGGAAGCCCTGGGCGATCCTTTTGCCATATTGGGCTTCAGTACCGACGGCCGTTTTCGCAACGACCTGTTCCTGGTCAAGGATTTCGGCGAAACCTACGGGGAGAGGGTCCGGCACCGGCTGGGAAACCTGGAACCCCTGAACCAGACCCGCCTCGGAGCGGTGCTGCGCCACGGTTTGTACAAGCTGGAAGGGGTCTCGGCCCTGATCAGACTGATGATCGTTTTGACCGACGGCCGTCCCTACGACGTGGATTACGGCAACCTGGACTACGCCATCGCCGATACCAAAAAGGCGATGCAGGAGGTGCGCAGCCGGGGCATTCATCCCTTTCTGATTACTTCCGATAAAAAGGGGGCCGGCTACCTGAAAGAGATTTCCCCCCAGACCCAGAGCATCATCCTGCCCAGGGTGGAATCCCTGCCGGTCCTGCTGCCGGCGCTGTATAAAAGGCTGACGGCGTAATGAATACGAAAATAAAAAGACGAACATTCAACATTCAACATCGAACATCGAACGTCCAACATCGAATGCGGATAAAATTTTCATGCTTCGCGGGTGCTCGCCCCGAGCAGGGCGGTTTAGCATAAAAATTATCCGCCAAGCGTAAAGTAGTCCGAGAAAATTGATACGGAGGATAGAATGCGACCATATTTTGAACCACTGGAGAAAAAAGCCGTTGAACTGGGCGCGGCCAAGGCTAAATTGATCGAAACCGGCCAAATCGTTTTCGATCCCCGCTCCTTTCTCAAATGCCGGTTCGGCTGCAACCGCTGGGGAAAGTTCTGGACCTGCCCGCCCAACATGAGTATTTCCCGGGAGCTTTTCATGGAGGCCTTCGCCCGCTACCGCTGGGGTCTGGTGATCCAGACCACGACACCTAAAGGAGGCCAAAGCGTGGCCCTGGCCGTGGAAAAGGAGGCCATGCTGTCCTTCAACTGTTCCTATCCCCTGGCCCTGGTCCTCTGCGTCGAGTGCGACGAATGCGCCTTTCCCAATCCCTGTAATTTTCCCCATCTGGCCCGGCCCTCGATGGACGCCTACGGCATGGACATCGGCAAGACCATCGAGCCCCTGGGCTTCAAGGTGGAGTTCGATAAGGATGGAAAATTGTTGCCGGCCTGGTATGGTATGGTATTATTGGATTAATACAAAAGACGAACGTCCAACATCGAACATCCAACGTCCAACATCGAATTTCGGACGGCATTTAATGTAGGGGTGGGTTTTATACCCGCCCGCGCGGATCCGGCAGGTCACCAAAGTGCGGGAGGGGATAAACGGCGCGAATTTTATCGTTCCCACGCTCTGCGTGGTAACCCCGCCATAGGCGGGGTCCCGGACGCTCTTCGTCCCCTCAGCGACCGTTCCAGCTCTGAGGCAAGAGATGTAGCAATGGCTTTATCCGAGGTTAAGACCGACTCGGTCTGCCAGACCGAGCCGGTCCAAGTCCGGGTGAGCCCGGCAGGCGTTTTCGGACTAAAGTTAAAAGCCCAAAATAAAAGCTTGGAACCGGTCCCGGAATAGAAAAGGAACAGGTATGGAAATCTCGGAAAATCAATTCGAAGCCGAAGTGCGCCAGTCGGAGAAACCCGTGCTGGTCTACTTCCATCTGCCCAGTTGCGCCAAATGCGCCACCTGGAGTAACGTGGCCGAGGGCTTGGTGAAGGACACCGAAGATAAAGTCAAGTTGGTCAAGTTGAATGTGGCCGGCAATCAGGGGCTGGCCAAGGCCCTGAAAATTCAAAGCGCCCCCAGTTTCCTGGTATATCGGGACGGCGAGGAAGTGGAGCGCTTTACGGGGGATCGGGTCAATTACGAGGATATATACGGGTATTTTCAAAAATAACTTTTCCCTGCTGGAAAATTTTCATCCCCCACTCTTATACATTGATTATAACGATGATATAAAACAAATATTTTTACCAGTCTGACCTCAGCATCACAGAAGTGCCAGGTCATACCCCAGATCTGATGCCCTCCGGAAGCAATGGGGGGCTCCCTCCGCTCCTCCGTCATCCGGTCAGCTTTAATTAGGGCTCCGTTAAGAAGTAAGGATGGGGCCGGGCCTTAATCGCCAGGAGCAGGCCCGGCCCATGGTTGAATTAATCAACGCCCTCAATTAAATTCCTTGACAAAATAAATTGCCAAGATATATATCTTATGAGTAAGGGCTCATATAAACTGATGCTAATGTCTGTGGGCATATGGAAATTGAACAACTTGCAAGTATTTTCAAAGTATTAGGTGAATCCAACCGCCTTGCTATTGTCTTAGCCCTTGGTAAAAATTCCTGTTCGGTAACTGAAATCATAAAGGCTACCGGGTTGTCCCAAACACTTGTTTCTTTTCATTTGCGGACTCTCCGCAACTCAGAAATTGTCAAAACGAATAGGAATGGACCTTTTATTTACTACCGACTTTCTGAACCTGCCATCATTGATATTCTTGGCCAAATTTCCAAACTATTCAATTTTAACTACCCGGACATAGGAGAACTTAAGCCCGCCCCAAATGTGAACCTGAGAGAAAAATTATAATTCATTAGATGAGGTGTGTAATGGATACAAAAATCACAAACCTTCTAGCTGAATTACCCCAAGCTTCAAAAAAAGATGTCCTTATTAATCTCGTGGAACTTTTATTGCGAGACCTGAATGATTCCGAAAAGAAAAACTTAATTCAGCAAGTTCTTTTAGGTCATCAGCAAAACCAAAAGCTGGCTGAAATGGTAGAACATTGAATTGCCGAGTGTACGGATTCCGGGGTGAATCCGGTAGAGATGAGCAAGGAAGTACTTACGGCAATAAGTCATTCATTTGAACTGGCTACCTATTCGACTCCGGAATTGAAAGGGCTCTTTAATGACTGGGTGAGGGAGATCGAACGGGAAGTCCTCGAATTTTTAAAAGACAAGGATAAAGTGGACCCGGTTGAAGTGGAAAAACAATTTCGATTGGATCGGGAAAGCGTCATCTTCCTCCTGAGCAAACTGGCCCGAGAAGGAAAAATCAATATTAAAGCCTCGGGAGCTTGAAATAAAATGAGGCAACCTTCTCTTTTGATATATTTAGTGTTTTTAAACCGTTAACCGGAAAGGAGAGTCACCATGGCTAATTTTGTCTTTGTTCTGAGTAAGGATGAGGTTGAGCCGGCTACCAGATGTTTTCAGCTGGCAAAGATCGCTCATTCGAAGGGACACGCGGTAAATATTTTCTTACTAGGTGATGGTGTATTGTGGGCCAATTCAAAACGGGATTTTAAGGCAAAAACGATTACCGGGGATTGCCCAGACGACTATTTCCAGTATCTTGTAGAAAAGGAAGTCGCGGTTGGGGTTTGACCTCCTTGTGCAAACGCCCGTCAGGTTGACGAGGCCAAGTTTTTTACCAATATGGCGCTTGATGGAGCCCCCCATCTAATCGATCTCGCCGCTGAAGCCAAGATATTTAGTTTTTAATAATAAGGGCATTACGTCAGAGAGAAATTCAATGTCAATGAATTATTTGAAACTTACCGTTGTTCACAGTGGTGACCCCAATTGAAAGCCCTGTGAGCTGGCGCTGGATGCGGCAAAAAAAATTAAAAATAGATTTAAAGACCAAATTATATTTAAAGAGCTTACGCTTGAATCGGATGAAGGAAAGGCCTTTAAGGTTACGACCTCGACGAATGTTTTCATCAATAACCAATTGCTCCCGATACCAGTTTGGTTGGACCAGGGTAAATTCGAGCATTACATCGAAGGACTTCTTGGTGCCGATAGCAGGGTAGAAAAGGATATTACCGAACGGCAAATGTATGATGTCGTCATTGTTGGGGGCGGTCCAGCCGGACTTAGCGCCGGTATCTATTGTGCCCGGGCCAGGTTAAAAACCGTTTTATTGGAAGGGGCGAATCTGGGCGGCCAGGTTACCACAACGGATAAGATTGAAAATTATCCGGGATTTATCGAAATTAGTGGGATGGAGTTGATCGGAAATATGGAAAAACAAGCCAGACGATCCGGTCTGGAGATAAAAACCTTCACTAAAGTCCATAAGCTAACGTTAGAAGGGCCAAACCGAAAAGTTTGTGCTGGCGACGATATTTATCCATGCAAAACAATCATATTGGCAGGCGGTCAAAAGAGATCCGGACTAAATCTGGCCGGAGAAGATGGATTTATTGGTAAAGGCGTTTCTTATTGTGCGGTTTGTGACGCCAATTTCTTTAAAGAAAAAAGAGTCGCGGTCGTCGGCGGAGGAGATACCGCCATTGAAGATGCCAATTATCTGAGCAAGTTCGCCTCAAAAGTTTTTGTAATACACCGGCGCAGCGAATTACGGGCCACTAAGATTTTACAGGAGAGTGCGTTTTGCAACAATAAAATATCTATTTTATGGAACCATACTGTGGAAGAGATAATTGGAAATAACCACCTCGAAAGTATGATTATAAAAGACGTTAAAACTGGGGAAAATACTAAACTTGAGGTGGATGGCCTATTTGTCGCCATTGGCTCACACCCGCACACCGATATTTTTAAAAATATCTTCGCAATGGATGAGCAGGGATACATCAAGGTCGACGATAAAATGAGAACCTCTATCCCAGGGATTTTTGCAGCGGGAGATATTCGATTGACTCCTCTTAGACAAATTGCCACGGCGGTTGGAGATGGAGCCATCGCTGCCATTTCCGCTGAGAGGTATATCAATGAAACGGCCTCAATTTGTTGAATCGGACCAGATCCCTATACCGAAGTGGAGAACGACTACCGATCTCAAAAGGGTGAAGCGTCCATTATTGTAATGACCTTCTGATGAGGGCTTAAAAAGAAGGGGGGTGATTAAATGAGCAAAGAAACAAAGATCCAGATTATTGCCAATACGCACAATTGAATACCTATTATCAAGATAGCCCTGGAAGGGACCGCAGGAGTTGAAAAAGCCGAGGTAGACATTCAGTATGCCACCGTATGGCATGATCCTGAAAAAGTATTGGTCGATCAATTGGTTTCGATCATTACCAAAGCCGGCAAAGATTGCATACCCGTATCTTAGTTATTTTTTATCCAATCAATTTTAATTATTTCTATTTAAATGAAAATAGAAAGGGATAAAAATGAGCATACCAGAAGACAAGATGACTCCCAAAGAGAGAATCGGATCTTTGCTGCAGGGTAAACCGTTCGATAGAACTCCATGCGTCCCTGTGATCTTGAACGGGTGTGCCAGGGCGGCAGGCTATACCATAAAGGAAATGACCCTCGATGGAGAAAAATTCGGAAAAGCAAATGTGGCGACCTACAAAAAGTATCGGCAAGACATGATCACCCTGCTGGATGCCACTGGTACAACAGCCGAGGCCGCCGGCACCAAGTTGAATTATCCGGAGGAGATGGCTGCTTATGTGGAGACGCCGCTTATTCAGTTCAGGGATGATTTAAAGAAACTGCGTCCCCTGGATCCGACTAAGGATGGCCGGTTAAATAATTATCTGATCGCGACGGAATATTGCATTTCTGAAGTCGGAAATGAAGTATTTGTGGGTGTTTTATTCGCCGGTCCTTTCACCACGGCCGCCTGCCTGCGAGGTACCGAAGACCTTCTAAAGGATCTATTTAAGGACAAAGAACTTGTTCATCAACTGATGAGATGGTCGGTCGATAATACCATACCCTTTTTAGATGAAGCCATAAAAAGGGGCGGTGTTCCCGTCTTATGCGAACCGGTGGGGACGGCTAGTATTTTAAGTGAACAATCGTTTACGGAATTCGTTGAGCCCTATATTAAAGAACTTAATGATCATGTCAAATCAAAAAGTCTTCCGACTCTTAACCATATCTGTGGCGACTCCACGGCTATCATAAAGCCATGGCTGAGAACCGGGCCGATGGTCATAAGTATTGATAGGGTGGATATCGGTGAGATATCAAAAACATATGGCACTCAAGCCGGAATCATGGGAAATGTTAATCCTGGCAAGACCCTGTATATGGGTTCACCTGATGCTGTGGATGCGGAAGTCAAAGATATAATAGAAAAAGCAGGGAAAAATCCCGCTGGCTTTGTTCTGGCGTCCGGTTGTGAAGTTCCCATCGAAACCCGACCTGAGAACATTTTCGCTATGATGAATGGCGCCCGAAAATACGGGCAACAGCCGCTACCGTAAGAAGGAGTTGATAAATGGACAGCGCGAATATGAAAGAAGTTATTATTAAAATACCAAGCATGCAATGAACGACTTGAGAAGTGATGGTCAACGTGGCTCTGGATGAGTCACCAGGAGTTTTGGCATATGAAACGAGTTTGGCTAAGCAGCAAACCAAGGTTAAATTTACTCCTAATGAGATTGATGAAGAAACGTTAATGGAAAACATTAAAAAACGGACGGGATATACCAACCTTTTTGTTCAGAATTAAATTTAGGGATGACAAATATGAGGGAACGCCAAGTCTACGTGGAAATCGTGGCGAAGAAGAAAGGCTGCATGCTCTGCGACCTGGCCCTGGCCATCCTGGAGGAAATCGCTCCGGAATTCGAGCCCGGGGTGCTGACCTGGGAAGTGGTCGATATGGGCTCCCGGGAAGGATTGCTGCGCCATGAAGAACTGACCCGCCTCTGCGGAAGGAAACCGGCGGTTCCCTCTATCGTAATCAACGAAAAAATAGCCTTTGATAACATTCCGGAAATGGGCGATCTGACCGAGGCGGTCAATAAAGCCTGGGAAGAGACCGGGGGGATTTAGTACGAAAATACCGTTCGGCGTTGAGCGTTCGGCGTTCGGCGTAATAGTTTAATACAAATACCAAGCCGAAATGTCGCAGTTTGTTTTTAATGTAGGGGAGGGGTTCATCCCCACCCGCCCTGAGTCCTCCAAGTTAGCTAGAGGCGGGGGGATATAAAATCCCCCCCTACGAAAAACTCCAATCGGGCATAATTTTCATGCTTCGCGGTAAGTGACATACCATTGAATGAGGTTTAAACATGGAATTGCTCCTTTCCCCGGAAGACAAGTTCAAAATCGAATCCGGCATCCGGGAAAAGTACGCCAAGGTGGCCGCGAGTCCGGAAGGTTTGTTTAAATATCCTACCGGACGGGCCGGCCTGGAGGCTCTGGGGTATGACCCGGAGATCCTGAAGACCCTGCCGAAAAGCGCACTGGATTCTTTCTGCGGCGTGGGAAATCCTTTCTCCCTGGGTCCTATAAACGGTGGAGAAACCGTGCTCGACATCGGCAGCGGCGGGGGACTGGACAGCCTGGTGGCCGCCCGGCTGGTCGGCCCCGGGGGCAAGGTGGTGGGTCTGGACCTGTCGCCGGAGATGGTGGCCCGGGCTTATGAAAACCTGAAACAGACGGACCTGGCCAATGTGGCTTTTCAGGAATTTTCCGGCGAAGCCCTGCCTTTCCCGGACGGGAGTTTCGACGTGGTCGTCTCCAACGGCGTTTTTAATTTAATTCCCAACAAAGGACGAATGCTGCAGGAGGCCTGCCGGGTGTTGAAACCGGGAGGACGACTCCTGATCGCCGACCAGGTGCTGGCCGGGGTCTTGACGAAAAACGTTTCGGAGCGAATCGACAGTTGGTTCCGCTGAGAAGGCGGGGCCATACCGGGAATGGATTTCCTGGCGTTGATGAAAAAGGCGGGTTTCGAGGGCACCGAGGCGGTAGGGGAAACCGGATTCAACAGTTCGCCGACAACCCGGGGAATGTTATTTCGGGCGCTGCGAGGCGCAGGAGGAAAAAGCATGGCGGTCGAAGAGGGTTTGAACAAATATCGGGAATTTTTTGAGACGGCCTACGCCGACGGGGCCATCAACCGCAAGATGAAACATCTCATCGCCCTGGGGGCCTCGCTGGGGGCGGGGTGCGAACCCTGAACGGCTTACTGCCTTGCGGTCGCAAGGGATTTGGGCGCCACCGAAGAAGAGGTCAAGGAAGTCCTCTCCATCGCCATGACGGTCGGGGCCACGAAGACCCAGTTGCTCCAGCAGCGGGCCCTGGATTCGCTGGCCCCCAAGCCGCCGGTCGAATTAAAACCGGCCCCTGGATTGACCACCCTGGAAACGGTGAGCGGCCCCCCGCCGGGTTCGCCGTTTACCTGAGCCACCAAGGCGGGCTCCGGAGGAGCCTAGGACTTAGTTGAATATAGTGGGAATTATAAGCTAAACTCGAAATTCGGATTTAGCCTAGCGGGCCAATCCTTCGATATATTTTATGGCGGAATCCGCGGCGATCGCCCCGTCGCCGGCGGCGGTCACGATTTGCCGCAAGGATTTGTCGATCACGTCCCCGGCGGCAAAGACCCCCGGGACCGAGGTTTCCATCCGGGCGTTGACCCGGATAAACCCCTCTTCGTTCATCTCCAGCAGTCCGTCCAGAAACTCGGAGTTGGGTTTCATCCCGATGCCCACGAAGACCCCATCGGTTTCCACCACGGCTTTTTCCCCGGACTCCCGGTTTTGCAGGCGCACAGCGCGCACCTGCCTTTCATCACCCTCGACCGCCGCCACCTCCTGGTTTAATTGAATGCGGATTTTGGGGTTGTGTTTCACCGCTTCCTGTACCGACTGTTCAGCCCGCAACTGAGCCCCCCGGTAGACCACCGTCACCTCGTCCGCATAGCGGGAAACGTACAGAGCCGTGTGCAGGGCGGAATTGCCTCCTCCGATCACCGAGGCCCTGGTTTTTTTCATGGCCTGAAAAACCGGGGCGTCGCAGTGGGCGCAGTAATAGATGCCCCGGTCCCGGTATTCTCTCTCGCCGGGGACGTCCATGTTGATGGGAGAAGATCCGGTGGCTACGATCAGCGCCCGGGCGGCGTATTCCTCTTCCGCCGTGGCCGCGATTTTCTCTGGTGCAGTCAGGGAAACCCGCAGGACATCCTGAAGGACCCGCTCCACTCCCAAAAGGTCCACCTGCATGACCCAGCTCATCATCAACTGGGCCCCGGGTACCCCCTGGGGGAAACCGGGATAATTGCCGATGTGTTCATACTTTAAAGGATTACCGCCCGGTTCGGCGCCCAGGATCAGGGTGGTCACCTTCGCCCGGCCGGCGTAAATTCCGGCCGTCAAACCGGCCGGACCGGATCCCAGGATGATCAGGTCATAACGATTCATGGGAGAGCTCCTTACTTACGAAAAAAAAGATGAACATCCAACATCGAACATCGAACGTCCAACATCGAATGATAAAAAAATAGACTTGGTGCCCAACAGTGACTGGTCATTGCGAGCGGAGCGAAGCAATCCCCATGAAAGCTTTCGAGGGAGTTCCAAGCTGGGATGGGGATTGCTTCGTCGCTCCACTCCTCGCAATGACTACCTGTTAAAACTTAGATTTTCATGCCGTATGGGTGCTCGCCGCGAGCATAAGGGGTTTAGCATGAAAGCGGGATTTATTTTACGATTTCTATCCTGAAAAATCAAACCCCGAATTGACCGCCAGGGCCGACCAGCATACCTTTATCTTGCCGGAAAAGGCTTGCCAGGATCGCTTTAACATGATAAATTCTTTCGGTTTAAAGAGGACTTTGGCAGAACTAATTTTATTAAGAGGGCTATCATGTCGAAGATGTTTAAGGACGACCAAATCCAGAAGGACCGGGACGGAAAAGCCGTTTGGGAGAAGGAACTGCAGGGGCGTTTGGCCAAAAATCCCGAGTGGAAGAAACGCTTTTCCACCGTTTCCGACCTGGAAATCAAGAGCATCTATACCCCGGAGGATATTCAGGACCTGGACTTCGAGCAGGACCTGGGCTATCCCTGCTTTTACCCCTATACCCGGGGAGTCCAGTTGTCCATGTACCGCGGGCGCCTCTGGACCATGCGGATGTTCGCCGGTCTCGGTTCAGCCGCAGATACCAATAAACGGTTCCACTATCTGGTGGACCAGGGTCAGACGGGCTTAAGCGTGGCCTTCGACATGCCCACCCTGATGGGTTATGACACGGATTCTCCCAAGGCCCGCGGCGAGATGGGCAAATGCGGTGTTGCCATCGACACTTTGAAAGACATGGAAAACCTGTTTGCCGGGCTGCCCATCGACCGCATCACCACCTCCATGACCATCAACCCGCCGGCCTCGGTGGTTTGGGCCATGTATATCGCCATGGCCGAAAACCGGGGGATTGCGCGCAGCAAGATCGGCGGGACCATCCAGAATGACATGCTCAAGGAGTTCGCGGCCCAGAAGACCTTCATGTGCCCCATCCGGCCCTCCCTGCGCCTGGTGACCGACACGGTGGAATTCGGGACCAAGGAAGTCCCCCGCTGGAACACCATCAGCATCAGCGGCTACCATATCCGGGAGGCGGGCGCCACGGCCGTTCAGGAACTGGCCTTCACCCTGGCGGACGGGCTGGCCTACGTGGAAGACGCCCTGAAACGGGGCTTGAACGTCGACGACTTCGCCCCGCGCCTGTCTTTTTTCTTCGATGCCCATATCGATTTTTTTGAAGAGATCGCCAAGTTCCGCGCGGCCCGCCGCATGTGGGCCCGGTTCATGAAGGAGCGTTTTCAAGCCCAGAACTGGCGGTCCCTGTGGCTGCGCTTCCATACCCAGACGGCCGGTTGTTCGTTGACCGCCCAGCAGCCTTACAACAACGTGATTCGCACCGCCCTGGAGGCCCTCTCGGCGGTGCTGGGCGGGACCCAGTCGCTGCATACCAATTCCCTGGACGAGGTGCTGGCCTTGCCGACCGAGCAGGCCGCCACCATAGCCCTGCGGACCCAGCAGATCCTGGCCGAAGAATCCGGGGTCATCAACACGATCGATCCCCTGGCCGGTTCCTATTTTATCGAGGCCCTCACCAACGAGCTGGAGGAGAAGGCCATGGAATATATCCGCAAGATCGATGAAATGGGCGGCATGGTAGAGGCCTTGGACCGGCATTTCCCGCAGATGGAAATCGCCGAGGCCGCCTACCAGTATCAGCGGCAACTGGACCGCCAGGAGAAGATCATGGTGGGCGTCAACAAGTATCAAACCCAGGAAACACTCCGGCCCGAGGTGCTGCGGATCGACCCGGCACTGGAGGAGACCCAGATCGCTCGCACCAACGAGATAAAAAACAGCCGCAACAATGCCAAGGTCCGGGAATGTCTGGAACGTCTCGGAGAGTCCTGCGTCAACAATCACAATGTCATGGAACCCCTGATCGAGGCCGTGAAAGAACACGCCACCCTCCAGGAGTGCTGCGACGTCTACCGGCAGGTCTTCGGGACTTACAGAGACCCGGGGATTTTTTAAAAAACGAACATCCAACATCGAACATTCAACATCAAACATCGAATGTTCGGCGTTCGGCGGAGAAGCTTACCAAGCTCACCCGGGCTCAGACCGAATTTCGAATTTTGGTCATTTGAATTTGTTTCGGATTTCGGATTTCGGATTTAGCCAATAATTGGCTTGTGGATTCTTAGGAGGTTATATGGTAGGTGAAAGGAAATTACGCGTCTTAGTCGGCAAACCGGGGCTGGACGGGCACGATCGCGGCTCCCGGATCATTGCCCGGACTTTTCGAGATGCCGGCTTTGAAGTGGTCTACACCGGGCTGCACCAGACCCCTGAGGAGATCGTGCAGGCGGCCATCCAGGAAGATGTGGACTTGATCGGACTTTCCAGCCTGGCCGGCGCCCACCTCTACCTTTTTCAACGGGTCGCCGAATTGCTGAAAGAGAAGGGGGCCGAAGACATCGCCCTGATCGGCGGCGGCATTTTCCCCGAAGAAGATATCCCCCGGCTGAAGGAACTGGGCTACCAGGAAATATTTATTCCCGGTGAAACGCTGGACCATATCGTCGACTGGGTTCAGGCCAACGTAAAACCGAGAGCCTGATGGACTGGACCGAGAAAATACTGGCGGGCGACGTGCGCACCGTGGCTCGTCTCATCCGGGACATCGACGACAACCGGCCCGAGGCCCGCGGCATTCTGAAAGAATTGTATCCTCATACCGGCCGGGCCTATGTCGTGGGGATTACCGGGTCGCCCGGGGTGGGCAAGAGCACCCTGGTGGACCGGATGATCCAGCATTTGCGGGGGCAGGGGAAAACCGTAGGCGTGCTGGCCGTGGACCCTACCAGCCCTTTCAGCGGCGGAGCGATCTTAGGAGACCGCATCCGCATGCAGCGGCACAGCACCGACGAAGGGGTCTTTATCCGCAGCCTGGCCACGCGGGGCCATTTCGGCGGTCTGACTCCCTCCACCCGCGGGGCCATCGCCGTATTGGACGCCATGGGCAAGGACTATATCCTGGTGGAAACCGTCGGCGTGGGCCAGGATGAGGTGGAAATCGTCCGGGCCGCCCACACCACCCTGATCGTGCTGATCCCGGGCATGGGTGACGATATCCAGGCCATCAAGGCCGGCATCCTGGAGGCCGGCGATGTCTTCGTCATCAACAAAGCGGACCGGGAAGGGGCGGAAAAGACCCGCCAGGAATTGATGATGATGATCGAGATGGACAAAGGCCGCAAGGCCAAAGCCGGCTGGACGTCCACCATCTTTATGACCGAAGCCGTGCGCAATGAGGGGGTCGAGACCCTGATGGCCGGCATTCAGGCGCACCGCGAATTCCTGTTTAAAAAAGAGCCGGCCCATTGCATCGATTTTGAGCATCAGCGGGCCCGCATGGAACTTTTTGACCTGGTCAAGCAGGACGTCATTCAGGTTATCATGGAGCGCCTGACCGAGAGCGGCCGGTGGGATCATTATCTCCAGGAGCTGGTGCAGAAAAAAAGCGACCCCTATACCATTTCCGAGGAAATCGTGGCCCGCTATTTAAAGGACCAAGTTTAGACCGACTCGGTCCGGCGGACTGAGTCGGTCTGGGCGCCTGGCAAGCTTATTTTCGTACCCAATCATGCGCGTGGGGAACAACCGCAAATCCGGAAAATCCCTCCCAACCCCCCTTTTCCTAAGGGGGGAGCCCAAGTTCGTAGGGCCGGCGGGCGAGACGACCGCCCTACGTTTTTAAATTCGATGTTGGATGTTCATCTTTTCGTATTAATACGGCAGGTCCCGTGACAGCCGAAACCGCCCCCCATCCGCCTAAAGCGATCGAACAGTTGCTGCAGGAGCACCGGCAGCAGCTTCAGGAACGGATCAAAGAGCTCAATTGCCTTTATTCCATCTCCGAGTTGGCCAGCAACCCCGATCTATTGCTGCCGGAACTTCTCCAGGGGATTGTGGACCGGATTCCTCCGGGCTGGCAGTTCCCGGAAAGCGCCTGCGCCCGGCTTGTCCTGGAAGACCGGGAATTCAAGTCCGCCAATTTCCGGCAATCCCGTTGGCATATGGCCGTGCCCGTCCTGTCGAGCAATCAAAAGCTCGGTTTTTTGGAAGTGGGGTATTCGGAAGAGACGCCCTGGGTAGGGGCCGAACCTTTTCTGGAGGAAGAAAAACGTCTCCTGGGGGAAATAGCCGAAAGAATAGGCCGGCTGGTCAGACGCAAACAAACCGAAGTGCAGGATATTACCGAGCGGAAACGTTTCGAAGAACGGATCCGGGGCCTCAGCCAGCAGTTGCTTCGGGGCCAGGAAGATGAGCGGCGCCGTATCTCCCGCGAACTCCATGATGTAATCGGGCAGAATCTGTCAGCCCTGAAGGTCGGCCTGGACGGTCAATTATTGGTGCTGCTCGAAGAGGCTTCGGAGGCCAAACAAAAAGTCGTGGAATTATCCCGTCTCCTGGGAGAGACCATCGAAGTGGTGCGGGATATGGCCCATGCGCTGCGCCCCTATACACTGGAGCGGTTGGGGCTGGTCAAGGCCGTCCTCCAGTTCTGCGAGGATTTTTCCAAGAAAAACGGGATTCAGGTGGACTTCTTTTCGGCCGGGGTCAAGGACGCTACTTTGAACGGCGAGGTCCGTATCGCTTTGTACCGGCTGATCCAGGAGGGCTTGATCAACATCCAAAAACATGCGGCGGCCGATCGGGCCTCCATCCGCCTGGTCTCCTCCTACCCCCACCTGATCCTCCGGGTGGAAGATAACGGACGGGGATTTGACGTTCAAAAAAGAATGGAAGCCGCCACCCAGGAAAAGCGCCTCGGGTTAAGCAGCATGGAAGAAAGGGTTTCACTGCTGGGGGGAGTCATGAAGATGGATTCCCAACCCGGGCAGGGCACCCGGATCTATATCGAAGTTCCCGTCCGAAAGCCGGTCGCGGAGGAGCGCCATGGGGATTAGGAAAAAAGTTCTGCTCATCGATGACCACCCCCTTTTCCGAACGGGGGTCAAATCCTTATTGGAGGCGAATCCTTCCTTTGAAGTAGTGGGGGAGGCCGGCACCGGCCGTGAGGGTCTGCAATCGGCCCGGGAACTCCGGCCCGAACTGGTGATTTTGGATATTTCCCTCCCGGATCAGAACGGCATGGAGATCGCCCGGGAACTCCGGGGGCTTTTCCCGGATATTCGGATCCTGATCGTCAGCATGCATGCCAAAATCGATTATATTGCCGAGTCATTCCGGGCCGGTGCCCTGGGCTATGTCATCAAGGAGTCGGCGGCCGACCGCCTGGTCCAGGGGCTGGAGGCGGTCAGCCGGGGCGAATATTACCTGGACAGCGCCCTCTCCCGTAAGGTGGTGGAAAAAATCATGAAATTCTCGACCCGGGAAGCCGGGATGACCGATGAGAAGTATGCCACCCTGACCCCCCGGGAGGAGCAGGTATTGCGTCTTCTGGCTGAAGGGCACACGCCGAAAGAGATCGGGGAGAAGCTTTATATCAGCCCCAAGACCGTGGAGAACCACCGGGCCAATATCATGGAAAAACTGAACCTGCACAGTACCCTGGAATTAATCCGCTACGCGGTACGGCTTGGCCTGGTCGATCCGGACCTCTGGAAAGGATAGGCCCTTTCCCCGCCCTTTTCCCGCTCCAGCCCCCGCCCTCCGGGAAAAATTCCCGACTCTTTGAGGATTTTCCCCTATTAAAATGAAGCCCTCCGCTTATGGACAGTTAGCCGTTTATATGATTAATTTGGCCCCGTAACCAAGGTTGTTCCAATGAGGGAAAAAATGTTGGAAAATGATTATTTGGATGTCAACCTGTTGATTCGCTGTATTCAAAAGGCCGAGGGGAATAGCGATTGTTTTCGCCGGATCAGCAGGGATTGCAACGAGATCGATTGTTGTTGGCGGCCCTATTGTTTGGAAACACAGCAGGGGAATGAGGGTCTGGTTGAAGCGGAATAAGGGATGCAGGGGAAAGAATATACGCCCCCGCGGGCGGGTCCTCGGGCTCCGACAGATGAGAGGAATGACCAGGTAAAAAAAATCATTATAATCGCTGACAAACCTCATCGTAAGCGTTGGTGTTCCGCCTGGTGGTACCAGGAGGGAGGGGGATGAACGGTCCGATTAAAATCATGCACATCGACGGCAACTGGAAAATTGTCTACGTCATCATTCGAGCGGGATCACTCATCAAATCAGGGGTTTCCCTGAAAGCCGCCATCGAACTTTTGAAAACCGAGAAATTTGATTTAATCGTCTCGGAACCGCACCAAAAGGCGATCCTGACTCCTCAAATGGCGACCGGGGGACTGGAACAACTGAAGGATTCGGTGATCGACGGTTCCTGGTCCTGGGGAACTGTTCCGGCTTGCGATCTAAAGTCTTGTTGATCCAGGCTCTGTTGACCGCCGAGAGGTCCGAAAATGTTTATTTTACTGGAAAAATCAGAACCGGACAGGCCAGCAGGAACATCCACATCAGCAGGGTCAAGGGCCTGGTTTCGAAGACGCCGGCCAGGGGGGAAAGTAAAAGATCGAAAAGATCAGCGGCCATTCCAGGTGCGCATTCCCGCCAGACCCCGGCTGGAGGAAGGACGCAGAAACCTAAGCCGGGGCTGAATAGCTTTCCATAAGGGCCCTCGATTTTTTGACCTCGGAAAAGAGCGCGTTGTCCTGAACCAGGCGGAGTACTCTACCCGGATCCACGATAGGATAATAAGACTTGGCCAGGGTGGCGACCGGGACCCGTTGGTCGGCGGCGCCAGTAAGCAGCTTAGCCACCTGATCGGCCAGAAACAGCACCAGCAGGTATTTTAAACGCTCTCCATCCAGATGGAGGGTTTCGATCTCCATAAAATGGGGAGCATGATGCAATTCCACAACGCTCTTCATCAGTTCGGAGAACCCCCACTCCTCAAAGGCCAGCCTGCCGATCAGCGCGTGATTCAGGCCGTATGTTTCCTCTTCCAGTTTCCGGGACCCGGTTGAAAAAGGGATTTCATTGGTGGGACTCGTTTCCGGGCGGTTCGGAGGCAAATGAGGCAGAATAAATTTTCCGATATCATGAAGCAGCCCCAAGGTAAATACCGTTCCCTTGTCCAGCCCGGGGAAGATATCCTGAATGAAGCCGGCGCAGATGGAGGTCAAGACGGCGTGTTCCCACAACCCTTCCATCTCCGCTTCCGTGGCGCCCCCCCGGTCGAATAGTTTCGCCAACCCCTCACGGTAGAGCATGTTTTTAACGTGATACAGGCCGATGATCATCAGGGCTTGGCCGATGGAGTTTACTTTTTGCGGCAGCCCAAAGTAAGCGGAATTGGCCACTTTTAAAATTTTTCCGGAAAGGACCGGATCGGTGACGATAACCTTAGCCAAATCGGTCATGTTGCTGTCCGGATTGTCCAGAGCCCGGCACAATTCGTGGGTTATCCGAAAATTTTTCAAATCCCGAATCTGCTGCCGGACCAACCGGAGCAGGTCCGGGGCGAGCTCTTCGAGCCGGAGGGGCGGGGGGGCCGTGAAGCCCATTTCGACCTTGACGGAAAAAATGAAATCAACGCCTTCCCGCAGGCGTATCTTTAATTCTTGGGAGAGGTCCGGTATGGCCAGGTCCAACGGCGGGTAGCCGGATGCGCCGGAACCGGCATGTTGCATGGGGGAGACTGTTTCGGGGGCGGGGGTTTTCCTGAAATTGGTGGTCGGCCTTCCTTCCGGTGGTCTCGGGTGTTCGGTCCTCCGCAGGGCCTTTGGACGCCCAGTCCCCTTACGAAAAAGCAGGATATAGGCCAGCAGACCGACAATCATTAAAAAGGCGATAAGCCCGGCCCACATATCGGGTTCCTTTATGTTGGCGCCATCGACTCGTCTCGGTGGGACCGTGGATTTTAAAAAAATATGTTGACAAACCTAAGTAAGCTTTCGTGAGGGAGTCCCGGGGAGCCGGCCGGGTTTCACTCCGGAAGCGGCCAGTACCGATCCTTCTTTTTGACCAGTTGGAGAGCAACACCGTAAAGCTGTTGCATGGTTGGGGCCGAGAGGACCTCCCCCGTTTCTCCGCTGCGGACGATGCGGCCTTCCTTGAGCAGGAGGGTCTTCCCAAAGAGGGGCAGAATTTCTTCCACGTGGTGGGTGACATAGATCAGACTGAGCCCGCTGCGGATATTCCCGATGGCGGAGAGGGAGGCCAAGAAGATTTCCCGGGCCCCCGGGTCCATGCCGGCGCAGGGCTCATCCAGGATGATGAGGTAAGGGTCGGTCATCCGGGCCCGGCAGATGAGGACCTTTTGCTGTTCCCCCTGGGACAGGGCGCCGAAGCGTTTAGCGGTCAAGGCTTCGCAACCCAGTTCCTTAAGGCAGGCCCGCGCCTGTTCATAAGCTATTTGCGGAATAGGATCCCAGGGGTATTCGAGCAGACCGACCTGGGCGTATTTTCCCGAAACCACCGTGTCCAGGACCGGTTCCCGGGGTGGGATCTCGTCGGCCAGGGTGGACGTCACCCAGCCGATGCTGCGGCGCAGCCGCCCCAGGTCGATGAGCGCTTCCCCCCGCCGATAGACCTCGCCGCCGGCGTTGGGCCAGAGGTAACCGCAGACGATTTTAAGGAGGGTCGTTTTCCCGGCCCCGTTGGGCCCGAGCACGGCCCAGTGCTCGCCGGGTTCAACCTTCCAGGAGACGGCTTCCAGGATCCGGGTGCCGTTCAGGGCATAGGATACTCCCCGAAGGTCAAGGTAAGGAGCCCGCGGATTCAAATTCGAAACCCGAAATTCGAAATTCGAAACAAATTCAAATCTCCAAAATTCAAATGACGAAACGCCTCCCCTGCGTTTTAATTCGATGTTCGATGTTGAACGTTCGTCCTTAAATCGCTAAAGCCGCCAAAACTTCTTCCCTAACCAGGCCCTCGGCTCCCGGGATGGCCTTTTCCAGGACTTGCCGGGCCTGGGGGCCGCCGATGCGGCCCAGTGCCCAGGTGATCATACCCCGGACCCGTTCATCGCCGTTTTCGGAAAAGGCCCGCGCCAGGTCCGGGACATAACGGTCATCCAAGCAGTTGCCCATAACCCGGGCGACGTTCATCTGCCAGCGCCAGAGGTCCTTTTCGGACATGTAGAACATGTGGGGCCAGACCCGGGAATTGAAATAGGAGGCATCCATGTGCAGCAGCTTTTCGAGCCGGAAGTCTTCCACCATGCCGGCCGCCTTTTGGTTCACCGGCAGGTCCCGAGCCAGCCAGGGGGCGTTGCGGGGGCAGACGTTCTGACAATGGTCGCAGCCGTACACCCAGAGGCCCATGGGCTCCCGCAGGTCCCGGGGGGTGAGCCCTTGGCCGAAATAGCTCAGGTAGGAGATGCAGCGGCGGGGGTCGATATGCCGGGGGCCCTTCAAGGCCCCAGTGGGGCAGGCCGTCAGGCAGGTGTTCCGGCACCAGTCCGGGCAGCCCACCGTGAGGGTCGGTTCATCGGGTTCGAATTCCCGGTTGACGACCACGGCGATCGGCAGGACCCAGGAGCCCCGGGCCACCTCCCGTCGGGAATAAAAAAGGCAGTTTTTCCCGAAGGTGCCCAGGCCGGCCCGGGCGGCGGCCACCCGGTGGGGCAGGTGAAAAGGGACCTGAGAATCGATGCCCTGGTCCCGAAGAAATGAACGGAAGGCCTTGATCCGTTTGGCCAGGCGGTCTTTGGTCACCCGGTCGTCGTCCAGATAGCAGCGGCCGAAATGGCGTTCCAGGGCCGGCGGATAAGCCTCTCGAAAATAGACTTCCATGAGGACGATGATGGTTTTGGCATCGGGCAGGATATTTTTCGGATCCGTCCCGGCGGTGAGGTCCAGTCCGGATTTATAGGCCCACTCGTAGCTCTCCCGGCGCTCTTGCAGAATCTCCCGCTGCTCCGGAAAGGGTTCGGCGGTGGTGAACCCGATGTCTGCGAAGCCGCATTCGCAAGCTTTTTCAATTAGTTCTATTTTGCTCAGCATTGTTAAACCATTATAGTTTTAGGTTTTAGACAACTATTTCTAAAACCTTCCTACAATTTAATCAAATTGTCAACATGTAGGGGATTCAAAGAAAATACGATTGGCAAACAATTATGTTATACAACAAAAATGTTTTATTTTTTAGAAATCGGCATTTCTTCTGATATGGCGGGAACGGATGAAATCAGGAAATTTCTTGCCAAGCAGAGAGAGGAAGTCTGAGCTGATAAGAATTTCTTTTATCTGGTTCTTATAATCTGTCCTGATTGTCCACATCGACTTGGTAGATAATGTATTTAGTTTCCATTTCAGTTTTCTTCCGTGTTTTGGCGTACGTTTGAAACTCATTTATGAAATCCAGGGCCGCAGGGGTTCGGCCGGCCAAGACATCTTCTTCCGCTTCGGCCAATAAAAGCTCCAAGTTCAATAATTTTATCTTTTCCCCTAAGTCCGATGCCGATTTAAAGTCTTCCGAAGACATTAGAACCTATCTGTCTCTCGATATTTTTTATTTTGGGATAATGATAACATAATTTAATTTTCCACCAAATCTAATTCTAATAATAATATAAGATTACCGTCCCTTCATCTTCCGCAACCGGATCGATTGGGGCGTAACCTCCACCTGCTCGTCGTCGTTGATGTATTCCATGGCCTGTTCCAGGGTGAAGCGGCGGGGAGGGACCAGGCGCAGGGCCTCGTCGGCGCCGGAGGCCCGGAGGTTGGTCAGCTTTTTTTCCTTGGTGATGTTGACCCGGATGTCTTCGGACCGGGAATTTTCTCCCACGATCAATCCGTCGTAAACCGGATCGTTAGGGCTGACGAAGATAGTGCCCCGGGGCTGGAGGTGAAAGATGGCGTAGGCCACGGCCTTGCCCGAACGGTCGGACACCAGGACCCCGTTGGGCCGGGAGGGGATGGCGCCGGCGTAGGGCGTGTGGCCGATGACCAGGGTATTGAACAGGCCGGTGCCCCGCGTATCGGTCAAAAACTGGCTGCGCAGCCCGATCAAACCCCGGGACGGGATTTCGAATTCCAAACGGACCCGGCCGGAACCGTGGTTGATCATCTTGGTCATCCGTCCCCGGCGGGCGCTGAGTTTTTCGCTGACCACCCCCACGTACCCTTCCGGTACGTCGATCACCGCCAGTTCCAGGGGCTCCATCAACTGACCGTTTATTTCGCGGGTGATGATCCTGGGCTTGGACAGGGAGAGTTCGAATCCTTCGCGGCGCATCATCTCCACCAGGACGGCCAACTGCAATTCCCCCCGGGCGCTGACCTTGAAGGAATCGCTTTGTTCCGTCTGTTCGACCCCGATGCTGACGTTGTACAGCAGTTCCTTGTCCAGCCGTTCCTTGATATGGCGGGAGGTCAAGAGGCGTCCTTCCTTGCCGGCCAGGGGAGAGGAGTTGACCGAGAAGACCATGGAGAGCGTCGGCTCTTCCACGGTAATGGTCGGCAGGGGCCGGGGGTCCAGGGGATCGCCCAGGGTGTCGCCGATAAAGACATCGGGGACGCCAGCCACGGCGGCGATATCCCCGGCCTCGACCTGCTCCCGTTCCACCCGGTTGAGCCCTTCATAGGTATAAAGCTGGCTGAGAATGGCCTGTCCGGCCATCAGGCCGTTTTTCATCAGGGCCACTTCCTGCCGCTGCCGGATCGCCCCGCTGACCACTTTACCCACGGCAATCCGGCCTACGTAATCGCTGTAATCCAGGTTGGTGACCAGGAACTGCAACGGCATTTCCGGATCAAAGGCCGGGGCCGGGATGGAGGTCCGAATGGCTTCGAAGAGGGGGATCAGGTCTTTTCCCGTTCCTTCCGGATCGGTCAGGGCGATGCCGGCCCGGGCATTGGTATAGAGGATGGGAAAATCGAGTTGGTCTTCCGCGGCCTCCAGATCGATGAACAGGTCGTAGATTTCGTCCAGCACCGCGCTGATCCGGCGGTCCGGGCGGTCGATTTTATTGATCACCACGATGGGGGGCAGCTTGCGTTCCAGAGCTTTGCCGAGCACGAAGCGGGTCTGGGGCAGCGGGCCCTCGGTGGCGTCCACCAGGAGCATGACCCCGTCCACCATGTTCAGCGTCCGCTCCACTTCCCCGCCGAAGTCGGCATGGCCGGGGGTGTCGACGATGTTGATCTTGATCCCCTGGTAAAAAATGGCCGTATTTTTGGCCATGATGGTAATGCCTTTTTCCCGCTCCAGGTCCATACTGTCCATGATCCGTTCGGCCACCTGCTGGTTTTCCCGGAAGACTCCGCTCTGCCAGAGCATGGCATCCACCAGGGTGGTTTTGCCGTGGTCCACGTGGGCGATGATGGCGATGTTTCTTAAATCTTCCCTGCTTGTCATTGGCATAAACAGACCTCGATAAAAAGAAATGGCGAGCATCGCTGCAAATGAGAAGGCGCTCCTGATAACCAGGATATTGTCCTGACGCCCCGGGGCCAAGTCTCAAACCCGGTATGTGGACTCGCAGTCAATACTCACCTGTTTTTATTATAACAAAAAGCCGCTTAAAGAAAAAGCACTTTATTCAGGGCCGGCGGAAAGGCCTGGAGGGACCTTCGTTTTTCACCTTTTCTGCTTGACAGTCCCGGGAAAGGATGATTTCTTGAAATATTATGGCGTTTCATAAAATCCTCCACCCGGGGACATTGATTTGTTCCAGCCATCCGTAAAACCCGGGAATCAAAATCTCCCTCCTTTGTTGGAGGTGCGCGACCTCTCCCGCGATTTCGGCGGCCTGCGGGCCATCGCTTCGGTTTCTTTCCGGGTTTTCCCCGGTGAGATCGTGGGCCTGATCGGACCGAACGGCGCCGGTAAGACCACTTTGTTCGCCCTGCTCAGCGGGTTTCTGACCCCCTCCGAGGGGAAAATTATCTTTCAGAACCTCCCCGTGGCCGGAAAACGTCCGGACCGTCTGTGCCATCTGGGCCTGGCCCGGACCTTTCAGGTTGTCCGCCCCTTTCCGGAAATGACCGTGCTGGAAAATGTGAAAGCGGCGGCCGTTTTCGGCAAACCGTCCAAACCCCCGTCCGCCGTCCGGACCCGGGACATTCAGGAGATCCTGGCCCATACCGGCCTGCTGGCCAAGGCTGACCTGCTGGCCAGTTCCCTGAGCCTCCCGGAGCGCAAGCGCCTGGAAGTGGCCCGGACCCTGGCCACCCGGCCCAAACTCCTGCTGCTGGATGAGGTCCTGGCCGGCCTCAACCCGAGGGAGGTGGAGGAGGCCATCCCGCTGATCCGGTCCCTGAATACGGACCGGGGGATCACCCTGCTGATGATCGAACACAATGTCAAAGCCATTATGGGCATCTGCCATCGGCTGCTGGTCATCAATTTCGGCCAACTGATCTTTGACGGCCTGCCGCCGGAGGCGGTGGAAAATCCGGCCGTCATTCAGGCCTATTTGGGGGATAAGGCCGGTGCTTAAAGTCGAAGGCCTTTCCGTCAACTACGGCGATGCCCGGGTTCTGGAACAAATTTCCTTTCGGGTCCCCACCGGGGCCCTGGTCTGCATTTTGGGGCCCAACGGCGCCGGTAAGACCACCCTGCTACGGGCACTGACCGGTATCATCCCCGCCCGGTCCGGTCAGGTCCGATTTTTGGATGAGGAGATTTTGGGGAAAAAGACCCACCAGATCGTGGGCCAAGGGCTGACCATGATTCCGGAGGGGCGGCGCCTCTGGCCCCCCCTTTCCGTGCAGGAAAACCTGGAACTGGGGGCTTACCGCATTTCCGATCGGCAGGTCTTGAAAGAGCGTCTGACCTGGGTCTTCGACTTATTTCCCCATCTGGCCACCCGCAAAGATCAGCTCTGCGGGACCCTGTCCGGCGGGGAGCAGCAAATGGTGGCCATCGGCCGCGGCCTCATGGCCGCACCCAGGCTGCTCTTGCTCGATGAACCTTCCCTGGGGTTGGCCCCGCTGGTCGTCCGGGAGGTGTTCGAAGCCATTAAAAAAATCGTGGCCGCCGGGACAACCGTGCTGCTGATCGAACAGAATACCCAGGTGGCCCTGGCCGCGGCCCAATACGGCTACGTCCTGGAACGGGGGTCCATGGTCATGGAAGGGGAGGCGGCGGTTTTAAGAGAGGATGTCCATATTAAACAGGCCTATTTAGGCTTATAAGGGAGGATCGGCACCATGAGCAGAAGGATCATCGGCTGGTTGGGTTGTTTGGTAGGGGCGGCCTTTCTGGCTGCCGGGACCGTCGGGGCGGCGACGCCGATCAAACTGGGGGCCCATGCTCCGCAGTCGGGAACCCTGGCCAAACACGGGATCGAACAGATCAAGGGCATTCGGCTGGCGGCCGAAGAATTTGAAAAAAAGACCAAGGTCAAGGTGGAGTTGATCGTCTATGACGACGAAAGCAATCCCCAGAAGGCCGTATCGGCCGTGGAAAAACTGGCCGGGGTGGACAAAGTCAACGCCATCGTCGGCGGCTACGGCTCCAACCTGGTCGGGCCGGCCTCGGAGGCCTCCGAGCGGTACGATACGCCCTACCTGACCACCGGCGCCGTGGATACCAAGCTCACGGCCAAAAAATTCAAGAATTTTTTCCGCCTGAACAACATGCCGGGCTATGCCTCGGCCCAGGCCGGGGCCATCAAGGCCTTCGGGGCCAAGAAAGTCGGGATCCTGTACAACAGTCTGTCGGCTACCACGGAGATCGCCGAGGCGGCCAAGGATCTGCTGCAGAAAGCCGGCCTCGAAGTGCCGGTCTTTGAAAAGTTTGAAAAAGGGACGACCAACTACAAACCGATTTTACTCAAGGTCAAAGACGCCGGTTGCGATGTGCTCCTGGTGGAAGGCTATTTCCCGGATTACGTGGGCACCATCAAGGACGCCAAGATCCTCAACCTGCCGGTGAAGGCCTACGTGGGGGCCTGGGGCATCGGCACCCCGGAATTCGTTCGCGAGCTGGGACCGGTAAGCGAATACATCTACGGCACCTCCATCTGGGAGCTGGGTACGGCCCCCAAGGAGGCTAAGAAAGAGGAAGCGGAGATCGTAGCGAGTTATAAGGCCCGCTTCAAGGAAGAGCCTTCCTACATCGCCATGCTGGGGTATCTTTCCGGAAAGTACATGCTGGAGGCCGTTGTCCAGGGTGGCGGCCAAGCCGGGGCCTACACTCCGGAAAAGACCCGCCAGGCCCTCCGGTCCCTGGATACGATCGGACCCCTGGGCCGGGTAGCCTTCGATGAGAAGGGGGATCCCCGATTTTTCACGGCGGTGTTGTTCCAGACCCAGAAGGGGAATCAGGTGGTGATCTATCCCAAAGACCGGGCCCTGGGAACGGCCCAGTACCCGGGAGTGCCCTGGGGAGGGAAGTAGATAAAAACAATTATCAATAATCAACGGTTAATTATTAATTGTCAATGAAGGAGGTTGTTTTGGTGCAGAGGATTTTTATTTTGCATTTTGCATTTTGCATTTTGCAATTTGCATTCACCATATGATCTCCACCAATACCATCATTCAATCCGTGCTTTCCGGGCTGCTGGAGGGCGGTAATTACGCCCTCTTCAGCCTGGGGCTGGCCTTTGTCTTCGGCATCATGCAGATCATCAACATGGCCCACGGCGAATTTCTGGTCCTGGGGGGCTACACGGCCTATTGGCTTCTGGTCCAGGGCGGATTGAACCCCCTCCTGGCCTTGCCGCTGGCCGCCCTGATGGCCGGGGCGGCCGCTTTCCTCAGCTACCGGGTATTCATTGACCGGATTCGAACGACCATTGAGTTGAATACCCTGATCCTGACCTTCGGTATCGGGCTCTTTCTATCCAACCTGTATCTCCAGCTCTGGACCGCGGATATCCGCAATATCAGTATTCATTGGCTGGAGAATCCCATCACCTTTGGCGGAATTTATATCAGCTTCGGGGAAATCGTCACGTTTCTTATTTCCCTGGCCGGTGTCGGGTCGCTTCATTTTTTTCTCCGCCGGACCAAAACCGGGAAGGCTATCAAGGTAACGGCCATCGACCGGGAGGCCGCCGCCCTGTCCGGGATCAACGTAGAACGGGTGGATCTGCTGGCCTTCAGCATCGGCGGGATGCTGGCCGGACTGGGCGGGCCGCTGCTGGGCATGTTGTCTTTCGTCAGCCCCGTCACCGGACTTCATATCACCGTCAAGGCTTTTATTTTGACCGTTCTGGCCGGGGTGGGCTCCATTCCCGGGTTGATTGCCGCCGGAATGATCCTGGGCGTCGGAGAAGCCCTGACGGTGACCCTGGTCAGTTCGTCTTTTCGGGAATTGTTCGGCTTTTCCCTCTTTCTGATCATTCTGCTGGTCCGGCCCCAGGGGCTGTTCGGAAAGAAGGGCTAAGCCAAAAATTTTTCAAATTTTTGGCTGGAAATAAAGGCAAGAAATTGAACCGCAGGCATTTAAAATCCAAAATAGGGGGGCCGGGGACAAGATGCAAATAACGGAAAAGACCGTGGCGGCCCTGACCTTCGCCGGAATCCTGGTCCTGCCGCTGGTCTTGAGGTTCAACCCTTATTATCTGAGCATCTTCATCACCGCCCTGATCCTGGGGACCGTCGCCCTGTCCTGGAATTTACTGGCCGGCCTCTGCGGCCAGGTATCCTTCGGGCACGCGGCTTTTTTCGGCATCGGGGCCTACGGTTCGGCCCTGCTGGTCATGAAGGCCGGCTGGAATCCCTTTGCGGCTATGCTGGCCGCCGCCCTCTTCGGCGTGGCCGGGGCCCTGATTATCGGCATCCCCGCCTTCCGGCTCCGCGGCCCTTACTTCGCCCTTTCCATTCTGGGGTTTGCCGAGGTGGTCAAGCTGCTGACCTTGAACCTCACCGGGTTGACCGACGGCTCTCAGGGGCTGTTTAATATCCCTTCCCTGCCGACCCTGCGCCTGGGAGGCTGGGCGATTGATTTTTATATCTCCCGGACGACCAATTATTATCTGGCGGCCCTGATCATGCTGGGCGTCTATCTGATTATCTATTTTCTGAGAAATTCCAATGCCGGCCTGGCCATGTCGGCCGTGCACGGGGACGAAGAGACCGCGGCCGGCATCGGGGTGCCGGTCTTCCGCACCAAGTTGCTCACCCTGCTGGTTTCGGCCTTCTGTACCTCGCTGACGGGGGCCTTCTATGCCCATTACGTGCATTTCCTGAATCCGGATTCGGCCTTCGACGGGGCCTGGTCGGTCATGCCCATCGTGGCCTCCCTTTTTGGGGGCATGAGCACCCTGATCGGACCGAGCATCGGGGCCCTGTTGATCACCGGCCTGGATGAATTTGTCTTCAAGCATTTTTTTGAAACGGGCCACAAACTCTTTTTCGGACTTTTACTGGCGGTGGTCATCGTCTGGGCGCCCAAGGGGTTGTTCGGGAAGTCGATCCGGAAAAAATAAAGACGGTTTCACCGCCAAGGCGCGAAGGACGCCAAGAAAAGGCAAAAGTTTTTTTGCCACCGACTCACACGGACCCCGCCTTAGGCGGGACGGACGAAGACGGTTTGTTAGGTGACGGGATAACGGCTCGAGGATTTTGACACGGGAGACACGGAAGGGCACGGGAGACACGGGAAGAAATATTTTTTGCTTTTTTCGGATAAGGCGTCCGAAAAAAGCAAAAGACTCCGTCGCTGCGCGAGTTAACCAACTGTCGTCATTGCGAGCGGAGCGAAGCAATCCCCCAGACAAGCTTTCGGGGGAGTTCCAAGCCGGGATGGGGATTGCTTCGTCGCTTCACTCCTCGCAATGACTGCTTTGTAGACTTTTTGCATGACGATCACCATTGGAATTCAAGAAGTAGAAGGAGACCCCTTTTGAAACGACCCTCAATCCACATCCCCTCAGAATCCCTGACCTTCCCCCTGCGGCGGGCGGCCGAAGTCTGGCCCGAAAAGACCGCGGTGATCACCCCGGAGACCGGCGGGCAGGAATTCTCCTATCGCTGGCTGGCTGAGCGGTCTTCCCTGCTGGCCGCCTCCCTGGAAAAGTTGGGGGTGAACCCGGGAGACCGGGTCGGCCTCTGGCTCAAGAACAGTCTGGAGTTTATCCTTTCCATTTACGGGATATTAAAAGCCGGAGCGGTAGTGGTCCCGATCAGCACCCATTACGGGAGTCGGGAGGTTTCCCAACAGATGCAAATAACGGAGGCCAAGGGGCTGATCGCGCAAGCCGCTTTATTGGCAAGCAACCGGGAGGTCCTGCCGGAGTTGCAGGGGCTGAACTTTCTGGCCGCGGCTGGAGAAGGTGAGAGCCTGCCGGAGACGGTGCCCTTTTCTTCCTTGTTGACCGGAGACTCCGGACCGGATCGATCAATAGGGATCGACCCGCGGGAGACCCTGGCCGTACTGCCTTTCTCCAGCGGCACGACCGGCCTGCCCAAAGGGGTCATGCTGACCCACGCCAATCTGTTGAGCAATCTCTTCCAGGTGATCCAGGCCCACGAGGTTTCGGAGAGCGATCTTTTTATCAATCAGCTTCCTTTCTTCCATATCTACGGCATGACCGTGCTCATGGGGGCCGCGATCATGGCCGGGGCCACCCAGGTCCTGGCCAGCCGTTTCCGCCCTCTGGAAGAGTTTCTGAACCTCTTCCGCACCTATCGCCCCACCCTGTTTTTTACCGTGCCCCTGATCCTCCAGGAATTCTGCCTGGACCCGCAGGTACCGGCCCTGGACTGGAGCCGCCTGCGGTACATCAATACCGGTGGGGCGCCATTATCTCCCGAGATCCAGGAACGCTTCACCCGGATCACCGGGGTGCCGGTCATGCAGGGCTACGGGTTAACCGAGTCCTCACCGACCACCCACTGCAGTCCTTTGCCGGCTATCAAGGTGGGTTCCATCGGCCTGCCCCTGGCCAATACCGAGGATAAGATCGTCGATCCCGAAACCGGCGCGGAGCTGCCGCCGCGGGCGGTGGGGGAGTTATGGATCCGAGGACCCCAGATCATGAAAGGTTACTATCAGGACCCCGAAGCGACGGCGAACACCCTGGTGAGCGGCTGGCTGCGGACCGGGGACCTGGGCTATAAGGATGAGGAGGGTTACGTCTTTATCGTGGACCGGCTGAAGGAACTGATCAAGTGCAAGGGGTGCCAGGTGGCGCCGGCGGAAATCGAACACATCCTCATCGCCCATCCCGAAGTCCAGGACGCCGCCGTCATCGGCGAGGCCCACGTCCGTTTCGGGGAGGTGCCGGTGGCCTACGTGGTCCTCCGCCCCGGGGCCGCTTGCTCGGCCGAAGCCCTCATCGAATACGCCGCCAGAGGTTTGGCCAAGTACAAGCGCCTGTCCCGGGTGGTGTTTACCGACACGATTCCCCACAGCCCTTCCGGGAAGATTCTTAGACGGCTGCTAAAGAGCGGACGTACCCTAGCTTGAATTGGACTTCTTCCTGCAATCCTCCAGAGGCTCTATAGAATTCCTGGGATCCCCAACCAGGCAATTCCCAGTAACGCTCCTTTAAAATGGTTCTTATCTCGCGGTTAACGAAGTGGCAGGAGTTTCGAGTAACCTTTTAAACCCCTGCTGCGGGGGTCATTGTTCCTTTACCCTTTTGAAGTCCCTCCCTGACCTGCCGGCCGGTGAAAGGCGGCGGCGGGCAGGAAGAAGCAGAGGATCAGGCCGACGATCGGCATATAGGCCAGCAGGTGCAGGGCGGCGGGCACCCCCCAGGTGTCGGCCACGGTGCCGAGCAGGGTCACCCCCAGACCGCCGGTACCGATGGCGAAACCCACCATTAGCCCGGAAGCCACGCCCAGGCGGCCCGGCAGGAGGTCCTGGGCCATGACCACTGTGACCGAGAAAGTGGCGATCAGGACGAAGCCCGTGAGGGCCAAAACCGGGAAGACCCCCCAACCCTCCATATTTAAAAACAGGAACAGCAACAGCAGCGGCGTCGCAACGGCCATGGTCAGGGTCAGGAAGCGCTTGTGTCCCCAGCGGTCCGCCAGGGGGGCGCCGATCAGGGTGCCGATGGTCCCGGAAACCAGGAAGGTGGTCACCATTTTACCGGCCAGGAGGGGGTCGCCTTTCAGGTAGTTGATGTAATAGAAGGGTATGTAGCTGACCAGGCCCATCTGGATCCAGGAACGCATGGTGACGATCAGGATCAGCAGGGTCAAAAGACTGTAAGAGGATCTCCCTCCGCGGTCCGGCAGGGCAGCCTTTTTCCCGGCCAGCGGGTGGTCGTAGCGAAAGGTGGAAAGAAACCAGACTACGGTGGCCACCATCAACAGGCCGGGGAGCAGATAAAACAGGGTGCCTTTCAGATCAAAATGGGTGACCAGGAAGACCAGGGTAAAGGGCCCCAGGGCGAAGCCCAGGTTCCCCCCCACGGCGAAAAGAGACATGCCGGAGGCTTTGCGCTGGCCGATGAAAAAATGGGCGGTCTTGAACCCCTCGGGATGAAAGGCCGCCACCCCCAGTCCGCAAAAAATCACCAACAGGAGCAGGGTCGGATAATTCGGTGACAATCCGGAGAGGCTGATGCCCACGGCCGCCATGAGGATCCCCAGCGGGATGAGGAGCGGCTTGGGCTGACGGTCCGAGATCAGACCGAACAGGGGCTGAATGATGGAGGAGGTCAGGTTGGACACCAGCAGGACCAGGCCGGCGGCGGTGTACGACAGCCCCAGGGCTTCCTTTAAAAAAGGAAGCAGGGCCGGCAGGGCTCCCTGGGAGATATCGGTGACCAAGTGGCCTAAACTCAATAAAATCAATATCTTGACATTCAAAATGGTTCCTGTTCTTCCTCCGGGGCCTTACCGGCGGGGGTTTATCCTTGACTAACAATCCGGATTATATTAGAAAGGATAGTTTATATTAATATCCCGTTAATCTTTGGGAAACGGCCTAAAATCATTCAACTTATCCTTCGTAAGGGCAGATGGGCCCCTGCGGAGTCCGAAAGCAACTCGGCTGGAAAACTATAAAGGGCTCAGGGTTTTTCGTCAATGGCAGACGACAATATTTTAAGACAACAACGCGTAAAAAAATCGCAGGAACTCAGGGACCTGGGCCTAGATCCCTATCCTTCCTTCAACGGTGCCCAAGACAAAATCGGAGATATATTGGCGCGATACGCCTCCCAGGCTGACTTTTGGTCGGAAGACAAGAGTCCCCTCCTGAGAACCGCCGGGCGCCTCATGACCGTCCGGGATTTCGGGAAAAGCCTGTTTTTCCACGTCCAGGACGGCACCGGACGGATGCAGGGCTATCTCAAAAAAGACCAGGTCGACCCCGAGACCTTCGGCTTGTTCAAAAAACTGGATATCGGGGATTTCGTGGGCCTGGCCGGCTCCCTTTTCCGCACCAAAACCGGGGAACTGACCCTGCTGGTCAAAGAGGCGGTCCTGCTGTCGAAGGCCCTGCTGCCGCTGCCGGAAAAATTCCACGGCCTCACCGACGTGGAACAGCGTTATCGGCAGCGGTATCTGGATTTGCTGGTCAATCCCGCGGTCCGGCAGATTTTCGAAACCCGGTCCCGCATCATCTCCTTGATTCGTTCCTTTATGAACGAACGGGGCTTCCTGGAAGTGGAAACCCCGATGATGCAGCCCATCCCCGGCGGGGCCACCGCCAAACCGTTCAAAACCTATCATAACACCCTGGACATGCCCTTGTTTCTGCGCATTGCCCCGGAGTTGTACCTGAAACGTCTGGTCATCGGCGGGCTGGAGCGGGTCTTTGAAATCAACCGCAATTTCCGCAACGAAGGCATTTCCATCCAGCACAATCCGGAATTTACCATGATGGAATTTTACCAGGCGTACGCCACGTATCAGGATCTCATGGCTTTCACCGAGTTGCTGGTCAGCGGACTGGCTTCGGCCGTCAGGGGGACTTTAACCTTTCCCTATCAGGGCGAGTCCATTGATTTGACCCCGCCCTGGCGGAAGATAACCTTTCTGGAGGCCCTGCAGGAAATCGGCGGCCTGCCGGCCGCTGTGCTGGCCGACCCGGACCGGGCGGTGGCCCTGGCCAGGGATCAAGGCGCCCAACTGCGGGCCGGCGACGGACCGGGCAAGGCTTTGACCAAAATTTTCGAACAGGTGGTGGAACCGAAACTGCGGCAGCCGACCTTTGTCACCGGTTATCCGATCGAAGTCTCTCCCCTGGCCAAACGGAGCCGGGAAAACCCGGAACTCACCGACCGTTTTGAACTTTTCATTTCCGGGCGGGAAATCGCCAACGGGTTTACCGAGTTGAACGATCCTCTGGATCAGCGGGAGCGTTTTCTGGAACAGATGAAGGCCCACGAGGCCGGAGACGATGAGGCCCAGGTGATGGACCGGGATTATGTCCAGGCCCTGGAGTACGGACTGCCCCCTACGGCCGGGGAAGGGATCGGCATCGATCGGCTGGTCATGCTGCTCACCGACGCCCCCTCGATCCGGGAGGTGATCCTGTTTCCCCAGTTGCGCCCGGAAAACTGACGACTCCATGTCCTTTGAATTTTTCGTCAGTTTCCGCTACCTGAAAGCCAAGAGGAAACAAACCTTCATTTCGATCATCACCCTGATTTCCATCGGCGGGGTGGCCTTGGGGGTGACGGCCCTGATCATCGTCCTGGCCGTCATGAGCGGGTTCGAAAATGACTTAAAAAATAAGATCCTGGGTCTCAATGCCCATGTGCTGGTCCTGAGCTGGGATAACAGCATCGACGATTATTCCCGGCTGCGCCAGAAGGTGGAGAAAGTCCCCGGCGTTACCGGGGCGACCCCCTTTATCCTGACGCAGGTGCTTTTGAGCACTTCCCGCCAGGTGACCGGGGCGGTGCTCCGCGGCTTGGAAATCGATTCCGCCCGCCGGGTGATCATCCTGGACCGGATCATCCGCACCGGGTCGTGGCGGGCCCTGGAAGAACCGGGCCCGGGGGTGGCCGGAAAGGACGGGGCCGCCCTGCCGGGGATCGTTCTGGGACAGGAACTGGCCAAACAACTGGGCTTGACCCTGGGAGATACGGTTTCGGTGGTTTCCCCCTTGGGTGACGTGACCCCGCTGGGCCGGGTACCCAAGATGCGGGCCTTTCGGCTGGTAGGGACTTTCGAATCCGGAATGTATGAATACGATTCCACCATCTCCTTTATTTCCCTGGCCCAGGCCCAGGCGTTTCTGGGCCTGGAAGGCCGGGTCACCGGGCTGGAGGTGAAAACCCGGGATATCTACGAAGCCGCGGAAATTGCCCAAGCGATCAAGGGAAAATTGGGTTTTCCCTACTGGACCAAGGACTGGATGCGGATGAATAAAAACCTGTTTTCGGCCTTGAAGCTGGAAAAACTGGTTATGTTCATCATCCTGACCTTGATCATCCTGGTGGCGGCCTTCAACATCGTCTCTTCCCTGATCATGGTGGTCATGGAAAAGACCAAGGACATCGCCATCCTGAAGTCCATGGGGGCCACGGCCAGCAGCATCCTCAAAATTTTCGTGCTGGAAGGCCTGATCATCGGGGTGGTGGGGACTATCCTCGGCCTGGCCGGGGGGATCGGCCTCTGTGAAATTCTGAAACGGTATCAATTTATCAAGCTGCCCAGCGATGTCTACTATATTTCCTCCCTGCCGGTGCTGATGAAGGGGACGGATATCCTGTTTGTGGTGGTCGCCACGCTGGGGATCACCTTTATCGCTACCCTGTATCCGGCCTGGCAGGCCTCCCGGCTTGATCCGGTAGAGGCCATCCGCTACGAATAAGAGGTGTTTTTCCCTTGGTAACGCCCTTTTTAGAAGTAAAAGATCTCGATAAATGGTATCTTACCAGCGAACACCGGGTAGAGGTGCTGAAAGGGCTGAACCTGCAAGTTTTCAGGAAAGACGCCCTGGCGGTGGTGGGGTCCTCCGGGGTCGGTAAATCCACGCTGCTGCATATCCTGGGCGCCCTGGATCGGCCGACCCGCGGAGAAGTGCTTTTCGAGGGCCAGAATATTTTCGGCCTGGAGCCCAGGGAGATGGCCCGGTTCCGCAACCGGAAAATCGGCTTTGTTTTCCAGTTTCACCACCTCCTGCCGGAGTTCAATGCCCTGGAAAATACCATGATGCCGGTCCTGATCGCCCGGGAACAGCGGGAGGAGGCGCGGGCGCGGGCCCAGCGCCTGCTGACCCAGGTCGGACTGGAAGCGCGGATGACCCACCGTATCGGGGAACTCTCCGGCGGAGAACAGCAGCGGGTGGCCATTGCCCGGGCCCTGGTCCAGGACCCGGAACTGGTCCTGGCCGATGAACCGACCGGCAACCTGGACCGGAAGACCGGGGAGCAGGTTTTGGATCTGTTTATGGAATTGAATCAGCAAAAAGGGATTACCTTCGTGATGGTGACCCACAACCTGGAACTGGCCAGTCAGTTCAACAGAAAAATTGAAATCCGGGACGGTCAGGCCGTCGAGTTAAATCATTTTTAGGGGGGTAGCGAGGCATGGAGAAAAGGGGATGGCGAACGCTGGCGCTGGTCCTTATCGGCACCCTGCTGGGGACGGCAGGCACCGTGGCGGCTGCGGAAAATCAAACGGCCGTACTGCCGTTCACCATTTACAGCCAGGAAGACTTGAACTACCTGCAGAAAAACATCCTGGAAGCGCTGCAGGGCAGCTTGAGCCGTCAGAAAATACCGGTGCTGCCCCTGCAGGAAGTGGAGCCCTGGCTGACCCAAAAAATCCCCTCCTCCTGGGAGGAATTGCGCCGGATAGGCCGGTCTCTGGGGGTCGGCCGGGTGGTCTACGGCAGCGTGACCAAGATCGGGCAACGGGTCACCCTGGCCGGGAACCTGCTCGAGGTCAACAAGGATCAACCCCCCCAGACCTTTTCCCTTTCCGAGGAAGGTCTGGAAAATGTCCTCAAACTGGTGGATCGCTTTTCCAAGGAACTGGCCCTGAAAATTACAGGACTGGAAAAGGTGGCCTCCATCCAGATCCGCGGCAGCCAGCGCATCGAATCCCAGGCCGTGGAGCGGGAACTCAAATCCAAACCCGGGGAGGCCTATCAGCCCGACCTGGTGGATCAGGATCTGCGGGCCATTTTCAAGATGGGCTATTTTTCGGATGTCCGGGTGGAAACGGAAACGGTTCCGGAAGGAAAAAAACTGATTTTTAACGTTACTGAGCGCCCTTTCGTGAAAAAAATAGAGTTCAAAGGCAACAAGGATTTCAAGGAAGAAGAACTGCGCGATCAGGTCACCCTGAAACCTTTCGCCATCCTGAACATGAACGCGGTGAATGAGAGTCTGGAGAAACTTAAAACCTTTTACCAGTCCAAGGGATATTTCAACGTTCAGATCAATCCAGAGGTCCAACCGGAGGACAAGCAGTCGGTTACCGTAGCCTTCAATATCGTGGAGGGGCGGAAGGTTTACATCAAGACGATCACTTTTCAGGGGGTCAAGGCCTTCAAGGTTAAACAGTTGCTGTCCATCATGGAGACCAATGAAAAGGATTTCCTCTCCTGGATCACCTCTTCGGGCCTTTATAAAAAGGAACTGCTGGAAAAAGACCTGGAAAAAATTTCGGCCTTCTATTACAACCGGGGCTACCTGAAGGCCAAGGTGGGGGAACCGGAAGTCAAGCACGAGGGGGACTGGCTTTATGTGACCATCCCCATCGAGGAGAATGTCCAGTATAAAATGGGGACGGTGGATATCCAGGGGGAACTGATCGAGCCCAAGGAAAAGATGCTGGCCGGCCTGGCCATCCGAAAAGAAAAGTTCTATAACCGGGAAGTCATCCGCAACGATGTGCTGAAACTGGTCGACCGTTATTCCTTGGATGGTTTTGCCTTTGCCGAGATCATCCCGCAGATCAAGGAGGACCCGGCCGGACCCCAGGTCGACCTGGTCTACGAGATCAAAAAAGGCTCGAAGGTTTATTTCGAACGGATTGATATCGTGGGCAATACCAAAACCCGCGACAAGGTCATTCGCCGCGAATTCAAGGTGGCCGAAGGGGGCCTGTTCGACGCCGCGGGGCTCCGCCGCAGCAACGAAAACCTCAACCGCCTGGACTTTTTTGAAGAAATCAATATTTCCACCACCCCGGGCAGCCAGGAAGACCGGATGAATCTGAAGGTGGAGGTCAAGGAAAAGATGACCGGATCCTTCTCCATGGGGGTCGGGTACAGCGCGGCGGATCAGTTCTCCGTCATGGGCCAGATTGCCCAGCGGAATCTCTTCGGCCGGGGGCAGCGCCTGAGCCTGGACGCCTACCTGAGCACCCGCAACACCCGCTACAACCTGGCCTTTACCGAACCCTGGCTGTTTGATATTCCGCTGTCCGCCGGGGCCTCCCTGTACAACTGGATCCGGGAGTATGACGAGTACACCAAAGACAGTTTCGGCGGAACCGTCGATCTCGGGTACCTGCTCTGGGGGGATTTCACCCGGGGTTATCTGACCTATACCTACGACGACGCCAACGTGTCGAACGTCCAAGCCAACGCCCCGGACCCGATCAGGAACAGCGAGGGCCAGAACACCACCAGCAGCCTCCGGTTTACGCTGAAGCGGGATTCCCGGGACCAGTTGTTCAACACCACCAAGGGATCGTTGAACAGCTTTTCGGTGGAATACGCCGGCGGGCCCCTGGGAGGAACCAGCCAGTTTACGCGGTATCTGGCCGGTTCAGGATGGTACTTCCCGCTGTTCTGGGGCACCACCTTTTTCGTCAATGGGAAAGCGGGTTATATCCAGGAACACGGGAAGGTTCCCGACTATGAAAAATTTTACCTGGGCGGCATCAATTCCATCCGGGGCTTTAAGTATTATGACATCGGGGTGGTCGATCCGGTGACCGGAAACAAATTCGGGGGGGACAAGATGGTGCAATTCAACCTGGAATACATCTTCCCCGTCATAGAAAAGGCCGGGGTCAAGGGGGTCCTGTTTTTCGACACCGGCAATGTCTACCTGAAGGACGATCCCATCGACGCCAGCAACTTCAAGAAAACCGTGGGGGTCGGTGTGCGCTGGTATTCCCCCATGGGCCCCCTGCGCCTGGAGTGGGGGTATAATATCGATCCCAAACCCGGTGAGGACACCAGCAACTGGGATTTCAGCATCGGGACATTTTTTTAATTTTTAAGGAGGATGGGCATGTCTAAGTCTGTTTGGAAAACCCTGGCGGTGGCCCTGGTCGGGTCCGTGCTGCTGCTGGCCCAACCGGCCCGGGCCAGTGAACCCTTTAAGATCGGGATCCTGGATCTGCAAAAATGCCTGGACCAGGCCGAGGCCGGGAAAAAGGCCAAAAAACTGCTGCAGGATAAATCGGAGCGCATTAAAAAAGACCTCAGCCTGAAACGGGATGAATTGAAAAAGAATCGGGACGAGTTCACCAAAAAGGCCAGCGTCCTGAATGCCGATGCCCGCCGCGACAAGGAGAAGGAACTGATTCGCAAGGAAGAGGATTTCCGGGACCTGGTCCGGGAAAAAGAAGAAGAAATGCGCAAGGACGAGTACAACGCCATGCAGCCGCTGTTGAACGATTTGTTCGAAGTCACCAGCAAGCTGGCCAAGGACGAGAGCTACACCATGATCCTGGAAGCCAAAAGCGGCGTGGTGTACTATAACAAGAGCATCGACATCACCGACAAGATCATCAAGCTCTTCAACGAAGGCAAGCCGAAAGAAAAGAAGAAATAGCTCCCGGCCATGGAGGGTCCAGCCGTAAAAAATCAGGGCGTGCCCCTGGAACGCCTGGCGGAAATCGTGGGCGGAGAAGTCCGCGGCGAATGCCGGGAACTCATTACGGGCCTGAACGGCATTCGGGAGGCCCGGCCGGGTGAAATCACTTTCCTGGTCAATCCCCGCTACGCCGCGGAACTGGCCCGGACCGGGGCCTCGGCGGTCATCGTCGGTTCACCGCCGCCTGAAACCACCCGGCCGCTGCTCATTACCGACCGGCCCTACCTGGCCTATGCCCGGCTGGCCATGTTTTTCGCCCCGACCGTCGCGCCGCCCCGGGGAGTGGATCCGCTGGCCCGGGTGGGCCAGGACTGCCGGTTGGCCGAGAGCGTCTCGGTGTATCCGTTGGCCTATCTCGGGGACCGGGTTCACCTGGAGGCCGGGGTTTGTATTTATCCCGGGGTCTATCTGGGTGATGACGTCCGGGTCGGGGCCGACACGGTCGTCTATCCGAATGTTTCCATTCTGGCGGGCTCCCGCATCGGGTCCCGGGTCATTATTCACAGCGGCACGGTAATCGGAAGCGACGGCTACGGCTTCGCCCAGGACGGTGAACGGCACGTCAAGATCCCCCAGTTGGGGATCGTGCAGATCGACGACGACTGCGAGATCGGGGCCAACAATACCATCGACCGGGCGGCCCTGGGCAAGACCTGGATCAAGACGGGGGTCAAAACCGACAACCAGGTCCATATCGCCCACAATGTGGTCGTAGGGGAACATTCCCTGCTGATCGCTCAGGTGGGCATATCGGGGAGCGCCACCATCGGCCGGGGCGTGGTTTTGGCGGGTCAGACCGGCGTCGCCGGGCATATCACCATCGGCGACCGGGTCATCGTCAGCGGCAAGTCGGGCGTGGCCAAATCCATTCCGCCGGGGCAGGTCGTTTCCGGAAATCCGACCATGCCCCATCAGACCTATCTGCGCAGCCGGATGGTGCTGCCCCGCCTGCCGGAGATGCAGCAACGCTTGCGGTCCCTGGAAGAGCGGGTTCGCGAACTGGAAGCCCGATTGGAGAAAGGAAGGAGTCCCGAACATGGAGATTAACCACCTGGAAATCTTAAACCTCTTGCCGCACCGCTATCCCTTCCTGCTGGTGGATCGGATCCTGGATTACACCGCCAATGAAAAAATAACCGGGTTGAAAAACGTAACCATCAATGAGCCTTTTTTCCAGGGGCATTTCCCGGGCAAGCCGATCATGCCCGGGGTGTTGATCCTGGAAGCCATGGCCCAGGTGGGCGGGATCCTGGCTTATAAATCCAACGAGGCCCTGCAGGGCAAACTGATTTTCTTCATGGCGATTGATAAAGTGAAATTTCGCCGGCCGGTTGTGCCGGGAGACCAGTTGATCCTGGAACTCACGGCCTTGCGCACCGGGGGACGGGTCTGGAAGATGCAGGGCCGGGCCCTGGTTCAGGAAGCCCTGGCGGCCGAGGCCGAATTAACGGCGGCCGTAACCGATGCGCGAGAAAATTCCGCAAGCAAGGAGGCATAGCCCCTCATGTCATTGATACATCCCACGGCCATCGTCGATCCACAGGCCGAACTGCACCCCACCGTAGTGGTGGGACCCTACAGCGTCATCGAGGGGGAGGCGGTCATCGGGGCCGGTACGGAAATCGGCGCCCACGTCTACATCGACCGCTATACCAAAATCGGCCGGGATTGCCGGATCTATCCCTTTGCCTCCGTCGGCACCCCTCCCCAGGATAAGAAGTTCAGAGGGGAAAAAACCGAGCTGATCATGGGCGATGAAAACGTCATTCGGGAATACGTCACCATCAACCGGGGTACCCCGGACGGGGGCGGGGTCACCACCATCGGCAACCAGAACCTCCTGCTGGCTTATGTGCATGTGGCTCACGACTGCCATCTGGGGAACGGGATCACCATGGTCAACGTGGCCACCCTGGGCGGTCACGTTACCTTGGAGGATCATGCCGTCATTGGGGGATTGTCCGCCGTCCACCAGTTCGTCCGTATCGGTTCCCACGCCTATGTGGGGGGGAAAACGGGGGTTTCCCAGGACATCCCGCCCTTTGTGCTGGCCTCGGGGGAACGGGCCAAATTGTTCGGCTTGAACATCGTCGGCCTCAAACGGTATAACTTTTCCAACGAAGTGATCCTGGCCCTGAAAAAGGCCTACCAGACCGTGATCCGTTCGCACCTGACCATTCAGGATGCCATGCACAAGGTGGAAAAAGAAGTGCCGTTGCTCCCCGAAGTCACGCAGTTCCTGGATTTTATCCGCCAATCCCAACGGGGCATCCCCCGCCGATGACGGATTCACCGCCCATAGGCCTGATTGCCGGAAACGGGCGGTTTCCCCTGCTGGTGGCCCAGGCCGCCCGGGCGGAGGGAAAAAAGATCGTGGCGGTGGCCCACCAGGGGGAAACCCAACCCGAGCTGGCCTCGGGGGTGGATGTCATTCACTGGATCCGCCTGGGAGAACTGGGCAAGATGATCCGGATTTTCAGGAAGGAGGCCGTGACCCAGGTGATCATGGCCGGGGGAGTGGACAAGAAGAAATTGTTCTCCCGGGCCCGGCCGGATTTAAAAGGCCTCAAGCTCCTGGCCCGGATGACCCAGCGGAAAGACGACCTGATTTTAAGAACCGTGGCCGAGGAACTGGAAAAGGAAGGACTGCGGGTCCTGCCTTCCACGACCCTGCTGCCCTCCCTCCTGGCCCCGGCCGGAATCCTGACCCGCCGGAAGCCGACGGAGGAGGAAGAAAAAGACATCGCCTTTGGCTGGCCCCTGGCCAAGGAACTGGGCCGGCTGGATATCGGGCAGTGCCTGGTGGTCCGTAAATGTGCCGTAGTGGCCGTGGAGGCCATCGAAGGGACGGATGCCGCCATTCTCCGGGGCGG
>JACRCK010000289.1 GCA_016219065.1 Deltaproteobacteria bacterium
AATGCAGCTTCCTGTTGTGGGGAAAACCGGTGAAACAGACCTGTCCTCAATGCCAGTCACCCCTGATGGTGGAAAAGTCCAGCAAGAAAGAAGGGACCTTTCTGGCCTGTATCAAGAAGGAATGCGGGTACAAGGAGACGAAGGCGGAGTAGGGGACAGAAGACAGAGGACGGAGAACAGAGGGCAGAGGACAGAAGAGACATGATCATAAACGATATTTTCCGCCGTCTGTCATCCGTCATCCGTACTCTACCTTTTTTAATTTTGATGCTCGACTTGCAGTTGACCCATTGATTCCACAAAACAGAATTATCATCATCGGCGGCGGGCTGGCGGGCTGCGAGGCGGCCTGGCAGGCGGCCCGGCGCGGAGTGACGGTGGAGTTGCTGGAGATGAAACCCCGTGTTTTTTCGCCGTCACAAAAGTCTGCGGACCTGGCAGAACTGGTTTGCAGCAAATCCCTCCGGTCCCGGGACCTCCATAATGCCGTTGGCCTGTTAAAGGAAGAGATGGGCCGGCTCGGTGCCCTGGTCCTGGAAGCGGCCCTGGGCCACCAGGTACCCGCCGGGAAATCCCTGGCCGTAGACCGGGAGGCCTTCGCCCGCCATATTACCGAAAAGAGATCGGGTCATCCACGAATCCGAGTGGAGCGTCGGGAAGTGGCTGCGGTACCGCCCGACCGCCCGCTGGTGGTGGCCACCGGCCCCTTGACTTCCGACCTCCTGGTCCAATCCCTGGCCCGCCTCGTGGGGTCGGAACAACTCCATTTCTACGACGCCATCGCCCCCATCGTTTATACGGAATCCATCACGGAAAGTCGGGTTTACCGGGGGTCCCGCTACGGTCACGGGGGGGAGGATTACATCAACTGCCCGTTGGACGAGGCCCAGTACGATCGCTTCCTGCAGGCCCTGCTGACGGCCGAAATGGTTCCCCTCCATTCGTTCGAAGAGCCCAAATATTTTGAGGGCTGCCTGCCCATCGAAATCATGGCCCAGCGGGGACGGGATACGCTGCGTTTTGGCCCCATGAAACCCGTGGGTTTGCCCGACCCGCGCACGGGAAAGGTCCCCCACGCTGTGGTCCAGCTCCGTCAGGACAACCGGAGCGGCAGCCTGTTCAATCTGGTCGGGTTTCAAACCAAATTGAAGTGGAAGGAACAGGAACGCGTCTTTCGCTTGATCCCCGGACTGGAAAACGCGGAATTTGCCCGTTTGGGGAGCATTCACCGGAACACTTTTCTGGACGGCCCGCAGGTGCTTTTCCCCTCCCTGCAGCTCAAGGCGGACCCCCGGATTCTCCTGGCCGGACAGATCACCGGAGTGGAAGGCTATGTGGAATCGGCGGCCATGGGCCTGCTGGCCGGGATTAACGCCGTGCGGGTGCTGGAAGAGCGGCCCGCGGCAGTTCCCCCCCCCACCACGGCCCTGGGGGCCTTGATCGGCCATATTTCCCGGGAACCGGTCAAAGAATTTCAACCCATGAACATTAATTTCGGCCTGTTCCCGCCGCTAACCGGAAAAATCCCTAAAAAATTGAAAGGGGAGCGTTTGGCCCAAAGGGCCCTGGAGGATTTAAAGGCTTGGATGGCAGCGGAGGGCCTATAGCCGGCCTATCGTTCTTCCGTTAGCAATTAAGAATTGATTATTGGTTTTTAATTATTCGTTTTTGATTTTACTTCCGGGCTGCCCGTCCCGCAGGGACCTCTGGCTGTTCCCACCCCAGCTTGGTCTCCCTTACATACCGTTCTATCCCCTTACATATCCCATCCACAATGTGATCCTGGTACTCCTCCTGGAGCAGGCGCTCCCTTTCCTGGGCATTGCTGATAAAGGAGGTCTCGACCAGGATGGAGGGCATCTGCGCCCCGATCAGGACATAAAAGGGGGCCTGTTTGACTCCCAGATTTTTCACCGGTCCGAATTTACCGTTAACGGTTTCCACCAGGTGGTTTTGCACCTGGTGGGCCAGCCGGGAGGATTCGTCGATCTTGGTATTCAGCATGAGGTCCTTGAGGATTTTTTGCAGGTCCCCCATCCGTTTGGTGGAGGTGGCGTTTTCCCGGGCCGCCACCCGGATGGATTCTTCATCGCTGGCCAGGTTTAAAAAATAAGTTTCAAAGCCCTGGGCCAGGGGATTCGGGCTGGCATTGATATGGATCGATATGAAAAGGTCGGCTTGTTTGGTGTTGGCGATGGCCGTTCGTTCCTCCAGGGGCAGGAAACGGTCGCTGTCCCGGGTCAGGACGGTTTGAACTTTCAACTCCTGCCGGACCCGCTGGGCCAGTTTTCTGGCCAGCAGTAAAGTCAAATCTTTTTCATAGAGAGCGCCTTCCCCGATGGCCCCTTTGTCTTTTCCGCCGTGTCCGGCGTCGATCACCACTCGTTTGATACCCAGCCCGAGTTGCTGGGCCAGGGATAGTTTCAGATCCCGGGCCGGCGGTTCAGGCACCGCCGCAACGCCTTTTTCCTCTTTCCCTTTTTCTTTTTCCTTGCCGGTCACGTCGACGATGATCCGAAAAGGGTTTTCCAGGGAAAAGACCTTGTAACCCTTGATGCTTTCGATGTCCAGCACGATGCGCACGGTGGAAAGGTCGTATTGTCCGGCCCGGGCGGAGCGCAGCAGTCCGTCCTCAATGGTAATGGGGTCCTTCACCCCTTTTCCCAGGCGCGCCGGATAGAGGTCCAGGTAAAGACGCTGCGGCTTTTCGATTGTCGGGTCTTTTTTAAGCAGGCGTTGCTTGAAGGATATCTTTTCTCCCACATCCACCACGATGCGGGTGTAGTCCGGGGTCGTCCAATGGCGGAGACCGGTGACCAGGGGCAAGGGCTTCGGATCGCCGGCTGCTGGGGGGCCGCCTTTAACGTCTTCCGGGGCCGGGGTGTCGTTTTTTACCTCGGTCGGGAGGACCGGGGCGGCCGGTTCCTGGGGCCGGCTTTCTTTGGGTTCTTGGGCCAATAGCTCTTCGGTCTTCTTTCTCATATCCCCCTGGGGATATTTGGCCAGCAGCTCCTGGGCCAATTCCCGGCCCCGTTCCGGGTTTTTTCGGTAGCGGAACTGAATTTCCGCCAGTTTAAACTGGGCGTCGTCCGCCAGGGGGCTCTGCGGGTAATGGTTTAAGAAACGGGTAAAATGATCCACGGCCTGGTCCAGGTCAGCGGCGGAACCCGACCACGGGTAAAGGGTTAAATAAACCCGGCCGACCATGAACATGGATTTTTCCCCGGTCGGCGTATCGGGGTACATTTTGTAGAACTGTTTGAACTGATCGAGAATCGGCTGCCAGTTCTGGCGCAGGAGCCGCTGGGGGGATTTTTCCAGGGCCAGGAAATTTTTCCGAGTTTCCAGATAGCGCTCTTCCAGATCGTCGGCGGCCGAGGCCGGAGGCGAGGCCATTTGGATGAAACAGACGGTGGCCACCAGCAGCAGGATGGCCGGGATCGAGATTTTGAAGGAACCCTTGAGCGGCCGGATCAAAGTCATGATAGGCTTTCTTTCAATTCCTTCAGGACCAGCAGGGCCTGAAAAGGGGTTAAATGATCCAGGACTAGGTTGCGGATCCTTGCTTCCAGCAGGCTCTCCGGCCGAGGAAAGATTTCCATCTGGGCCGGGATTTTTCCCTCCGGCCCCTGGGCCGTACGGGCCAGGGTGGGAATGCCCCAGGGATCCAATTCCCCTTTCTCCAGGTTCTCCAATACTTCGCGGGCTCGGGCAATCACCGCTTCGGGCAGGCCGGCCAGGCGGGCTACCTGGATCCCATAGCTCCGGCTGGTACCCCCCTCCTGCAGCTTCCGCAGGAAGAGGATCTGGTTGTTGAATTCCTTCACCGCCACATGAACGTTTTTAACTTTTTTTTTGGTTTGCGTCAAGTCCGTCAATTCATGGTAATGGGTGGCGAAGAGGGTTTTTACCCCTTTACCCCGCCAGTCATGCAGATATTCCGCCACCGCCCAGGCGATGCTCAAGCCATCGTAGGTACTGGTCCCCCGGCCGATTTCATCCAGGAGGACCAGGCTGCGCTCGGTGGCCTGATGTAAAATGCGGGCCGTCTCCTGCATCTCCACCATGAAGGTGCTCTGTCCCTGGGAGAGGTCATCCGAGGCCCCGACCCGAGTGAAGATCTGATCCACCAGGCCGATCTCGGCCGCATCGGCCGGCACCAGCGAACCCATCTGGGCCATTAGGACAATCAGGGCCGTCTGGCGCAGGATGGTGGATTTTCCGGCCATGTTGGGACCGGTGATGATGATCATCTGCCGTTCCTCGTTATCCAGGGCCAGGGAGTTGGGGACAAAGTGCTGGGCCGGCAAATGCTTTTCGATGACGGGATGCCGGCCTTCCTGGATGATCAGGGCGTCCCCCTCCCGGAGCAGCGGTTTGCAGTAATGATTTTCCTGGGCGACCTGGGCCAGGGAAGCCAAAACGTCCAGTTCCGAAACCTGATCGGCGGCGCGCTGCAGTCGCTGGTTTTCCCGACCTATCTGCTGCCGGAGTTCCTGAAACAGTTGCACTTCCAACTGCCACCGTTGGTCTTCGGCTTCCAGGACGAGGGTTTCGTATTCCTGCAATTCGGGGGTGAGAAAACGCTCCCCGTTGGCCAGGGTCTGGCGACGCTGAAAATCTTCCGGAACCAGGTGTAGATTGGTTTTGGAAACTTCGATATAATAGCCGAAAACCCGATTATAGCCGACCTTGAGGGACGAAATACCGGTTCGTTTCCGTTCCTTGGCTTCCAGGGCGGAGATCCACTCCTTCCCTTCCCGGCTGACCTGCAGGTACTGGTCCAGCGTGAGGTGATAGCCCCGACGGATCAGGCGGGCCTCCTTGTCCCGGATCGTGAGCGACGGCTCATCCAGCAGGGCTCGGTGGAGGATTTCGGCTACGTCCTCCAGGGTTTCCAGCTTCTCCCCGGCCTCCCGCAGTCCGGGGAAGCTGCTTTGCAACAGGGCCTCCCGGAGGGCGGCCAACGGACGGAGAGAGTTTTTCAGGGCTACCAGATCGCGGGGGGTGGCCTGATTCAGACAGGTTTTGGCCGTCAGTCGTTCGATGTCGTAAACCGGCTGCAATAATTCCCGCACCTGCCGGCGCAGGGGCGGATCCTCCACCAGGGCTTCCACCCGGTCCTGCCGTTCCTGAATTCGGTTCAAATCGAGCAGGGGATAGGTCAGCCACTGTCGTAGTTTGCGGCTGCCCATGGCCGTCCGGGTCTGGTCCAGGACCGAGATCAGGGAACCCTGCCGGGTGCCCCGGTACAGAGTGCGGGTCAGCTCCAGGTGTCTTTGAGCGGACTCGCTGAGGATCATGGTTTCAGACAGGGTATAGACGGCCGGGGTTTTCAGATGGGGTAGGTCGCCCTGCTGGGTTTCTTTCAGGTAGGCCAGCAAGGCCCCGGCGGCCCGGAGCCCTTCCGGGTTTTCGGTCAGCCCGAAACCGGCCAGAGAATGGACCTGATAATGTTCCTGCAGCAGGGTTTCCGCCCGCCCAAGATCGAAAAGGGTATCCGCGCCGTAAGTGCAAAAATAGGCCGCCAGCGCCCGGAGCCATTCCTGATCGGGGGCCGGTTCCTGTAGCGACCGGGGCAGCAGGATTTCCGCGGGTTGAATCCGGCCGACCTCCTCCCAGGCCTTTCCCGGGTCCTGGACTTCCGTCACCCGGAATTCCCCGGTGGACAGGTCGGCCGTGGCCAGCCCGATCCGCCCCCCCCGGGCGGCCAGGGACAGGAGATAACGGTTACCCGGTTCCGGACCTTCCAGAAAAGACCCGGGAGTAATCAGGCGGGTCACCGCCCGCCGGACAATCCCTTTGGCCTGCAGCGGGTCTTCCATCTGCTCGCAAAGAGCCACCTTATAACCCCGTTCTATCAGACGGGCGATATAGCCCGGGGCGGCCTGAACCGGGACACCGCACATGGGAATCTGATCCGCGGCCCCTTTGTTGCGGGAGGTCAGGGTGATTTCCAGCACTCGGGAAGCCACCAGGGCGTCTTCAAAAAACATCTCAAAAAAATCGCCCAGATGATACAAGAGAATATAGTCCTTATGCCGCTCTTTGATTTCCAGATATTGCTCCAGCATAGGGGTCAGCTTAGGGGTCATGGATCTATATTCAGTTGCTGGTCACTGGGTGCTGGTTAAAAAACGTCTGGTCCGTTAATAATTAATAATTAACAATTTATTATTAGCCTTGGGGATTATTTTTAACGGCCTCGGCCGGGGTCGCCTGCGGAGACGCGCTCCTCGGCGCAGGTTCCGCCCGGGCTATTAACCGCTGTTCCAGCTCTCGGTTTTGCTGCCGGCAGTCCCGCAATTCCTTTTTCAGTTTCTTTTTGGGAAAGATACTGAGCAGCAGGGCCAGAAAAAAGCCCAGAAAAAAAAGGGTGAGGGCCAGGATATAAAAGGGGAGGGGGACCGTTTCCAGGTTGGCCAGCATCAGGTTCAGGTGCAGGGAATGGGGCGCGGTCAACGTGGAATAATTTTGGACGATAAAAAGCAGGAACAGGATAAAAAGGAAGGAGTAGAGGATGAATTTCAGGTTGGTCATGTTACCCTTGATCTTCACGGACTTTCTGGAAGTAGTCGCTTAAGCGATCAAAGGTCTGGTCCAGGTGCTCGGGTATCACCCGCAGGTCACCCACCACGGCCATGAAATTGGTATCGCCGTTCCAGCGGGGGACGATATGAAAATGAAGATGGTCGGCGATTCCGGCCCCGGCCACCCGGCCCAGGTTCAGACCCACATTGAAGCCTTCCGGATTGATCACCTGCTTCAGAATGGCCACCGACTGGCGGACCATTCCCAGAAGCTTGGCCATTTCCCGGGTGGACAGGGTGTCCAAATTCGGGACATGCCTGACCGGGGCCACCAGCAGATGCCCGTTGTTATAAGGATATTTGTTCATCAAGACCAGAGTGGTTTCCCCCCAGTACAGGATGAGCCGTTCCTTGAGATCGTCTTTCGCAGGGGGGCAGAAAATGCAACCCGGTTCTTTGTCGTTGTTCAGAATATATTCCATTCGCCAGGGGGCCCACAAGACTTTCACACTATTCCTCCTACAGTTCGATGATTTCACCCCGAATATCCGCCATCAGGTGGAGTATCCCGACGGAAGGTTTTCCCCGGTATCCGGAAAAGGCACCGGGGTTAAAGAAAAAAATTCCGCTGCTCCAATGGTTGGCCGCAAGATGGGAATGCCCGTAAATAACGGCGTTCAGCCCTGAAAATTCCCGTTGCAGTCGTTCTTCCAGTCCCAGGGGCGAACCCCAGCCGTGCCTGAGCCCGATCTTAAAGTCCCCCAGGGTGAGGATTTTTTTCTCCGGTAATTCTTTACGGAGGGCCCAGTCGTCCATGTTCCCCTGAACGGCTTCGATGGGGCGCTGCTGCAGAAACCGATAGACCGGCAGGCTGACCATGTCTCCGGCGTGGATCACCAAGTCGACATCGCCGAAGAGGTCGTTCATAATCCGCTCCAGGTCCTTCGTGACCCGGGTCAGATGGGTGTCGGACAATACGCCGATTTTCATAATAAAGCTTTTGAGATCGGGTCCATTTTACGCCGTGGCGGATGGTGTAAAGTCTAATAAAAACCTGGATTTTGTCAAGATAAAGTTGCGGTAATGGTTGGGGGTTTTAATAGGCCCTATCGGTCGTATAAGACCTATGGACTGCTAAAAAAATCAAAATTGACTACCGGAAGATCCAGTTCACCAGCCAGACGGACAGGAGGATCCCGACCAGGTCGGCGACGAGGCCGGCGGGAACGGCTTGGCGGGTCCGGGTTATGCCGACCGAGCCGAAGTAAAGGGCTAGGACGTAAAAGGTGGTCTCCCCGCTGCCCATCATGACGGAAACCATCCGCCCGACCAAGGAATCCGGCCCGTGGACCTTGATGGTTTCGGCCATGATTCCCAGGGCCCCGCTGCCGGACAGGGGACGCATCAGGGCCATGGGCAGGGTTTCGGACGGCATGCCGAGCCAGCCGGTAACCGGAGCCAGCATCCCGGTCAGGAAGTCCAGGGCCCCGCCGGCCCGGAAAATCCCGATAGCCACCAGCATGGCCACCAGATAGGGGATGATCCGCACCCCCACCTGAAACCCCTCTTTGGCCCCTTCCACAAAAACCTCGTAAATTTTGACCTTCTTGACGGCGCCGTAGACGACGATAAAAAGCACCAGCAGCGGGATGGCCAGGAGGGAGAGGATCTGGATGATGGTGGTTAATGTACTCATAGGGTAGAACGAAAATAAAGACGAACGTTCAACATCGAACGTTCAACGTCCAACATCGAATGAAAAAGAACCCTCGCCAGGGAGGGGAGTAATGGAACGGCAAAAGACTTGCGACGGTTTCCGCTGACCTCCGGAAGCCGGATTCCCGGCCCTCTTTTTTTCAATACTCCAATACTCCAGTTTTCCAGCCCTCCAATACTCCATTACTCCATCACTCCGTTTTTCTAAATACCTTCCAGCGGGCCAGCCATTTGACCGTCGCGATGCCCACGATGGTGTTGACCGTGGTGGCCAGGATCACCGCCCCGATGATTTCGGTCGGGTCGGCGGAACCGGCGGCGGCCCGGACGGCGATCACCGTGGCCGGGATCAGTTGCACGTTGCTGGTATTGATCACCAGGAAGGTGCACATGGCGTCCGTGGCCGTTCCGGTTCGGGAATTCAATTTGTTTAATTCCTCCATGGCCTTCAGGCCCAGGGGGGTGGCGGCGTTGCCCAAGCCGAGCAGGTTGGCCGAGATATTCATGATCATGGCGCCCATGGCCGGGTGTTCGGGGGGGACTTCTGGGAACAGGCGGATCATCAACGGCTTCAAGGACCGGGAAAGGGCGGTGATCAACCCCGATTGCTCGGCGATCTTCATCAGCCCCAGCCAGAGGGCCAGAATGCCGATCAACCCGAGGGCCAGTTCCACGGCCACCTTGGCGTAGTGCAGGATGCCATCCTGGGTCAAGGCATTCAGGGAGGAGAAACGCACCGGGTCAAAGGAAAGGGCCGCCGAGGTCGGGGGATCCGGCCCCGGGTTCCAACGGAGGCGGGCCTGGAGGAATTCCGGATTCCGCTGGGCCTTCAGAATTTCTTTCCAGCGCGGCGGCGTCTGTTCGTCCAAGCGGATGCGGAGGGTCCCTTTCCCCGGGGACAAAGGCAGGAATTCTGCGGTCTGCCGTACGGAGCCGCCCGACCTTTCCGCCAGACCGTAGAAACGCTGAAAAACCCGGGGATCAACGGACAGACTGCAGGTTTGAGGACGGCGGGCCTGTGGGGCGCCGGCCCCGGAAGGCGTCCAGACCAGCAGGACCGGCAACTCTTGCCCGAAACGAAAGCGGTCGGTGGCTAAATCCCGGACATCCCTGAACAGGGCGAAGCCGGTGCCCGCCAGGATCAGGAACAACCAGATAGCGTTAAGCAATAATAGTCCTCTTGGGTTAAATTCGAAATTCCAAGCACGAAATTCGGAACAAATTCAAAATTTCGAATGTTCCAATGACCGAAACCAGGTTGGTTGTTTCCCGGGTTTTCAGAGGATCGATTCTTGGTTTTTGTTCCGGATTTAGTGCTTCGGGTTTCGAGTTTCCTCCGGAAGCGAAGCGGGCTTCGCTTCCGGAGGCTGGAAGGTATAATTCCCTTTAAAAAACTCCTCCACGAACCAGTCGATGCGCTGCTCATCGGACAGGATCATATCCAGCAGCCGCACCGAACCCATCATTCGGCCGAGAAAATCCAATTTTTCCCGGATCAGCTCTTGGTCGTGTTTCTTGATCTGAGCCCGCACCAGGTCACCTTTCTGGTCGACTTTAAATCCCAGCCTTTTGAGTATCGCCGCGATCAGGCGGGCCCGGCGGCTCCGGCGGTCGATATCGGCCGCCCCGCCCGTGAAATAAAAAGTGATGTAATTGTTGTTGATGTTCCGGCCGCAATAGGTGTCCACCGTGGCGAAATGATACCCCAGCCGAGAGCTGAAGTTGAGATATTTGGCCGAAACGACCGCGTAGCTGGCGCCCCCCATTGCCCCCTGCTGCTGGGGATCCCGCAGGATGGACTCCATCAGGATGGAGGCAAAGCCGCCCCAATCGATTTTGTTCTGTCCCAGCCACTCCACCCCTTCATGGGTCATCCCCTGCAACAAGGCCTGAAAGGGGATGGAAGTCACCTGTTCCAGGGTGGCCTCGCGGGCCCCCGGAGCGGCGTTCACCCCGCCGCCCAAGTCGATAAGGTACAGATTGAGCGGGAGCCTGGTTCGCAGCCGGATGGCGACCTTGGCCTCCGGGTCCAGGTCTTCGCCGATTTGAAACATTTCCTGCATGGCCATTTCATGGGCGAAACGAATGATGTCGTGAATGGTCTCGCAACCCCGGGGATTAAAATTCTCCTGTTGGGGGTCCACCAGGTTCAACGGGGCGATTTTTTTCAGCATGCCGGCCATGACCTGATAGGTCGTGCTGCCCTGGAGGGCATTCAGGGGTTGTTTCTCCTGAATCAATTCCGCCACGCGCCCCTGGTATACGATTCGATTTTGGACATCCAGGGTGATTTCCTGTCCATGGGGGATCAAAGACGTGGCCTGGCCGGTCCCCACGAGGGTCGGGACCTGGAACTCCCGGGCCACCGAGGCCATATGGCCGGTGACGCTGCCCACATCGGTGATGATCCCCCGGACCCGGCGGATGATCGGCACGTATCTCGGAGAAGTCTGGGGCGCGATCAGGATGGCCCCTTCCGGCACGTTCTGGAGGTTATGGTCCGATTTCAACACATAGGCCAATCCGGAGGCCACCCCGTAGGCCGCAGCGGCCCCGCCTTGGAGGACGACCGGATAGCCGACGATTTCGGCCGTGGAGGCCGCCTCCGCCGGGCTTCCGGCGGGCAGGGTAAAGCCCAGGGGCCGGGCCTGAAGAACGAATATTTTCCCCCGTTGGTCCATGGCCCACTCGATATCCAGGGGGATCCGGTAATGGTCTTCCAGTTTAAACCCGTAATGGACCAGGAGTTGAATCTGGGAATCCGTCAGGCAGGGGCGGTCCACCAGGTCATCCGGAACCAGGCCTTCCTGGAGGCCGGCCCCCGGGGCGGATCGAAGCCAGACCTGTTTGGAGGCCGTCTCCTTGATCTCGATCCGCCTTTTCTGCTTTTCCACCTGGTAGAAATCCGTGGCCTGGGACCCGTCGACCGCGTTCAAGCCCAGCCCCCAGAGGGCGCTGATCATGAAAACCGCATGGTCCCGGTCGTTGGGATCCACGGTGTACATGACGCCGCTGGCCTGGGCCTCGATCATCCGGATGCAGGCGACACTCATGACCACGTCCCGCTCGGTGTAGCCTTTACTGCGCCGGTAAAAGATCGCCCGGGGATTATAGGTGCTGGCCACCACTTCCTTGTAAGCGTGCAGCAGGTTATCCCGGGTCACGTTCAAGACCGTCGAATGCTGTCCGGCGAAACTGGCCTCGCTGTCTTCACTGGTGGCGCTGCTCCGGACGGCCAAACGAACGCCGGCCCCGAATTGCCGCTCCAGGTCTTCATCGGCCGCCACGATTTCCTGCTCCAACTGCGGCGGGAGGGTGGTCCGCAGGAGCCGGGCTTTGATCTCTTCGCTCGTCCGGAGCAGTTTTTCCGTGTCATCGACATTCAGGTCTTTCAAACGACGATCGATCCAAAGGTCCAGCCCGTCTTGTTCCAGAAAGACCTGGCAGGCGTAGGCTGAAACGGCAAACCCCTCCGGCACGGGCAATTTGACCCGGTTCCGGATTTCCCCCAGGTTGGCCGCCTTGCCGCCGACAGCCGCGATTTTATCCTTGTCGATTCTGGCCAGGGGGAAGACCAAAGGGGTGGGGGCGATCTTTTTTTCCTGGACCATCTCCGCAAAAATCCCGCTGCCTACCCGTTCGACGGCTTCGAAAAGGTCGGGATATTTCCCGCCGGCCAGGGCGTTCAGGTCCTCGGCGATCTGGCAAACCACGCCGACCAGGACCCGGGCCTGTTCCTGGATATAGCTGAGGGAAAAGGATTGATCGCCGTAAAAGAGGTGTTCCAGGTCGGTAATGATTTCCAGTGCCCGGTTGTTTCCGGTCAGCACGCTTTTGAAATGATCGTACTTATGCAGCAAAAACCGCTTCTCGGCCGAAACCTGATCCACGGACTTGCTTTTTCGAAAGATATCGAGGACCTTGAACATGGATCTTTCCGGGGCCGGATACCGCGGCGCCTAAGAAAATAAAAACCTTTGGTAAGATTTAACGTACCTCCCGGCCCGGGCATCCAATAGGCGAACGGGTGAAGGGGACGTTTTTTCGGCAGGTGCAAATCACCGGAAGAATGGTAGCAGTTTTAACTTTTTATTGCACTATTCATTTTAAAATCTATAATCGAGGGGGTAAAAAAATCAGCAAAGGAAACGGGTCATGCCCAACATTGTCGCCCTCATCCTGGCCGGCGGCCGGGTGGATGAACTCAGCGTTCTAACCAGCGACCGGCCTAAATCGGCGGTCCCCGTAGCCGGGCTTTACCGGGTGATCGATTTCGCGCTCAGCAATCTGATGCATTCCCGGATCGGGCGGGTGGGGATTCTTTCCCAGTATCATTCCACTTCCCTGATCACCCATATCGGTACGGGGCAATCCTGGGATATGTTCGGGCGCCACCGCCGGGCGACCCTGCTGCCGCCGTCTTCGGGACATAAAAACTGGGACTGGTACCGCGGCACGGCCGACGCCGTAGCCCAGAATATGGAGTTCATCGTCCACAACGAACCCGATCTGGTCCTGATCCTCTCCGGAGACCACCTCTACCACATGAACTACCAGCGACTGGTGGATTTTCATCTGGAGCAGAAGGCGGAAGTCACCGTCGGCTTTGTCAAGGTCCCCTTAAGCGAGGGCCATCGCTTCGGCCTGGGTTTAATCGACAAGAAAAAGGGCCGGCCCGGCGGCCGGCTCCGGGAATACCTGGAAAAACCGGATCAGCCCCTTTCCCCCTGGGCTTCGCTGACCATCTATCTGTTCAAGCCCCAGGTCCTTTTTGAAGTCCTGCGGCAGTCCAGCGCCGAAAAGCCGCTTTTGGAATTCGGCCGGGATATCCTCCCCGGACTGACCGGTTCCTATCGGGTTTTCGGTTACACCTTTTCCGGATACTGGGGGTATACCCGGACCCTGGACGAATACTGGCAAACCCATATGGATCTTTTGACTCCGGGAAGTCGATTACGGCTCCAGGATTGGCAGATCCGCACCAACCTGGACCACGAAAGGATCGCGGAACGGCAGCCGGCCCGGATCGGGCCCGAGGCCCGCCTGGACCAGGTTTTATTGACCCCGGGTTGTGAAGTGCAGGGCCGGGTCCGCAAGAGTGTTTTGTTTCCGGGAGTGGTCGTAGAAAAAGGGGCCGAAGTGGAGGACTCAATTTTGTTTTTCGATACGGTAGTGGAGGCCGGGGCCCGTCTGCGCAAGGTGATCAGCGACAAGCAGGTCACCTTCGGTGAGGGCTGCCGGGTGGGCTGGGGATCGCCGCTGGTCCCCAATCGTCTCCAACCCCAGTTGCTTTCCTCGGGCCTGACCGTTATCGGTCATAATACCTACGTTCCGGCCGGGACCCGGGTCGGGGCCAACTGCATTCTCTCCCCGCACCTGGACCGGAAGGCCTTTCCAGCCGGCGACCTGCCGTCGGGGGAGGTCCTGTAATGACCAAGACCCTGGTTATGCTCTTGGCCGGAGGGGTGGGGAGCCGCCTGAATGTTCTGGTGGCCCACCGGGCGAAACCGGCGGTGCCGTTCGGCGGGCTGTACCGCATCATCGACTTCACCTTGAGCAACATCATGAATTCCGGA
>JACRCK010000286.1 GCA_016219065.1 Deltaproteobacteria bacterium
AGGCCTTGGCCTCCGGATCCGTAATCGGGTTATGGCAGCTCAGGCAGAGTCGAGCCCGGGGATTGGCCGGGGGCTTGGGGGGCTCGGGAGGCGCCGGTGCCGGTCCGGCCGGTTTGGGGGGCGGGGCGGGTTTACGGGGAGGTTGCTGCGGGGGTCGGGGCAAAACGGCCGGTCGGACTTTGGTTCCGCCTTCCTCGTCCGCCGCTCCGTTGCCCCGCACATCGTCATAAAAACGGGCCGCGGTGGTCTGCAAATAAGGCATGACCCATAAATACCCGATCCCCAGGGTCAGGGCCCCCAGCAGGAACCAACCGATGAAGCGCAGGAAGAGGCAGAACAGTTTCCAGCGGTTGCCTTTCATCAGGCGCCGGCTTTCCTTCAGGGCGTCCATCCCTTTCAGCTCCGGCCGGTCGGCCATCAGGAAAAAGGTCAGGGCATAGGACAAGGCGGCCATGATTCCCGGTACAACCAACAGCAGGGACCAGAGAAAAATCAACAGCACCAGCAGGAGGTAAGTAATCAGGGCGTCGACGAAGCGTTGAAACCCGTCGAAGAGGCGGGAGTATTGGACGTCCTGCCCCCGGCTGAGCCCCAGAAAGAAGAGGGTCACGCCCAGGACCAGGGGACCTCCGACGATCAGGTTGGCCACCCAGCCGATCAGGGGCAGGATCTGGGTGACGGAGGTGGCGGCCAGAAAAATCAGATTTCCGACCACCGCCAGACCCCATTGCCCTTTCAGGGCTTCCCGGGCCTGGCGCATCAGATCGGCATTGGGAGTGAGCATTTTTCCCTCCAGTTTTCCGTTTATAGTTTCGGCCGGTTATTCTATCTCCGGTAATAAAAAAAGCAAAATTATTTGTTTTCGGGCCGGTAGGCGGTTTCGGTTCGCAGGGAGGCCAGGTCTTCATAAAATGCGGGATTTCCCTCCAGGTCGGATCCCGCCCTGTTCCAGGCCGTGAAGAGCGCTAAACCACACAAGGGGGGCCTCCTCAATCTTGGGTCGGTTTGCGGGCGATCAGAAACAGATTGACGCCCTCCGGTTCCGCGAGCACCTCCACTCCGGCACCGAAAGGGGTTCCGGCCATCAGGGCTTTAAGCTGTTCCGGGCTGCGGTGGATCAGCTTCCATTGCAGCAGATGATCCATAAAAGCCCGGTTGGGGTTGGCCGGTCCGAAGTTTCCTACCACCAGCACCCCCCCCGGTTTCAATTGCGCGTAGGACTGACGGGCCAGGGTCTGAAACAACGGATTCTCCAGGTAATCGGCCAGGCCCGTCGAGTAGATGAAGTCTATGGTTCCGATGGGGTGTTTTTCCCGGCCGATGATCCAGCGCAGCACATCGGCCTGCATGAGGCGGATGACCGCCTGATGAGGGAAGACGTTTACCTGCTGATGGGTGAATTCCAGGGCTTCCGCATCGGCGTCGACGCAGAGGGCTTCCACCGGGGTTCGGTCGGCGTCCGCGGCCAGGAAGTCGAACAATTCCCGGCAGGACCCGCAGGCCAGGTTCAGGATGCGCAGGGGCCGGCGCCGGGCGGCGAAAGCGGCGGCCTCCTGTTCCAGGAGCCGGGCAATTAAAGCCCGCCGGCCCCGCACCGCCCGGGCGGCGGCCGTGTTCAGACACCAGTGGTCCACCAGCGCGCCCAGCCGGCCGTTTCCCCGCGCCGTGTTGGCGTAGAGCATCTCCATCAGCTGAAAGTCGCCGGCATAACCCTTGGGTTTGTAATAGGCCCGTTCCGCAAAACGGCTGCGCATGAAATAGGGAAATATCTCCTTGAAGATATAACCCCAGAAAGGTCCAGCCAGTTCGTGGCCCTCGATCGACCGGCGCAGATCTTCAAACTGCGCGTTGAAGCGATCCAGGACGACCAGACAGCGTTCCTGGAAGGGCTCTTCCGGGGTCTGATCCTCGGCTTGCTGCAGGTGGATGGACAGGTCAAAAAAATCGGCTTTGAAGGTTTCCACGAGCTGGTTGACCTGGGGCCAAAAGGGATTTTGAAAGGCCTGGGGGGGTAGGACCTGGGCCTCCTCGAAGGCCCGTCGACCCGTGGAAAGGGCGGCGGTGTAGGCCACCAGCGGCTCCCGTTCTTCCAGAATCCGCCTGAATTTGGCGCAGATGGATTTGGCCAGGAGGAGGACAAAGGCGCCGTGCAGGGCGGGGTCCTGCTTTTGCATCCGGGCCATGGCATCCTGGTCCCAGGTGCGGATGGTGGAATCCGCCGTGGTCCTCAACGTCCGGACGCGGGAGTGAAGATCGAAAAAACCGATTTCTCCGAAAAGTTCTCCGGCTCCGATAAAGGCGACGATGATCGCCTTTTCCCGGGAACCGTAGGTCACTTCGACGGTGCCGGATTCCACATAGTAAATATTGAAGGCCAGGGCCCCTTCGGCCATGATCACCTCATACTGGTCATAGAAAAGGGGCCGGGACCAGTCGAGAACGGCTTGCCAGACCTCCGGAGCGCAGCCGAAGCGGCCGGCCGGATCCTGGCCCCTGAGGTCAGAAGGTGGTGCGGGCATGGGAAATTTCCTTATGCGACCATTGATATCGCCGCTCTGAAGCGTGGGGTTATAATAAATTCTGAATTAAAATGGAGCAAGTTCTTTTTCTTCAAACTGCTTGAAAACGACGCCGGAGGATGGTAGGACTGTTCTCGGCATGGACGAACTCTTTTGGCAGGACGAAATCACCCGCTTGAGCAGGTCCGCCGGCTCACCCTCCCAACTGCTCGGGGACCTGCGCCGGGGGCGCTTCCCCGGGCGGGTCAGGGGTTTGCAGGATTCCGCCTGCTCTTATCTGATCGCCGAACTCTGGACCGGCATTCATCGGCCGGTGGTCGTGGTTTGCCCGGACCCCGGGCCGGCCCGGCAGCTCTTCCGGGACCTGCTGTTTTTTCTCCAACGGGAAACCGAGGAGGTGCCGGCCCTCCAGGCCAATCCCCTGGTCCTCTTCCCCCCTTACGATCAGGCCGATTTCCGGGAATTTGTTCCGCAAACGGATCTGGCGGCCACGCGCCTGGCCGCCCTTTATGCTTTACTGACCCACCCGGAGACCTCTCTGTGCGTGACTTCCCTGGCCGCCCTGGCCGGTTCGGCCATCCCTCGGACGGTCCTCTCCGAAAACGTGGATTATCTGTCCCGCGGCGAGGAGACGGACCGGGAGAAACTCCTGGTTCAACTGGTGGCCTGGGGCTACAACGCCACCCCGCTGGTCGAAGAACCGGGGGATTTCAGCGTCCGCGGGGGGGTCTTGGACATTTTCCCCCCCCTGTATACCTATCCGGTGCGGATCGAATTCTTCGGGGACCTGGTGGAATCCATCCGGGAATTCAATCCGGCTACTCAGCGCTCCCTGCGGGACCGCCTGGAGCTTTATCTGCTGCCCAGCAGCGAAGTGATTTCCGGCCCGGAGGGACGGGCCCTGAGCCGGAGACGTTTACAGGAAGCCCGGGGCGAAGGGACCGTCTTGGAACAGGAAGCGAACTGGTTGCAGCACCGGTTGGACCAGGACTTGCCGCTGGGCGGCGCCGAGCGCTGGCTGAACTGGTTTTACGACCCTCCGGGGGGACTGGCTGATTACCTGCCTGAAAGCACGTTGTGGTTGTGGGTCGATCCGCTGGCCCTGGCCAGGGCCCGGGAGGCCGCGGGGCAGCCGGAGGGGGAGGAGTTTTTCCAGCCTGATTCCCGGAGAGATTATCTGTTCCTGGAGGATCTGCCCATCGAAACCGGCGCCTCCGAGGAGGCCAACCACTGGGATCTGCCGTCCGTGGGCAACCGGGATATCCGCCAAAAACTGCGGAGCCAACCCTCTTCCCGGGAGGCCATGGGGGAACTGGTCCGCCTGCTCTCGGGCTGGCTGGAGCTAGGCCAGGAAATCTGGCTGGTGGTATCTCAGGAACATCAGGCCAAACGACTCAAAGACATCCTGGGCTTTTATCAGTTGTCCGCCGCCGTGGTGACGGAAAAGAAGGCCGCCTTCGGCCGCCTGGGCCCGGGCCTGCGGATCATTACCGGTCGCCTGTCGGCGGGCTTCCGGCTGAAATCCCCGCCGCTGATCTTTATCACCGAAGAGGAAATCTTCGAGCTGAAGAAGGAGTCGCGGAAGAAAGGGCCGACCGAAAACCTGGCGGCCTACGTCAGTTCCCTGGACGATCTGCGACCCGGCGATCTGGTGGTCCACCGGGCTCATGGCGTCGGCCGCTACCAGGGACTGCAGCGCTTTAGTATCGACGGCCTGGAGGGGGAATTCCTCTTTCTGGAGTACGCCGAGGGGGACAAGCTTTTTCTGCCGGTGGACCGGCTGCAGGGGATTCACAAATTCCTGGGCCTGGAAGGGCAGGAGCCGCGCCTGGACCGCCTGGGCGGCCTGACCTGGGGCAAGACCAAAACCAAGGTCAAGAAAGCGGTGGAAAAGATCGCCCAGGAACTGGTGGAGCTCTATGCGCTCCGGGCCCTGACCAAGGGCTTTGCCTTTTCACCGCGGGATCAGCTCTTCAAGGAATTCGAGGCCGGCTTTCCCTACGAGGAAACCCCGGACCAGTTGAAGGCCATCGAGGAGGTCCTGGGGGACATGGAGGCCGAACGGCCCATGGACCGACTGGTTTGCGGCGACGTGGGCTACGGCAAGACCGAAGTGGCCCTGCGGGCCATCTTCAAGGCGGTCATGGACGGCAAGCAGGCGGCTTTTCTGGTGCCCACCACGGTCCTGGCCGAACAGCATTACCAGACCATGCGCCAGCGTTTCGAGGGCTACCCCATCGAAGTTCGGATTCTGAGCCGGTTCAAATCTCCCCGGGAACAACAGCAGACGCTTCGGGAACTGGCCGCCGGGAAAGTGGACGTCCTGGTCGGGACCCACCGCCTGCTGCAGAAAGACGTCCATTTCCGGGAACTGGGTTTGATCGTCGTGGACGAAGAGCACCGTTTCGGCGTCACCCACAAGGAAAGGCTGAAGACCCTGCGGGCCCAGGTGGATTGCCTGACCCTGACAGCCACCCCCATCCCCCGGACGCTGCACATGTCCCTGTCCGGGATCCGTGACCTGAGCACCATCGAAACGCCTCCGGAAGACCGTCAATCCATCCGCACCACCATCATTCGTTTCGAAGAGGAAAAGATCAAGGAAGCGGTGACGCGGGAACTGGACCGCGGCGGCCAGGTTTTTTTCGTGCATAACCGGGTCCACAACATCCAGGCCATGGCCCATTTCCTGGGGAAAATACTGCCCCAGGTCCGGATCGGGGTGGCTCACGGACAACTGCCCGAAAGGGAGCTGGAGCGGGTGATGCTGCAGTTCGTCAACCGGGAAATCGACCTGCTGGTCTGCACCACCATCATCGAATCGGGCCTGGACATTCCTTCAGCCAACACGATCATCATCAACCAGGCGGATCGTCTGGGGTTGGCCCAAATGTACCAGTTGCGCGGACGGGTCGGACGGTCCCGGGAACGGGCCTATGCCTACCTGGTTATTTCCGGAGAAAGCACCTTGAGCCGCGACGCCCAGAAACGCCTGAAGGTCCTCATGGATTTCAGCGAGTTGGGGGCGGGATTCAAAATCGCCCTCCACGATCTCCAGATCCGGGGGGCGGGCAATCTGCTGGGCACCACCCAATCCGGTCATATCGCCGCGGTGGGCTACGAGTTATATATGGAAATGCTGGAACAGGCCATCCAGACCCGCAAAGGAGAACCATTGGAAGAGGACTGGGAACCGGAAGTCCGGGTGCGGGCCGAGGCCTTTATCCCCGAAACCTATGTGCCCGACCCCGGCCATCGTCTCTCCATCTATAAAAGGCTGGCTTCGACCCCGGAGGGGAACCGCCTGGCCGATCTGAAGGAGGAATTGCGGGATCGCTTCGGTCCGGTTCCGGAACCGATGCGCAATCTGTTTCTGATCATTACCCTGAAGCTGAAGATGAAACTCCTGGGTATACAAAAGATGGAGATCCTGGAACGGGAGATCGGGCTGACCCTTGCCCCCCGGGGGCACTGGAAAGCGGACCGTCTGGTGGACCTGGTCCGGCAGGACCCCCGGACCTATCGGCTCCAGGGGGATGGCCGCCTGTCCGTCGCCCGGCCGGAAAAAGAGGGCGGACTGGAGGCGGCCGATCGGATCGTCAGCCGTTTGGAGGTGCTGCTGGGGTAGGCAGGGGGTGTTTCTGGCCTTTAATTTAGAATTAACAATTAACAATTGACAATTGATTATTAACTACTAAGCTGGCTATGGATCTCCGTCCCGGCGGCTCAGCATGGAGGCCCGTTTCAGGCCGAAGCAAATGAAAGGCTTAATTGTCAATCGTCAATTGTTAATTGAAAATTAAGACACCTCAACCCGGGTCCCACCCTTGACACACCGGCGCCGATGATTATTTTTCGGGCAAATATTAAATCAAAATAAGGAGGGAACGATCATGACGATCTGGCGCTGGGGTGCTCCCGATATTTTCGGAAGTTCGTTTTCGGATTTGGTTCGGCTGCAGAATGAAATGAACCGGCTCTGGGAACTGGCTTCCGGGGTCAAATCCGTTTCCGACCGGTCCAGGGTTTACCCCCCGATGAATATTACCGAGGATGATAATTTCCTGTACGTCCGGGCCGAACTGCCCGGAGTGGAGGTGGGGGCGATTGATCTGTCCCTGCACGGGGATCAATTGATCCTGCGGGGCGAAAGGAAGACCGCCCAGACCGGTGAAAAGATCAATTGCCACCGCAAAGAGCGGGAAGAGGGGGTATTCCGCAGGGTGATCAACCTGTCGACCCGGGTGGACGGGAATCAGGTGGAGGCCGTTTCCAAAAACGGGGTGCTGACCATCAAGCTCGCCAAGGCGGAGGAAGTGAAGCCCCGGCAGGTGACGATCCAGACGGAATAATCCAGGAAAGGAGGGCAGGCCATGACTGAAAAGGAAATTCAATACCGGGAAAAACAGGAAATGAAAAGGCCGGGGGAACCCACCAAATCAGGGTTGACCTTCGTCCCGCCGGTCGACATCTATGAAACGGCGGAAGCCCTGACCCTATTGGCCGACATGCCTGGGGTTACCCCGGAGGGACTGGTGATCGATCTCAAGGACAACCAGATCACCATTACCGGCCAGACCCAGGACCCTACCGGCCCCCAGGAACATTTTTTATTGAAGGAATACGAAACCGGGCATTTTTACCGGCAGTTCGCCCTTCCCGAAGTCATTGACCAGGGGAAAATCAGGGCGCAACTGAAAAACGGGGAGCTGACTCTGGTGCTGCCGAAGCAGGAAAAAGCGAAACCCCGGCGGATTGAAATAAAAGTGGATTAAAAAAATGGGGCATTAAAGCGGGGGAGTGTTGGAGTATTGGAGTATTGAATTAACTTTAAAGCATTACTCCATTACTCCAGCACTCCATTACTCCAAAGAGACGGAATATTACGGCTTGTGTGGAGCGGGCCTGGGCGCCGGGGTCGAGGGGGCCGGGCCTGACGTTTTTTTGGGTGCCGGCGCCTGACTGCGCAGATACTGGCGCAGTTTCTTGTCGGCCTCCACGACCTCTTCCAGATCAGGGCCGGAAATCTGATAGGAATAGCCTTTTTTAAGGTCATGAGACAGGCGAATCTGCAGTGTGGCGCTCAGGACCAGACAGAGGCACAGGGGGCCGATAAACCGTTTCATGGGGTTTCCTTCTTTGCCGCTGCTTGGAAATATTCCGGTGCCCGCTGACAGGTCCGGTTCAGGAGGGAGAGCAGCGTTTCAGCAGTCTTCTCCGACAGGGTACCCAGACCGCAGGCCGGGGTCAGCAGGGCCTGGCGGAGCAGGCGCTCCCGGTCGATGCCCTGGCGGACCAGCGTTTCAAAATAGCCCCCCAGTTTCGCCAGCAGGAATTCCGGCGTTTCCTTCCCGGAAAAGGCGATCGTGGGGACTAGCCCCCAGGCCACGGCCCGGTCCCGTTCCAGAAAGCCCTTGATCTCCCGGGGATAGAGGATGAAGGCTTCGCCATAGTCGAAGGCGTCCAGATTGATAATATCCAGATCCAGCGAGAGCGGCAGGGACCAATCCGTGTTCCCGCAGCAGTGGAGACCCAGCAGGACGTCGGCCTTTTCCCGGATAAGCCCGATCAGCTCCCCCAGAATGGCCAGCACTTCGTCTCTGGCCAGGGGCGTGAAGGCCGAACCGTAACCCGAAAGGGAAGGTTCATCGATAAAGATCAGGGCCTTCCGGCCGGTATCCCGGAACTTATAAACCTGGTCCA
>JACRCK010000287.1 GCA_016219065.1 Deltaproteobacteria bacterium
CAGGCGGCGGAGATCAGGATGGCCGTCTTGTTGATCAGAATGTTCCGGTAGGTCTCCTCATCCACCTCCAGGTTATTGGTGTGGATGAGTTCCAGGACCATGCCTTCCGCCATCTGGGTGGTCGTTTGGGACAGGACTTCCAGCAGGCGTAGATTTCGGCTTTCCACAGCCAGGGAAAAGGACTTGGATAATAAAAAATCGCCCACCAGCACCGCGGCCGAGTTTCCCCAGACCGTATTGGCGGCCGGCTTCCCCCGGCGGGTGGCGGCCTTGTCGATGACATCGTCGTGGAGGAGGGTGGCGGCGTGCAGATATTCGTAAATGGAGGACAGAGTATAGGCCCTTTCCCCTTTATCCCCGCACAGCCGGGCGCTAAGGACGAATAATAGGGGCCGCAGCCGCTTTCCGCCCCCCACCAGGATATGCTGGTTGATCTCTCCGATCATGGGGATGTAGGAGCGGAGGTTCTCCATCAGGTGGAACTCGACTTTGTCGATATCCGGCTGTATTTGCTTAAATAATTCTCCTGATGAACTCATGGCACCTTTCCGTTCCCGGCAAATGAACGATTACCCACAGAGTTTTCATAACGGAAAAACCCGGGTCTGTCAAAATATTTTCTAACCCCAAGCTTAGGCCTACCGGGCGGGCAAAATCGAAACCAAATCAGGAAACCCTTATTTCGTTCTTGATTTTCTCGGATAACCAATGGCGGATCAAAGTCTGGTAAGGCATGGATTTGGTGACGGCTAGTTTTCGGATCATCTGGATTTGGATCGGGTCCATTTTGATGGTGATATTCTTTAACTTTTTTACCCGGGCCCCGGATAAAATTCCTTTTTGAAGGTCCGGGTCGAGACTAAAATGGATAGGTTCCTCTACCAATTCCTCCAGAATATCGGTATGGTCATAAAAATCGGCCCAATTTTGAATCCTTTTTTTCGCTTTGGCCATTATTTACCCCTCTGCTTTTTATAATACCTGATTTCCGCCGGCTTCATGTCCCAGCCGGTTATTATGCGCACGAGGCTTTTTGCCTTAACTTCGAAGATTATGGTCAGGTACCTGCCGGCTCCCGTCGACCCAAAAGCGGCATAATGGCCTTTCCGGGTCCGCCGGAAAAGGGGTGAATCCAGGAAAACCTCTTCCGCTTCTTCGGTTGTAATGCCGTGCCCGAGCTCAAGATGCAGGGCGTTCCCTTCGTCCCACTCGAAATCGGAGATGCGCACCTGGAGATCCCCCAAGATAGTCATACATAGTATGACAAATCATTATTCAAAAATCAAGAAAGAACCGCTCCCACCAGATCATAAGCATGGGCTTCATTGATCCTTACTGAGTTGATCTCCCCGATCACCGGGTTCCCGTCGGTGATATAAACCACCCCGTCCACCTCCGGGGCCTGGAACCGCGTTCGACCTTCCAGGAGCCACTCACTTTCGGAGCTGGGGCCGGTGACCAGCACCGGTTCGACCCTGCCGATCAATTCCCGATTCTTTTTCAAGGAGATTTCCTTTTGCAGGGCCATGAGCCGATCGTGCCGCTTCCGGGAGGTTCTCCGGTCGGCCCGCCCGGGCAGGGCCGCGGCCGGGGTCCCCTCTTCGGGGGAGTAGCGGAAGACCCCCAGGTGTTCGAATTCGATTTCCCGGACAAACTCCAGCAGTTCCTGGAATTCCCGGTCGCCTTCACCGGGGAAACCGACCATCACGGTCGTCCTCAGGGCCGATTGGGGCCAGCTCCGGCGGATCCTATTGAATAATTTCCGCAGGTCCGCCTTCCGGTAGGGGCGGTTCATGGCCCGCAGCACCCTGGCACTGACATGCTGAATCGGGATATCCAGGTAAGGGCAGACTTTGTCCAACCCGGCCAGCGTTTCCAGCAGTTCCAGGGTGATCCGTTCGGGACGCAGATACATCAACCGCAGCCAGCGGACCGGTTCGATTTCAGCCAGGTCGGCGATCAGGCGGCTCAGGGAGTAAGGGACCGGAAGGTCCCTACCGTAGGCCGTGCTGTCCTGGGCCACGACGACCAGTTCCTGGACCCCCCGGCGGCCCAGATCCTCGGCCTCCCGGAGGATCGTTTCCGGGTCCCGGCTGCGAAAAGGCCCGCGGATGTCCGGGATGGTGCAATAGGCGCAGCGGTTGGAGCAGCCTTCGGCGATCTTCAGGAAGGCTGTCCCCGGCGGGGTGGTCAGGGTCCGCTCCCAGGGCCGGGTCCAGAGCTCCCGATTGGGCGCTAAATCCAAAACCGGGCCGGCCTTCCCGGCGAGGGCCTGTTCGATCCGTTCCGGCAGATGCCAGAAAGAATCCGTGCCGATAAAAAAATCCACTTCCGGGAGGTCACCGGCCAGGGCCCCCTGATAGCGCTGGGGTAAACAGCCGGCCACTCCCAGCACCCGGCAGGCCCCCTCTTTCTTGAGCCGGGCCGCCTCCAGGATGGTCTCGATCGACTCCTCCACGGCGGACTGGATGAAGCTGCAGGTGTTGACGATAACGACTTCGGCCTCTTGCGGCTCCCCGGTCAGCCGAAACCCCCGCCCTTCCAGTCGTCCCAGCATGACTTCGCTGTCCACCCGATTTTTAGCGCAGCCCAGGCTGATAAAATAGACTTTTTCAGGCATAGAGGCGGACGGTGTATTGGTCGATGGCCCAGAACATGACGGCAAACAGGACGGCCCAGAGGGGGACCGCCTTCCAGGACCAATTCGGCCGGGCCGGGTCGGTTTCGTAGATCCTCAAGTAATGGGCCATAACGTAGCATTCCACGGCGAAGGGTGGGAAGCCGAGGAAACCCAGAACCGGCATCTCGAAGAGTTTAACCTCTCCGACCCAGGGGACGGTATAAATCCATTTGGCTGTCGCCCAGTAGTTCCAGAACTCCCAGAGGCCACCGCAGATCAGGCCGGCCAGCAACAACTGATAAAATTTGGTCAGGGATCCCTGTTCCAAATCTTCAAAGAGCGAGGACCGTCCCCGGCGGTAATTCACCGGGTCCAGCAGGAAGACGAACCCCCCCCAGACCAGCGGGAAGGCGTATAGGGGCCAGACCAACGAGAGCAGGAGCATGGTCGATCCCACCAGAATAATAAGCAGGTGACCTTGAGGCGAAAATCGAACCTCCGGCACCTGGCTTTTTTTAAAGACTCCCCAGGTGTCCAACAATTCCCGGGTTTCAAAAACGGCCGGCAACACGGTCCCAAAGGCCACGAAATATCCAGGCCAGCGGAGAGACATTTCCCGGGGTACCCCGATGTAATACCAGTTCCGGAGCACCAGATTGAAGGCCTCAAAAATCAACCACAAGGCCACTGACCAGGGAATCAGCAGGATAAATTCCCGTTTTCGGTTTTTGATCAGCGAATGCCCCCGCAGCCTGTAGACCAGTCCGTCCACAGTCAGTATATAGGGCCACCAGATCAGCGAGTAGAAATGGGTCGTAACGGGTTCCAGTCGCAGGACCAGGGCGGTCTGGGATAGGGCCAGGGTCACCAACCCGATCCAGCCATGGAGCGGGAAATTTTTATTCGAGTTATTTTGCATACTCAATGCTTTGCTGTCTCCCCCTCCCTCGATCCCGCCCTGCGGCGGGACAGGCTCCGGGGGTGGGGGGGTGGGTGAATCCTGGCACTTTGCTTGAACCGGTTATGACTTCTCCTCGATTAATTTTTTAATCCGGGGCAACGCCTGGCGGGCCGCCTGCATGCCGGCGTCCATCAGCTTCTTTTTCTGGCTGAAGTCGGTCATCCCCACGTCGCCCACGTTGGGTTCGATCAGCACATCCACGTCCCGGCATTTATACAGCACAAGTTCCCGGCCCATGATGTCGATCGATTGCAGGATCACGTCGATCAGGGAGCCGATCTGAGGATGGTCGATCTTTTTTTGAATGCTCACGGCAATGATGATATCCGCTCCCCGGGCCCGGGCCACGTCCACCGGGAGGTTGTTGGTGACCCCGCCGTCCACGTAGGTCCGCCCGTTGATTTCCACCGGCTGAAAGACCCCGGGGATGGCCGAACTGGCCCGTACGGCCTTGGCCAGCGATCCCCTTTC
>JACRCK010000288.1 GCA_016219065.1 Deltaproteobacteria bacterium
ATATGATCGGGGCTTTCCTGGCCTTCAGTCTAAGCACCCTGTTTCAGGACTTTACCCTGGGGCCTTACCTGCTACTGATGATTCTGGTCCCGGCGGGAGTGGCTTTGATCGGCCTGGGACTGGAAGTCACCCTGTTCCGGCGAATTTACCGTAAAGAGCACCTCCTGCAGCTTCTCTTGACCTATGCGCTGGTGCTGGTGCTGGACGATCTGGTGCGGCTGGTCTGGGGCGGGGATATCCGCAATGTCTCCCGGCCCCCGGCCCTGGCCGGATCGGTCGATCTGGTCGGGCTCTCTTTTCCCACCTATAACATTTTTATTCTCTTTCTCGGACCGGCCATCGCCCTGGGGCTCTGGTTCCTGCTCTACCGGACCCACGCCGGAAATCTGATTCGGGCCGCCGTCACCTATCCCGAAATGCTGGGCGCCCTGGGGACCGACGTCACCCGGGTCATGACCGGCACCTTTATCCTGGGCTGCGCCCTGGCCGGCATCGGCGGCGTCCTCATGTCGGCCCTGGCCAACATCGATCTCGGCATCGCCATGGAAAAGATTATCGATTGTTTCGCCGTGGTGGTCATCGGCGGCCTGGGTAGCGTGGGGGGGGCGCTCTTGGGTTCCCTGATCATCGGGGTCGGGAAAGGTTATCTCTCCCTGGTCCTGGTCCGCCTGGCCATGGTTTTTCCTTTTTTTGTCATGGCCCTGGTCCTGGTCATCCGACCCTGGGGGCTGTTCGGCAAACCCGAACGCTAACGCATAACCGACCATCAGGAAACGAGCCGCTCATGAAGGAAACATCAGCAAGCCGAAAAAACTGGATCATCTGGATGATCATCATAGCCGCGATGGTTATCCTGCCTTTCATCCTGATCACCCTCGGTAAAAAAGGGGAATACTGGATCTGGGTGTCCACGGAAATGGTCATCATGGCCCTCTTTGCCGCCAGTCTGAATCTGATCCTCGGCTTTGGGGGCATGGTCAGTTTCGGGCATTCGGCCTTCTACGGCATGGGCGCCTATACCATGGCCCTGTTGATCAAGAAGGCCGGGGTGCCTTTCTTCCTGGCCCTGGCCGCCACGCCGCTTATGGCCGGTCTGGCCGCGGCGGTGATCGGCTGGTTCTGTGTGCGCCGGATCGGTCTCTACTTCTCTATTCTGACCCTGGCTTTCAGCCAGCTACTCTATATGATCGCCTTCCAGTGGTACACCTTTACCGGCGGCGACGACGGCATCCACGGCATTAACCGCCCGGAGTTCTTCGGCCCGGTCACCTATTATCTTTTCTGCCTGGCCATTTTGGTTTTATGCCTGCTGGTCATGCGGATGATCATCAACTCTTCCTTCGGGCTGGCCATCCGGACCACCCGGGAAAACCCCGAGCGGGCCAAGTTCATCGGCATCAACGTCCAGCGTTATCAGCTATTGAATTTCATCATCGCCGGGGCCTTTGCCGGCATTTCCGGGGGACTGATCACCGAATTGAACCGCTTTGCCCAGACCGAATTTCTCCATTGGAGCAAATCCGCTGAACCGATTTTTGCCAGTCTGGTGGGCGGCATGTATTCCCTGATCGGACCGGTCATCGGCTCCACCGTCCTGATGTTTCTGAAAATCGTCCTGCAGCAGGTTCACCAGGGCCTGGTGGAAATCTGGGCCCTCTTCCTGGGGTTGATTCTACTGGCGGCCGTTCTTTTCGCCCCGGAAGGGATCATGGGGCTGTATCAGAAGATCGGCAAGAAATCGTAGGGCGGGGCCGAAGCCGGTGGGGTCAAAAATCCGGAAGTTCACCCACCCCCCAAACCCCGGAGCCTGTCCCGCCGCCAGGCGGGATCAAGGGCAGGGGAGATAAGGCAAGCATCATGGCTGAAGACATTCTGCGGGTCGAAGACCTGACCAAGTCGTTTGACGGCAACACCATCATGAACAACATCAATTTTTCCGTCCCCCGGGGAGAATTGAGCGCCATCATCGGCCCGAACGGCGCGGGGAAAACCACCCTGTTCAACCTGATCACCGGCTACCATCTGCCCGACAAGGGCCGGATCCTGCTCGAGGGTCGGGATATCGTCGGCAAGCACCCGTACGATATCGTCCGCCTGGGCATCGCCCGAGCCTTCCAGCGGACCAATATCTTCCCCCGGCTGTCGGTGCTGGAAAACATGGTGGCCACCGTCATCTCCAACCGTCGGGGTTCACTGAACATGGTCACTCCAGTTCAAAAGTTGAAAGCGGTCCACGAACGGGCCTATCCGGTCTTGGAAAGCGTCCAACTGGCCGAGGCGGCCGAGCGGCAGAGCGGCACGCTGCCCCACGGCGATCAGAAACGGCTGGATATCGCCATGGCCCTGGCCCTGGAACCCAAAATCCTCATGTTGGATGAACCCACGGCGGGCATCAGCCCGGAGGAACGCTGGCAGACCATCGACCTGGTCCACGAACTCTGGCAGCGGCTGGGCATTACCATGATCTTCATCGAACACGATATGGACATCGTCTTCAAGATTTCCCAAAAGATCCGGGTGCTCTGCTACGGATCCCTGCTGGCCGAAGGGACGCCGGCAGAGATCTCTAAAAATCAAAAAGTGATCGAAGCCTATCTGGGCGAAGAGGTTTAACCATGCTGCTGCAGGTCGATACCATCCATACCTATTACGGCTTAAGCCAGGTGCTCTTTGACGTCTCCCTGGAAATCGACAAAGGCGAAGTGGTGGTCCTGCTGGGCCGGAACGGGGCCGGGAAAACAACCACCATGATCAGCATTATGGGCCTGAACCCACCCAAGAGCGGCCGGGTCACCTACAAGGGGCAGGACATTACCGGGCTGAGCCCATTCAAGGTGGCCCGGC
>JACRCK010000292.1 GCA_016219065.1 Deltaproteobacteria bacterium
CATAGGTAGTTCAAGAACAAGTCTCCAAACCAAAAAAGTCCAAAAAAACTGTCATTCGGGACTTGATCCATCCTGCCTTAGGCGGGACAGGAACCCGGCTGACCTGGTAAAAAACCCCTAGACCCCGGCTAATCCCGCTATACTAGCGGGATTAGCCGGGGTGACGATTCGGGCGCAGTTCCAGCCCCTTTGAGGGGCCAGTATATTTCATGCCTCCGGCTTTGCCGGAGGTAATGTGACTGTTAAGCTTTTTATGAAACCGAGTATAGGAAGTTTACTATAACTTGTCAACAATATTTGCATTTCTGGTTGACCAGGGATACAACGTTCCGCTAGTGCCCACCCCATTATTGAAAAATTATGTAGCGAGGTCGGCATATAAAAAGTTCGATGAATTTCCCGGGTCAGCTCTTTAGGCTTCCCAATGCTTAGCTGGATTCGTTCCTTGTCCCTATTTTATTCAATGATCCCTTAAAATGATTGATTTCCCGGCCTGGGTGACCAGCTCTTCCAGGGTGTCCCAGATTTCAAAAAAGAGGGCGGCCCGGAAACGGGGCCGCGGCTTCAAACCGTCCCGGGTAGCGGCATACAGTTGTTTTTCCTGCAGCAGCCGCTTGAATATCTCCACCCCGTCAGCGGCCCTTTCCCCGCTGCTTTGGGCGAAAGTCAGGGCCTCCCCGAGGGACAAACGGGCCGCGGGAAACCGCAAGCCCTTGAAAAAATTTATAATGCGGGTGCTGATCAACAGCGTATACAGATCGTCCCGACAAACTTCTGCCGACTCGAAGGCCAGGGCGGTCAGCCGGGCCTTATATAGATCGACTTCTTTGAGCGGCGGTAGAGAGCGGGCGATGGCGGTTCCCGGGATTACATAAAAAGGGGAGGCACCGATCAAAACGGGCAGCCGGGCGGCCAGTCGCAGGGTACCGATCTGGGAAGCCAGACTTTCTCCGGGTAACCCCATGATCTGGTAGGAAACGATGCAAAATCCCAGTCGCCGGGCTTCCTGGACCACTTCCAGGTAACGGTCCAAGGCATGAGGCCGGGTAACCCCGGCCCGGGTGAGGGGGTTTCCGCTGACCAGGGCCAGATTCAAGTGGGTAAAATGGGCCTGTTTCATTCGCCGCAACAATTCAGGGTCCAGGCTTTGAAAAGAGATCCCGTTCATGGCCAGACACTCGATTTTCCCGGGAGGGTAGGTTCGTTCCAGGTGCCGGCAGAGACGCAGCATCTCCTCCCGGTCGTAAGTCAGGTTGTCATCTTCAAAGTCGAAGACCCGGTACCCTTCCTGCACCCGGGCCTCGATTTCCCGGATCAGATCCGCGGTGGAACGCCGCCGGTAGCGGGGCCCAAAGGTCAGATGAACTGAACAAAAGGAGCAGTGATGGGGGCACCCCCGGGAAGCGATCAGAAAACATAAGGGGCGTTTCCCCAGGCTGTAGCGGGCCGGAGGAAAATCCGACAGATCAGGGTGAGGAAGGTCGTCCAGGGGGAAGTTTTCTTCCAAGGGATTGAAAAAGGGCCGGCCCTCGATTTTATACCCCAGATTGGGCACCCGGCGCAGGTCCCGTTCCGCTGCCCAGGCCTTCAGGAGTTCAACCAGGGGGCGTTCCCCTTCACCCCGGATAACCCAGTCGACGGCCGGGTGCGCCAACATCAGCTCGGGCGCGGCCGAAACCTGAGAGCCCCCCACCAGAACCGGGACCTTAAGGACTTTTTTAATGGCGTCCGCGCAAGCGAGGACCTCCCGATAATACGGAGTAAACAGAGAGGATAGGCCGACCAGATCGGGCTTTTCCCGGGCGGTTTCGGCGGCCACGGTTTCAAAGGACGCCCCGAAGTGCCGGAAGCGTTGAAAGACCGAAAAAGGGCTTTGGTCCGGCAGGTCATAATAGGGTTTCAGGTAATTCAAGTCGGAAGGCCAGGGCAGGGTGCGGCTCCCCCAACCCTGATGAAAATCCTTGATGACCACTTCCACCCCGGGAAAATATTTCCGGACCGCCGCCTTGAGATAGGCCAACCCCAAGGGCATCAAGCGCACGGGGGTATGGTAAAAATCCTGAACCGGAGGCTGGAGTAAAACCAACTTCATGAGTTAATTTAAGAAAATATAATACGAAAAATAAAATTTATATATCGGACCAGATTTTCATGTTTCGCCGGTCTGCCGCTGTGTTGCCGGGGTATTGAATGAGAATTCGTCCTACATTTTGACAAGTTGAAACACATGGTGTAAAGTAAAGCAAGAAAAAATTTAATTCGGATCCTAATCCTATGGCTACAGAACTGTTGATCAATGCCCGCTCCTACGAAACGCGGGTGGCCCTAATCGAAAACAATATCCTGGCCGAGTTTCATCTGGAAAGGCCCCGTCGCCACAGCCTGGCCGGAAACATTTACAAAGGGCAAGTGGTGCGGGTCCTCCCCGGCATGCAGGCGGCCTTTGTCGAAATCGGCCTGGAAAGGGCGGGCTTCCTGTACGTCAGCGACGTGACCGACCATTTTGAAGAGTTCGAAGTCCTGATGAAACAAGAGGAAGAAGAGGACCGGGGCGATTCTTACGACGAACTCAACGAGGAACTGGAGGAGGAGATCCAGCCCTTATATTTTAATAATATTGATGATCTGCTTAAGGAAGGGCAGGAAATCCTGGTCCAGATCATGCGGGAACCCATCGGATCCAAAGGGGCGCGAATAACGACGCATATTTCCCTCCCCGGCCGGCATCTGGTTCTGATGCCGACTATGGACCATGTGGGGGTTTCCCGGCGGATCGAAGATGAAGAGGAACGCCGGAAACTGCGCGAGCTGCTGGCCGGCTTTAAACCGGCCGGATATGGCTTGATCGCCCGGACAGCCAGCGAAGGCGTGAACAAGGACAAGATCCGCACGGAGATGGAATTTCTGATCAAGCTCTGGAGCAACATTCAGCAGAAAATGTCCCGCGGACCGGTTCCGAGCCTGATCTACCAGGATCTCAATATCACCCTCCGGTCGGTTCGGGATTTGTTCACCAAGGAAGTAGACCGGCTGGTCATTGATTCCCGGTCCGAATACGACCAAATTCTTAATTTTATCGATACCTTCAATCCGAAATTGAAAAATCTGGTCCATCTGTACGAAGAACCAGAACCCCTGTTCGACGCCTATGGGATCGAGATGGAACTGGGCCGGGCCCTGGGCAAGAAAGTCTGGTTGAAGTCCGGGGGCTATATCGTCATCGAAATGACCGAGGCCCTGACCGCCGTCGACGTCAACACCGGCCGCTACGTGGGCAAGCGCAACCTGGAAGAAACGATCCTCAAGACCAACCTAGAAGCGGTCAAGGAAATCGCTTACCAACTGCGGTTGCGCAATATCGGCGGCTTGGTGGTGATCGATTTTATCTACCTGGAAAAGAAAAACGATCGGGAGAAGGTTTTCAACGCCCTGAAAGAGGCCTTGAAAAGGGATAAAAGCAAAACCAATGTCCTCAGGATGTCCGAGTTGGGCTTGATCGAAATGACCCGCAAACGGACCCGGGAAAACCTGAACCGCATCTTCCGGGAGCCCTGTTTCTACTGCGAGGGGGAGGGCTGGCTGAAATCCCGCAGCTCCATCTGCTACCAGGTTCTACGGCAGATCGAACGGGAAGCCTGGGAGTCGAAACGGGACAATGTGGTCGTCCGGGTTCACCCGGATATTGCCGGCATCCTGCTGGACGAGGAACAGCCGGCCCTGGAGGAACTGGAAAAGCGCATCGGCAAGCGGATTGCGGTGGAAGCCAAAGACCATATCCATATAGAACAATTTGAAATTTACAGTTGACAAATCGAGTTTCTTATAGTTAAATACACCTTTTATAATTTTTAAGGGGAATGCCGTATGTATGCCATCATTCAAACCGGTGGGAAGCAGTATCAGGTGACTCCGGGTGATACCATTCAGGTGGAATCGCTCGCCGGCCAGGTCGGCGAAACGGTGGTCATCCCGCAGGTACTGTTCGTGGCCCAGGATGAAAAAGTCCTGGTCGGGCGTCCTTTCCTGGAACAGATCTTCGTCGAAGGAGAAATCCTGCGCCAGGGTCGCCAGCGAAAGGTGCTGGTTTTTAAACACAAACGCCGCAAGGGCTATCGTAAAAAGGTGGGTCACCGCCAGCCCTTCACGGCCCTGAAAATCAAAGCTATCCAAGGATTATGAAGGAGTAGACAACATGGCGCACAAGAAAGCCGGGGGCAGCTCCCGGAATGGTAGAGACAGCGCCGGTCAGCGATTGGGCGTTAAGCGTTATGCCGGACAAAAGGTCAAGGCGGGGAATATCCTCGTGCGTCAAATCGGCACGAAATTCCATCCCGGGGAGAACGTAGGCATGGGGAAGGATTATACGCTCTTTGCCAAAAAAGAAGGGGTGGTGGCTTTCGAACCCTTCGGCCGGGACCGCAAGCGCATCAGCATCCATTGAAATCCTGGGATCGGCTCGTCCCGGTCCGTCCGCACTTTCTTGATCATCCTTGAAATTTGTCGATGAGGCCAGAATTTTTATCCGTTCCGGGGATGGTGGAAAAGGCTGTGTCAGTTTCCGCCGGGAACGTTTTAAACCCTTCGGCGGCCCGGACGGCGGCGACGGCGGCCGCGGCGGCGATGTCATCATCACCGCCAGCTCCCGCATCCAGTCCCTGCTGGACTTTCGTTACCGTCAGCATTTCAAGGCCTCCAAAGGCGGTCACGGCCAGGGGAATGACCGCCACGGCCGAAACGGCCGGGATGTTCACCTCCAGGTCCCTCTAGGCACGGTCATCCGGGAAGTCGAGACCGGCCGGTTGTTGGCCGACCTGACCCAGGAAGGCCAGACCCTGGTGGCCGCCCAGGGAGGCCGGGGAGGAAAAGGAAACCGCCACTTCGCCACGGCCACCCATCAAGCCCCCCGCTTCGCTCAGGACGGGGAGCCGGGCACGGAACGCTGGCTGCTGCTCGAACTGAAACTGCTGGCCGAGGTGGGCCTGGTCGGTTTCCCCAATGCCGGTAAATCCACCCTGCTTTCCAGAATTTCTTCCGCCAAACCTAAAATCGCCGCTTATCCTTTTACCACGCTGACCCCCAACCTGGGCGTCGTGTCCGACGAGACCGGGCGGCGGTTCACAGTGGCCGATATCCCCGGCCTCGTGGAAGACGCCGGTTCCGGAGCAGGCCTGGGCTTCAAATTCTTGCGGCACGTGGAACGGACGCGTTTCCTGATTTATTTAATTGACGGGTCGGAAGCAAATCCCCTAAAATCCTTTAAAATCCTGTTAAAGGAAATGAAGGCCTTCAATCCCCGATTGGTCGAAAAACCGGCCCTGGTGGCGGTCAACAAAATCGACCTGCCCCAAGCCCGCGCCCAATTTTCGAAAATAGCCCGGCAATTGACTTGGCAGGGTCGGCCGCCCCTGGCCGTTTCAGCCGTAACCGGAGAGGGCGTGCCCGCCCTGATCGCTCAAATGTTTCAACTGACGGAGCTGCTTTGAAAGTGGAAGCCAAGGCCCCCGGAAAGCGAACCGAACTGATCGGTCGGGCCAGGCAGATCGTGGTCAAGGTCGGCAGCGCCGTCCTGACCGAAGACGGGATTCTCCATCGGCCGACCATTTTCCGCCTGGCCGGTGAAATAGCCGCCCTGCGCAAGAAGGCCTGCCGGGTAACCCTGGTATCCTCGGGGGCCATCGCTACCGGTCTTGGAAAACTGGGCCTGAAGAAAAAACCAGCTTCTATTCCCGAAAAACAGGCCGTGGCCGCCGTGGGGCAGGGCACCCTGATCCAGTTGTACGAGGAGGCCTTCGAACAGTACGGGTTGCGGGTCGCCCAAGTACTGTTGACCCGGGACGACCTGACCCATCGGGGCCGGTACTTGAATGCCCGCAATACCCTGACGACCCTGCTGTCCTGGGGGATCATCCCGATCATCAATGAAAACGACACGGTAGCCGTGGACGAGATCAAGTTCGGGGATAATGACAACCTCTCGGCCCTGATCGCCCACCTGATCGAGGCGGACCTGCTGGTGATCCTGACGGATCTGGACGGACTGTACAACCAGGATCCCCGGGAAAATCCGCAGGCGCAATTGATCCCGCTGGTGGAAAAAATCGATGCTCAAATCATCCGCTACACTTCCCAGAGCTCCGGGACCCTGGGGGTGGGGGGCATGCGGTCCAAACTGAAAGCCGCCCGTAAAGCCACCCTGCAGGGAACTCCGGTGGTCATCGCCAACGGCCGGCGGGAGGGGGTTTTAAAGGACCTGAGCAAGGGTCGGCTCCTGGGCACCCTTTTTCTGCCCCAAAAGCGTCCCTTAAGCCGGCGCAAGCACTGGATCGCCTATACCCTGAAGCCCCGGGGGGAGGTCGTGCTGGATCCCGGGGCCTGCCAGGCCTTGCTGGAAAAAGGGAAGAGCCTGCTGCCCGCGGGGATCCTGGCCGTCCGCGGACGCTTCGGAGTGGGTGCCTGCGTCAGTTGCCTGACCCTCGAGGGGAAGAGGATCGCCAAAGGCCTGGTGAATTATTCGTCAACGGACTTGCAAAAAATCAAGGGCCTCCGGACCAGCGAGATAGAAAAAAGGCTGGAGTTCAAACACTCCGATGAGGCCATTCACCGGGATAACCTGGTGCTGACCCCGGAGGAACTATAGCTGAATACAAAAAGACGAACGTCCAACATCCAACATCGAACGTCCAACATCGAATTTCGGACATTAAAAAAGTCTTGGGTCGTCTTGCCGGGCTCGATCCGGCATCCAGGGCCTTCGGTCATGAAGTTTTTTAATTTGATAGACAGGAGAAGGAACCATGGAGATTAAAGAACTGGTTCTCGAAATAGCTCAAAAAGCGCGGGAGGCCTCCCAGGCCCTGCCGCTGATAGACAGTACCCGAAAAAACAAGGCCCTCCGGGCTATGGCGGCGGCCCTCGAGAAAAAGGGGCCGGCGATTCTCCGGGAAAACCGGAAAGACCTGCAGCAGGCCGCAGCGGCCGGCCAGCCCCGGGCTTTCCTGGACCGGCTGCAACTGACGGAAAAGACCCTGGCCGAGATGGCGGGGGGATTAAGGGAAGTGGCCCTCCTGCCGGACCCGGTGGGGGAGGTGACCGGCCTCTGGTTGCGTCCCAACGGCCTGCAGGTGGGCCGGATGCGCATCCCGCTGGGGGTCATCGGGTTCATCTACGAATCCCGGCCCAACGTAACCGTCGATGCCGCCGGGCTGTGCCTGAAATCCGGGAATGCGGTCATCCTGAAGGGCGGGAGCGAAGCCATTCATTCCAATCGGGCCCTGGCCCGGCTCCTCCAAGAGGTGCTGATCCGGGAAGAGATCCATCCCGGGGCCATCCAGGTAATCCCCACCACCGACCGCGAAGCCACCGCCGAACTGCTGCAATTGGAGGAGTTGATCGACCTGATCATCCCCCGCGGTGGCGAGGGCCTGATCCGGGCCGTGACCGCTCAATCACGCATCCCGGTCCTCAAGCATTACAAGGGGGTCTGCCATATTTACGTCGACGAGGGAGCCGATCCGGTTTTGGCCGAGGAAGTTTGCTTCAATGCTAAGGTGCAACGACCCGGGGTCTGCAACGCCATGGAAACCCTGCTGGTTCATCGCCGGGCGGCTAAAAAATTTCTGCCGGCCATGGTCGCCCGCTTTCGGGAAGCCGGCGTGGAAATCCGGGGCTGCCAGGAAACAATGAAAATCGTCGGACGAGGAACAGGCCTGCGGCCCGCGGAGGAGGCCGACTGGTACGAAGAGTATCTGGATCTGATTCTGGCCGTGCGGGTGGTTCCGGATATGACCGCGGCCATCCGCCATATCAACCGCTACGGCTCGCAGCACACGGAGGCCATCATCACCCGGGACTACGACCGGGCCCGGGAGTTTCTGAAAACGGTCAATTCTTCGGTGGTGCTGGTCAATGCCTCCACCCGCTTCAACGACGGACAGCAACTGGGGTTGGGGGCTGAGATCGGGATCAGCACCTCCAAGCTGCATGCCTTCGGACCGATGGGACTCAACGAATTGACCACCACCAAGTTTATTGTTTTCGGGCAGGGGCAGGTCAGGAGCTGACCGGATGCGTCTGGGTCTTTTCGGGGGGACCTTTAATCCCATTCATCACGGGCATTTGCGGGCCGGGGTCGAGATCCGGGAGGCCTTCGACCTGGACCGGGTGCTCTTTCTTCCGGCCGCCGTCCCGCCCCACAAGGAGGTCCGCGGCCTGCTCCCCTTCGCCGAGCGCCTGAAAATGGTTCGTCTGGCCGTGGCCGGGCAACGGCACCTGCAGGTCTCGGACGCCGAAAAGAAAAATCCCGGGAAATCCTATTCCATTCGGACCGTGCAGTATGTTCACCGGGCTTACCCCCGGGGTGTGGAGCTATTTTTTATCATCGGCGTGGATGCGTTTCTGGAAATTCCTTTGTGGAAGGATTACCGGAAACTCTTCAGCCTCTGCCATTTTATCGTCATGGACCGGCCGGGATACCGCCGGGGACATCTGGCGGATTTCCTCTACCAAGAGATTTCCCCGGACTTTAAATCCTACTCCCGGAAAGGCCAATATCTGCATCCCGGGGGCTACTCCGTGTTTTTTAAACCGGTTACCCGCCTGGAAATCTCCTCCACCTTCATCCGCCGGCTCCGCCGGGAGGGACGGTCCGTTCGTTTCCTGGTGCCCGAGGCGGTGGAGGAATATCTGCTCAAAAAAGGATTTTATGGAGAATAAAAAAAATACCCCCCGGATTTCAGACCGGGATAAGGCCCTTTTAATCGCCCGAACGGCCCTGCAAAAAAAACCGGTGGACCCGGTGCTGCTCCAGGTGGAAGGACTCTGCTCCTTCACCGATTATTTCCTGATCCTCAGCGGGACCTCCACCCGACAAGTACAGGCCCTGGCCGAGCATCTCCGGACTACCCTGGCCAAACAAGGTATTCGCCCCCTGGGAATGGAAGGGGAGGAGGCCGGGCAGTGGATTTTAATCGATTATGACGAGGTGGTCGTCCATATCTTTCTGGAATCGGTTCGGGGCTTTTACGATATCGAAGGATTGTGGCTGGAGGCGGTGCGCGTTCCGCTGGAGGAAGAAAAAATCAACAATTGATTATAGTGGCTTCGCAAAAAGTCCGCAAGGGAGTCATTGCGAGGAGGGAAACGACGAAGCAATCCCCAGGAATCAGCTAGTTAGCCTGGGGGATTGCCTCGCTCCGCTCGCAATGACGACTTTTTGCGAGTTCATCAATTATTAACAATGCCCTTACAAAAAACTTAGGTCACCCACGAAGCATGAAAATACCAAGCTTCGTCATTCCGGACGACCGAAAGGAGATCCGGAATCCATCCCGCCGCAGGCGGGACTGGATGCCGGATCGAGCCCGGTATGACGGCAAAAGCAAAAGCCTAAATATGGTATTTTCGTATTGATTCGATGTTGGATGTTCGTCTTTAAATATAGGGAAACCTCATGGAACCAAAACCCGTCATACTGATCATCCTGGACGGCTGGGGCATCGGTCCGGTCTATCCGGGCAACGCCGTGGCTGCGGCGCGAACCCCGGTCCTGGATGGATTGTTCGAGAAATACCCCCATACCCGGCTAGAATGCTCGGGGGAAGCGGTCGGCCTGCCCAAGGGGCAAATGGGCAATTCCGAGGTCGGCCATCTTAATCTCGGGGCCGGACGGATCGTCTATCAGGATATCACCCGGATCAACCGCGCCATTGCAGAAGGGGATTTTTTCGACAATCAGGCCTTCCGGAAGCTGATCGGCCGGTGCCGGAGAAAAGGGGCAGCCTTACACCTGATCGGATTGGTATCCGATGGTGGGGTCCACAGCCATCTGGACCATCTGCTGGCCCTGGTCCAACTGGCAAAAAAGGAGGGCCTCGAAGCTGTTTATATCCAGGCCTTAATGGACGGGCGCGATACCCCTCCGCGGGCCGGCCTCGGATTCATCCAACACCTGGAGCAGAAATTGGCGGATTTGCACTGGGGAAAGATTGCCAGCGTGACCGGCCGGTTTTACGCCATGGACCGGGACAACCGCTGGGAACGGGTAGGACAGGCTTACCGGGCTCTGACCCTGGGAGAGGGGCATCCCGTAGTCGGGGCGGTCCAGGCGGTGGAGGAGGCATACGCCGCGGATGAGGCCGACGAATTTATCAAACCCCGGGTGGTGACGGATACGGCGGGCCGGCCGGTACGCCTCATCCAGGACGGGGATGGGATCATTTTTTTTAATTTTCGGGCCGATCGGGCCCGTGAAATCACCAAAGCCTTTATTTATGAGGACTTCCAGGGCTTTTCCCGGCCGGTTTTCCCCCGCCTGGGGGGCTATGTCACCATGACCGAATACGACGCCCGCTTCCATGGCCTGGTCGAGGTGGCCTTCCCGCCCCAGTCTTTGAAAAACAACCTGGGAGAGATCGTCAGCGCCCGGGGCTGGCGCCAGCTCCGGATCGCCGAAACCGAAAAATATGCCCACGTGACTTACTTTTTCAACAGTGGGGTGGAAGAACCCCTACCCCTGGAGGACCGTTGCCTGATCCCCTCGACCAAGGAAGTTCCCACCTATGATCTGAAGCCGGCCATGAGCGCCCGGGAGGTAACCGGGGAGATGCTCAAGCACCTTCAGTCCGGACAGTATTGCTTGATCGTGTTGAATTACGCCAATCTGGACATGGTCGGCCATACCGGAAAACTGGAGGCCGCAGTCCAGGCCGCTGAAGTGGTGGATGAATGCCTGGGTCGGGTGCTGGCGGCCGGTCTGGAGGCGGGGGCCCGGTTTTTAGTAACGGCCGACCACGGCAACGCCGAAGAGATGATTGACCGGGCTAACGGCGGCCCCCATACCGCCCACACTTCCACCAACCCGGTCCCGTTGATCCTGATCGATCACGAACGAAGCGGGTTACATCTTCGGGAAGGTATTTTGGCCGATGTGGCCCCTACCATACTGGAGATGCTGGGGGTCCCCATTCCGGAGGAGATGACCGGCCATTGCCTTTTTGAGAAAGAATAATTATTTTTAATTCATTTAGTGTGAAATACCTATAAACAAAATCGTCATTCCAGATGAAAATTCAACAACCAGACCTCCAGGCTTGTCATCCTGAGCAATGCGAAGGATCTCGCCTTTCGAACCCAAGGCTGGATGAAGTATGTAAATTTGGCCCCCAAGCAGATTTTTTCCTAGGGAGGGGTTTTATACCCCTCCGCCGGAGTCTGCCCGGGTCACAAAGGCTGCGGATGGGGATAAACCCCACCCCTACATCAAAAATAATCCTATCAAAAGCCATCCTTACCGGATTCCTGATTCTGGTCTTACTGCTCAGCCTCGGCAGCTCTGCGGCCCTGGCGCTGACCTTGGAGGAGGAGCAGAAGCTCGGGGAGCAGGTCGTCCGGGAGGTGGAAGCCAAATTCACCGTGATCCGGGACCCGCTGCTGCTGAACTACTTGAACCGGCTCGGCCAGGAGATTCTGCAGAAATCCGGCTCCATTCCCTATCCCTTTCGTTTTTACCTGCTGAAGGACCCGCAACTGAACGCCTTTTCCGTCCCCGGGGGCCATATTTTCGTAACCACCGGCATCGTGGAAGTCATGGACTCGGAAGGAGAGCTGGCCGGTTTGTTAGGCCATGAAATCGCCCATGTGACGGCCCGCCATATCGCCAAGCGCATGGAACGGGAGAAAAAAATCAGCCTGGCCACAATGGCGGCGGTTCTAGCCAGCATCTTTGCCGGGGATCCCCGGATCGCCAGCGCGGTAATCACCAGTTCCCTGGCCACCGGCATCTCCCTGTCCCTGAAATACAGCCGGGAAGACGAAGAAGAGGCGGACAATTACGGGTTCAAATACATGACCCGGGATGGCTATAACCCGGAGGAAATGGCTGTCTTATTGAGCAAACTGCGGAAATGGGGCGCCTTCGGCTCCGAGGCGATTCCTCCCTATCTGCTCACCCACCCCGGTATCGGTGATCGGATTGAACAGATCGAAAGCCTAAAGAAATATTATGAAAAGCAAGGCCCCTGGATCAAGGCCAGCTCTCCTGAATTTCGCCGTTTTCAAGTATTGTTGTTGGCCAAGTACGGTAACCCCCTGCGGGCCCGGGATCGTTTCCGCCAATGGAACAGCGGACCGCAGGCGGAATTCTGGATCCATTACGGTCAGGGCTGGCTGAACCTGCGGGACAACAATTTCGAAGGGGCGATCGACGAGTTTGAAAAGGCCCTGGTGCTGAAACCGCACGATTCCTTCGTGTTACGCGACCTGGGCCAGGCTTACCTAGTGAAAGGGAATTTGGATCTGGCGGTCAAGAACCTGGGGCAGGCGGCCCTGGTCAACCCCCAGGATCCCATGGCGGCTTTCTATCTGGGCCGGGCTTACCTGGAGCAGGGGAACAATTCCCTGGCCCTCGAAAATTTCCAGCGGGCGGTCCGCTTGGGAACCGAAGGGGACGAAGTCTTCCAATATCTGGGCACCGCCTACGGTAACCTCGGGGACCTGGCCCAAGCCCACTATAACCTGGGCCGTTTCTTTCAGCGGCGGGGGGATCTAGGCAAGGCCGTATTTCATTATAAAACCGCTTTGAAGCATGCGGAGAAAAATCCCGAATTAAAGGGAACTCTGGAAAAAGAGGTTAAAAGCCTAACCTCCGATAAGAAGAAAGAAGAAAAACCCAAACCGGAACCGGAAACCCAACCCGGCCCCTCCTGGCCTCTGCCTCCCCGCCCCCGTAGTTAGTTTTTCATTAAGAATTGAATATTGAGAATTGACAATTGATTATTACCTGGTGAGGCCTTTACGTTCCCTCTTCCCCACGGAAAGGCTTTTCAAGGATATTATCCGTTGCGGCGCGGCGCTCCTGATTTCCGGTTTAATTGCCGCCGCAAAAACCAAAAAACGAATAATCAATAATCAATGGTCAATTATTAATTGTTAACGAAAAGAGCCCGCCCAAACTTTTACTTCGGCCCGAAGGTCCCGCCCGAAGACTTGGCCGGAGGAGGAGTGGGCGGCGCCAGCACGGGGAGTTTTTCCGGTTTGGATGGCGTTTTGGGCGGCTTTTTTGAGGCCGGGGAAGCCGCTTTGCCGGTTGGTGGAGCTTTTTGGACAATGGCTAGATAAACGGGCACCTTGATTGTGGCCCCTTCTTTCAGCCGCAGGGGATCCAGATTGGGATTATACTTGGCAATTTCGGGCCAATAATCGGCTTCTCCCGAATAATACTCGGAAATGGCTGGCAAAGTATCCCCCTTGGTCACCCGGTGCAGGATGAATTCACTTTTCGGGCGGTCTTTGGCGGAGGGTGGCGGAGCAGTCGCCGGCTTATCCGTCGAATCAGTTTTTTGCTCGGGGGGGGGCGTTGGGGAAGCCACCGGCCGGTTAAAGAGTTCCACCAGATTCGGATCTACATAAGTGGAGCTGGGTGCGGAAATAAGGGTCAAGGTGGCTTCCGTGAAACCGATCCGCGACTGTTCGATCTGAAAAGGGGTGCCGCGGGAAAAGCGGAAATCCGGATCCTGACCATAACGAGTGATATAGGTATAATCCCCGCTGGGCAGGAGGACCGTCCTTTCCTGTCCGGCCGGGATTTCAATGAGCCATTCCCGGGGCCCCAGCAACTTGATGGCGGTATCTTCCCCGGACTGGTTGACAATGGTCAGCTTGTTTTTACTGACCGCCGGCGCGGCGGGCAGCGCCCGAACCGGGTAAAAGACCGGGATAATGAAAGTTGTAACGATAAGCAATCTTAGCAGGAAAGAGGTCATTTTTTTTGCCGGGGTTGAAACCCATCGCCGTTCAGGGAGCGTTATTTTTCAATATTATCGGTTTAAACTGCGGATAAATCAAATTAGAAATATTGATCTGGGAATTCGGGGCCAATCGATCGGGCGGAGGTCCTCCGGAATAGATTTACGGCCGGGACTTGTCAAACCCGTTCGATGAATTCTTCACCCAGCAGACCTTCCGGACGGATAAGCAGGACCACGATGATCACTACGAAAGCCAGGGAGTTTTTAAAGGCCACGGTGATATAGCCGCCGGCCAGACTCTCGGCGACTCCTAAAATGAGGCCCCCCACAATGGCTCCGGGCAGGCTGTTCATTCCCCCCAGAATGGCGGCGGCAAACCCTTTCAGGAAGGGCTCCAGCATGAAGAAGGGATCGAGGAGCAACGCCGGGGCCAGGAAAATACCGGCCAGGACCCCCAAAGCGGCGGCCAGGCCCCAGGAAAGGGCGAGGACCCGGCGGGTGGGGATGCCCAGTGTCTGGGCGGCCGGAAGGTTTTCCGAGGTGGCCCGCATGGCTAGCCCCAGCCGGGTTTTTTGAACCAGGAGGAACAGGCCGAGGCTGCCGACGAGGCCGATGGCCAGGGCCCCGAGGCTGAGTTCGCTGATAACCACGTCCCGGAATACCTTCCAGGTCTTGGTGTCGGAAAGGGGAAAGGGAAAGGACTGCGGTTCGGTCCCCCAGAAATGGGAAACCAGCCCCTGGATGATCAGGCTCAAACCCACGGTGAGGATGATCTGGCCGAGCACGGTGGCATTGCGCCGCTGGGCCGGGATCAGGATCACAAAATAGAACACCATGGCTATGACCGCGCCGATGATCAAAGCCAGCGGAAAGGCCAGGGCCCCGGAAAAATTGTGGCCTAACAGGGTGAAGGCGAAAAAAGTGCCGGCCGTAGCCACATCCCCGTGCCCGAAATTCAAGATCCGGGTGGAGCGATAGATGAGGACTAACCCCAGGGCCACCAGGGCATATAAGGCCCCGATGGATAAACCGGATACGGCGTATTGCAGAAATTGGCTCATGAGGATACCTTAAAAAAGGGGCTGAGGACTGAGGACTGAGGACTGAGGTTCAAGACCTTGAAAGAAGGACTGAGGACTGGGTAAAAAAAGGACTGAGGGCTGAGGGCTGAGCAGATTAGGACTGAGAGGCGATGAAAGAATTGCATAATAAATACCAAGTATAAAGATTAAGCGGTTTTTTGTTTATAAACGGCGGACCTTAGTCCGCCGATAATACGATTGGTTTCAAGGGCCAACGCGGTAAGTTTATCGAATAATAAAGAATTTATGTAACCTGCATCCAGGGCGACATATAGTTGAGAGCGAAGCTCGCCGCAGGAACCCTTGGCGATAACCAAAAACTTATGAAATTCGGCACGACTGCCCCGTTCAAATCCTTCGGCGATATTAGACATGGTAGAAACCGCCGATCTTCGCATTTGGTCTTTTAAACCGAAGTCTCCAGAAAATTCTTTTGAATTGGTAGTTTGATAGATAGCCTTAGTTAAGGCCCTGGATTTTTGCCAGGCAATTAAATCTTCAAATCTACTGATTTTGCTCCCTTCATTTCGCCCAGTCATAAATCCTCCTTAATCTCAGCTTTTATTTCTCAGTCCTCAGTCCTTTTACCTGAATGGCCACATCCTCAAATACAACCTTATCTTCAACCAGCGCCCGGCGAGCCCCAGCGGCTCAAAGATGAGGATCAGGATGATGGTGACCCCGAAGACCACCGGTACCAGGTGCTTGGCATTGCTGAAAACCTGCGGGATCAGGATGACGAAAGCGGCGCCCAGGATGGACCCTTCTATGGAGGCCAGTCCACCGACAATAACCGCTACAAAAAGGCTGATGGTTTCCAGAAAAGTGAACATGTTGGGTTCCAGGTAGCCCAGGAGCAGGGCGTAAAGCCCTCCCTGAAGCCCGGTATAGAAAGAGCTGATGGCAAACGCCAGGAGTTTGTAGATCGTGAGGTTGACCCCCATGGCCTCGGCCGAGATATCGTTGTCGCGGATGGCAATAAAGGCCCGGCCCAGAAAGGAAGAGATTAGGTTATAGGAAACCAGGGTGAAAAGCGCGGCCAGCAGCAGCGTAAAATAGTAATAGGTGTTCACCTGGCTCAATCCGAACAGGGCGGGCAATTTCTGCACAGTCAGGCCCATCCGTCCCCCGGAAAGCACTTCCGAGTTGACAAAGACCTGATAGACGGCAATGCCGAATCCGAGGGTGGCGATGGCCAGATAAGGCCCTTTCAGGCGCAGCGAAGGGAACCCCACCAGCAGCCCGAAAAGGCCGGCCAACAGGCCGGCGCTGAGCAGGGCCGGCAGAACAGGGACACCCAGGCGGACCAGGTGCCCGAAGGTAAAGGCCCCCAGTGCCAGAAAACCGGCTTGACCGAAGGAGATCTGGCCGGTATAGCCGATGAGCAGGTTCTGGCCCTGGACCCCAATGGAGAAGATAAAAATCAGGGTCAGGATGTAGACCCAGTGCTCCTTGCCGTACCAGGGCAGGAGCAGCAACCCGACCGCCAGCAGGCCGATCCAGAACCCGGTCCAGGGTTTGCGGATCAACCGCAATTCTTCTTTATAGCTTTCGATTAAATCCATATTTAATCCGACTATATCCCAATGATTCCCTCCCCCTTCAAGGGAGGGGGAGAATACCTTAACTTCTTCCACCTTTGTATAAAGATTCAATCAGTTCGGCATACCTTTTTTCCAGGAACCTTCTCTTCACTTTTTTGGTGGGGGTCACATCGCCGTCTTCCTCGTAAAAGCGCCGGGGCAGGAGGGCAAACTTCTTGATGGACTCCACCTGGGAAAGGGTCTTGTTGACCTTGACGACCTCCTGGTCGATCAGTTTGTTGATTTCCGGGTTCTGGGAAAGGTCTTCAAAGGTGGTGAAAGGAATACGGTTATCCTGGGCATATTTGGTGACATTGTCCTCGTCGATCAGTATCAGGGCCGATAAAAATTTCCGGCCGTCCCCGATGACTACGGCGTCCTGAATATAGGAGCTGAACTTGAGTTTGTTTTCGATAAAGGCGGGAGTGATGTTTTTCCCGCCGGCGGTGATCAGGATGTCTTTCTTGCGGTCCAGGATTTTCAGAAAACCGTCCTCCAGG
>JACRCK010000293.1 GCA_016219065.1 Deltaproteobacteria bacterium
ACCGGCTCGCTCGCCCCTGCGGGCGGTGCGCACCACCAGCGGGCGCCCGCAGAGCGGGCAATCGGGAAGCTTTTTATCCGACGGATCGGTCGGATCCGACCGATCCGTCGGATTGTTTTTTCCAAGCTCCCTAATCGTCCGGGCCTCCCGGGAATCCTTTGCCCACTGCCGTAAACCCCGTTGCCTTAGAAAATCCTCGTAATCGAGCAGCAGTTCGTCTAGGCTGGCCCGGGCTACGTTGACCAGGCGCAGCTCGGTTTGGGTCGAGGCGGCCGAAGCGCGGCTGCCTTCAGCGATATTCTGTCTCCCACTACGCCCCGCCTGCACCATCTGGTCTACGGTGCGGGAGCGCCCATCCAGGAAACGAGCGCAAAAGGATACGGTGGCGTCGTAGATCACCGTGGCGGTCTGGAAGGACCGCAAACGGCGATAGCCCCCGCTGGGGCGGAGGCGTTGAGGGAGGGCTTGGCTGCTTTTTTGGAGTGGGGTTTTCATTCTGGCGAACTCTCCTCGTTGGGCTGGGTTAGTTGAGTACTTTGCAAGCTGGGTGCCAGCCTTTTCATCCGACGGATCAGTCGGATCAGTCGGATCCGACCGATCGGTCCGATTAAAGCTTTCCCCCAGGCTCCGCCCGGTGTAAAATAGCCCCACTAAGAAACCGGAGGAAAAACCATGAACTGCGAACGCTGCCACGACCCCATCGACCCGGGAGAGGAACGGGAATACGCCGGCCGGGTTTTGTGCGAGGACTGCTACATGGACGCCCTGTCGCCGGCCCGGACCTGCGATCCCTGGGCGGTGCACAGCGCCAAGAACCTGGCGCAACAGGGCGGGACTCCGCCTGAACTGAGTCCCGTCCAAAAACAGATCCTGGAATATCTGCAGGAGACGGGCGGGGTGGAACCCCGGGAGATCGCCGAGCGGTTCCAGATCAAACCGTCCGAACTGGAACGGGAAATCGCCGCCCTGCGGCACATGGAAAAAATCCGGGCGGAGCTGCGCGAGGAGCGGAAGGTCATCCGGTTGTGGTAAGTGGGGAAACACACCGGTACCATGAAAGGTAATAATCAGGGTGCGGCTCGACCAAAGGGCTCCACCCGCGTTCAGACCATTTGCCCGGCCAGGTGTTTTATCCGGACTCCCAAGTTGATCAGGTAGGCCGGTTCGGGCTGCTTGGGGTGGGGCCGGGAATCATATTCTTCGGCTTTTACCCGTCGGATGACCCGGCCGACGTCCCCCTTTTCCTCCCGCAGTTTCGCCATCACCCCCTCACGGAATTCCAGGGCCGTTTGGATGGACCGTCGAAAGTAGTCCCCCACCTCAGGACCGGTATAGACCAGTCGGTGTCCCTGGCAGAGGACTTCCACCTCCAGGCTGGCCAGACGTTGCAGCGACTTCAAATAGACCTCGAAATCCACCAGAAACTCTGTAACCACATAGCCGGTAGTGTCGGCGCAGCCCACCGCTTCGGAGGCGATCAGGATCTTGCGCTCCGGAATGTAGTAACTCAAAAAATCCCAGGTGTGCCCGGGGGTGGCCAGCACCTCCAGGTGGGTATCTGGGGCCAGTTCTAGACGTTCCCCGTCGGCCAGGATCCGTTCCACGGTAAAAGGCAAAAAGCCCTCGCCCAGGTCCAGTTCCGGATGCCACTGTTTGGCGGTGGCGGCGGCTGAGGCATTCAATTCGGTGATCAGCTTCAGCGCCCCGGGGCGGCGGATGATCTCGGCGGCTCGGGCCGAAGCGGCGATGGTCAGGCCGGGAAAGCGTTGCTGCAGGTAGGCCGAGGCACCGCAGTGATCGAAATGCATGTGCGTGATGAAAAGAGTCTCCGGGGATCTCACTCCCAGGATGCTTTGAAGGTCCTGAGCGTACCGGGGGCCGAAAACGCTGATGCCGGAATCGAAAAGCACGGGGTGCGGACCGTCCAGGAGATAGGTCGGGATCTCGCTGGCCCCGACCACGTAGAAACCCGGCGCCGCTTCCCCGGTTTGATCAAAAATCACTTTTTAACCTGCCGGGTTTTCCAGCGAAAAGTAACGGTTGGACAACCAGGCCAGCGGGACGGCCTTTTCATCCACCCGGAATTCCACCGCTTCGGCCAGATACAACGTGTATTTCCCGACCGGGTAGGAAGTAATCACTCGGCATTCGAGAAAGGCGTAGGAGCCCTTGATACCCGGGGAAGCGATGGCCAGCGATTTTTCAACCCCGATCTTGAACTTGGCGAATTTATCCACCTTGGCCCCGTGGGAGGACCCCAGGGCCTTGGCCAGCTTTACCTGGCCGGCGGAGGCGATGTTCAGGCAGAATTCCGCGGCCTCCTCGATCAACTGGTGGGTGTAGGATGATTTGGCCACACTGACCACGAAATAGGCCGGGTCTTCGGACACAAACATGCAGGTGGCGGTCATGGCATCCCGCTTCTTTCCGGAGGCTACGCTCAACAACACCACCGAACAGGGGACCTGCCGGGCAATATTGGACATTTTCTTCTTCATAAGACCTCCTAATTTTTTATTTGAAACTTTTCCCTATTTTGATCGATTCGGCCTTTTTTGACCAGCCGGTCCAGGTGTTTTTTCATGATGGCCCGTTCGCCGAATTCAAAAAAGGCCTCGGGTTCCCGCGGCCGGCCGTAAACGATCCAGGCCGACACCACCTCGTCGAGCGTTTTAGGGGAGGCTAAAAGGTTCAGTAATTTACGATTCCGCTCGTAGATGACGTTTTCATAATCGTCCCACAATTTCTCAACCGAACCGGAAAACAGGCCCGTTTCATGACCGGTCAGCCGGATTTCGGCCGGAATGGCTTTGAGACGATGAATGGATTCGATGGTCTGGTCGATGTCTGAGAGAAGATCCCCGTACCAGGGACCGAAGGGCGTGAGGTCGTAATCCCCCATAAACAGTATGCGCGATTCCCGGAAATAAAAGGCCAGGTGGCCGGGGGTGTGGCCCGGCGTGGGGACGACCTCGACGGTCAGGGACCCCAGGTCGATGATTTCCCGGTCCTGAAAAAAACCGGCCGGTTTCCGGGCCCGGAAATGAAACTGGTCCCTCACCATGGCGGCCCAGAAGGCCCGATACTCGGGATTTTCCATGGCGTACCAGTCGAGGAAGGTTTCGATGCCGGTCAGAGGAGGGTGGTCCCGTTCGGAAATCCGGAAAGGGACATCCTCAAACAGGTCCAGGTGCCGGAAATGGTCTTCGTGCCAGTGGCTCAGCCAGATTTCCCGGACGGCGTGAGTATCCCGCAACTCCGATAAAATCTGGCGGTCCGAGGCCGGGTCGATCAAAATGCCGGCTTCTTCGATATAAACCGAGTTGCAATAAGGGTAGCGGCCCCGGTTTTTCCCCGGAATAAACCGGAGGGGGCCCAGTGTCTGGCCGACCATAAATGATTTCCTAGCGGATTAGATTCTTACAGCCATTGTTCTGAGAATTTGTCTCTAACAATGGCTGTAAGAATCTAAATAAAAAACTACGTTCTCTGGGGTCGTTGTTCAGTGGTTTTTTCCAACCAAAAAAATTTCAAATTTTTTTGGTTAGGGATTCAAACGACGCCCCGGTAATAGGCCAGGCGCCGGACGTAAGGTCGAAACCGGCCCAGGATTTCTTCCTGTTCCTGCCCGGAGAGCGGTTCAGCGTCCCGGCCCACCGCGGCCAGGGTCTCGACTTCCGCCGGACTGGAACAACCGACGATGGCCACGGTAATGGGCTGAGCAAGGGCGTAACGGATCAATTCCTCGGCGCTGGTCCCCAGCCCAGGCTGGAGATAATAACCGGCCCCCAGGACCTTCATTCCGATTACGGCCAGCCCCTTTCGTTTGGCGGCGGGCAGGGTGCCGTCCAGAAAGCCGCCCAAAATCCCCTCCACCGGATTGACGGGCAGCAGGACCGCGTCCACCGGCCAGTTGGTGACGGCCCGGGTCAGGATGGCGGGATCGTGGTGGCCGGTGACCCCGATGTGCCGGATCAGTCCCTGATCGCGGGCCTCCAGGAAGGCCGCCAGCGCTCCGCCGGGGGATTCGATTTGTTTTAAATCGTCTTCCGTCCGGACGTCGTGGATCTGCCAAAGATCCAGATAGTCCGTCTGCAGGTTGGCCAGACTTTGCCGAAGATCCTGCCAGGCGCCGGCACGGTCCCGGCTGGCCGATTTGCTGGTCTGAAAGATTTTCTGCCGGGCCGCGGGTTCAGTTCCCCAAACGGACCCGTAATAGGTTTCACTGCCGGCATAAGCCCGGGCGGAATCGAAATAGCCGAACCCTTGCCGGATCGCCTCCCGGATGACCGACCGGGCCTGGGAACTTTGCCCGTGGGTGCGCAGAATCCCTTCGCCGCCCAGCCCGACGCGGGTTATCTGGCGGCCGGTTTTCCCAAAGGGTTGGGTGATCATGGCGCCTATTCCTTTTCGCCGGTCGGTGATGTCCTCCACGGTTATTAAGGCAGTTCGGAAATAACGACTTCTCTGGCCGGGGGGAGGCGCCGCCCGGTTTTTTCCATTTCCTCCGCGTCCTGCCGGCAGAGCCGCGCCCAGGGAAGGACCTGCAGCCTTTTAAGCGGGATAGGTTCCCCGCACTCCTCGCACCGCCCGAACTTGCCGGAATCCAATTTATTCAGGGCCAGCTCGATGGCCTCTATTTCCTCCCGCTCCTGGTTGCCCAGTCGGCCGTAGAGGCGGGATAACTCCAGTTTCTGGGCCTCTTCCTCCAGTTCGGATTGGATTTCCTGCAGGGATTCTACGTCGGTCTCCAGTCGGCGGACCCGATCCAGTATTTCTTTCCGATTTTTTAAGAGCTGGTTTCTCAAGCGGTCTAAATCCTGATCGTTCATGGGTTCCTCCCGGTCACTTTATCCAATATTTAAAGATCGGTTTTTAAAATGTAGCAAAGTCGTTGGAGGGAGTCAAGGCAGTGTAGCGGACGGCTCCAGATCACGGTTGACCCGACGGAAGCGGATGGTATAATCAATGAAAGGTTTACAGGTCGGCCATAGGTCCGCAAAACCTTGGAGCAGCCATTTCAATTCCAACAGGAGGGAATATATGTATCAGAGTCAATACCGTCGTCGGGACCGATTAGCCCTGCAAAAAAGGGACGATGCCCTGCAACCCCGGCAGAAATGGCCGGAACCGACCGTATGCAGTCAGTGCCATGCGGTTTACAGTTCCGGCCGCTGGACCTGGAAGGAGGTCCCGGCCCAGGCCCATGCCGTGGTGTGTCCGGCCTGCCAGAGAACTCAGGAGGATTATCCGGCCGGCATCATCGAAATGAGCGGCCCGTTTTTTGAAGAACACCGTCAGGAAGTGCTCAACTTGGTGCACAATACGGAGGCCCTGGAAAAACAGGAACACCCCCTGGAGCGGATCATTAAAATTCAGGATGAAGAGGCGGGGACCGTGGTCACCACCACCGGCGTGCATCTGGCCCGGCGGATCGGCGAGGCCCTGCACCGCTCCTATCAAGGCGATTACGAATTGGAATACCTGGAAGACGAACGGTTTGTCCGGATCAGTTTCGTTCGCTGAGGAATGACATGATAGCGGGACTCGATCCACAGCAAGTATCCGGATTCCTGGAGACGCTGGGGCTGGAAGAAGAACCCCTGGGACTGTTTTATACCGATACGCAGCCGGAGCAGGGTTTCTCCCCCCAGGCCGGACTGCTGCCCGACGCCGCGGCTGAAGCCAAAGGGGCCGTCAACTGGGGCACCCTGTTCACCGATTTTTCCTGCGTGCTGGGCAATATCTGGCGGGCTCGCAAGCAGAAGACCGCGGCCTATTTCAGCCGGGAGCACTTCGGTTGCCTGGGCGGGGCCTTTTATCTGGGATACCTGAAACCCCAGCTCGATTTTATCGCCCACTATATTTCTTCCGGCATCCCCAATCAGTTGCCCGGGGAGCATTACCTGGAGTCGCCGGAAGTGTCGCGGAATTTTTTCGAAACCATCGATCCGCGGCCGGCGCCGGCCCGATTTTGCGTCTTTAAACCCCTGAGCCGGTTTGTCGAACCAGAGCGGCCGGAGTTGGTCATCTTTTTCGCCCGGGTGGAAATCCTTTGCGGGCTGAATCAGTTGGCTACCTTTGTGACCAACGATTTCGAGGCCGTTCAATCCCCCTTCGGGGCCGGGTGTTCCAATCTCGTCACCTGGCCCCTGCGTTACCTGTCTCAGGGGAAACTGAAGGCCGTTTTGGGTGGTTGGGACCCCTCGGACCGCAAGTTTTTGAAAACGGATGAATTGACCTTTACCGTCCCCTGGGAGCTGTTCCGACGCCTGGCGGAACGGTGGCCGGAATCTTTCCTGACCACCAAGACCTGGTCCATCGTCCGAAAGAAAATAGCCCGGAGCAAACGGGTCTGGGGGGAAGAGTAGCTGGTTCCTGGTTATAAAACATTGTGGCATTCATTAAGAATTGATAATTGATTATTGACAATTGATTATTGATTATTTTTGATGTTCAGTTTTAATAAAAACGACTTGGCCCCTTTCTTATACAACGAATACTCCCGTTACCTGAAAAACCTCTTCGGCTGCCGGGTGCAGAAAATCACCCTGGATGCCGGATTGACCTGTCCGAACCGGGATGGCACGAAAGGGCAGGGCGGGTGTATCTACTGCGATACGCGGGGGGCCGGAAGCGGCGCCGCCCGGCGCTTCCCCCCGGATATCCGGGAGCAGATCCGGCAGGGCAAGGAATTCCTCGGGCCCCGCTATGGGGCCCGAAAATTTATCGCTTATTTTCAATCCTTTTCCAATACCTATGCCCCCCTGCCGATTCTCGAAGGGCTGTACCGGGAAGCGTTGGAGGACGGAGACGTCGTCGGCCTGGCCGTGGGGACCCGTCCGGACTGCCTTAGCCCGGAAATCCTGGATCTGCTGGGTTCCTTCGGCAGGTCCCACCTGGTCTGGGTCGAATTCGGCCTCCAGTCGTTTCATCCGGAGACGCTGCTGCGGATCAACCGGGGCCATACGGTGGAGGATTTTATTACGGCCGTGGCCGAAAGCCGCCGGCGGGGCTTGAACATCTGCGCCCATGTCATTTTGGGGCTTCCCGGCGAAGGATTGCCGGAGATCTTGGAAACCGCGAGGCGGTTGTCCGACCTGGATATCCAGGGTCTTAAATTGCATTCCCTGTTCATCAACCGGGGCACACCGCTCGAAACCTGGTACCGGGAGGGTCGCTATCAGCCGCTGACCCGGGAGCAGTACGTGGACTGGGTGTGCCGGTTTATAGAGCTGGTTCCGGGGCATTGGATCATGCAACGTCTGACCGGGGATCCCCAACCCGTCGAACTGGTTGCCCCGGCCTGGGCTCTGGAAAAAAGGAAAACGTTGGCCCTGATCAACGAAACGTTGAAAAAATCCGGAGGTTTCCAGGGTTCAAGATATGGGGCCTCCGGTGAAGGATGAAATGGCAACAACCAATCCCGCTCCCTTTACGCTTTATTACGATTCCAAAGAATTCCCCATCCTGGGCCGGATCCGGGCCGCGGCCACCGAAAAGGGGATCTGCCGGATAACGCTGCCGGCCCAGCCGGTGGAGGACTTCCTGGGGGAGGTTTTAAAAAAAATAAATCCTAATATTTTAATACAGAACAAAGAGATATTCATCGATCTCTATAATCAGCTTGAAGAATATCTGTCCGGAGGACGTCGGGATTTTTCCCTGCCTCTGGATCTTCGGGGGACCCCTTTTCAACTTCAGGTTTGGGAAGCCCTGTCCCGCATACCCTTCGGGGAGACGCGGAGTTACCGGGACATCGCCGTCCAGATCGGTCGGCCCAGGGCCGTCCGGGCCGTCGGCCAGGCCAACCATGGTAACCCGGTTCCCCTGATCATTCCCTGCCACCGGGTCATCGGCGCCGACGGGGACCTGACCGGGTACGGAGGCGGAATTTCCTTAAAAAAACAGCTCCTTGCTCTGGAGGAAAAAATTCATTGAAAAATTCGTTGCAACTTGCCTTCGGTCCCGATATAATACTACCTATTGTATAGTTATTAACTGTAACTCCTATATATTGTAGGTCTCTCGCTTTTCCAACCAGCCGGTTGCTGGGAAGACCCCTGTAAACAAAAAATCCTAATTGATTGTCAATTTATTATTAAGTGAGGATCCCTTATGTCGGCCCGTAATCCCAAGCTGCACCTGACCCCGAATGCCCTGATCGTCCTGAACAAACGCTA
>JACRCK010000290.1 GCA_016219065.1 Deltaproteobacteria bacterium
AGAAAAGAAGACGAACATCGAACATTCAACATCCAACGTCCAACATCGAATGTGGATGTAAAAACTTACTATATTATTGACAGACCCAAGCGATGACCATCATTGAATGTTCGATGTTGAATGTTCGATGTTGGACGTTCGTCTTTATATTTTAGAACGGGGAGTATCCCCCAACCGGCTTTTACCCCAAAGGAATTCTCTTGCCCGACTTTCCCCCTGTCCGCTTTTTGGGTTCCTCCTTTTTGGGAGAGGTTTCCCTGGCGGATCTCGATCCCCATTCGGCCATCCCCCTGGAGCGGCCGGGAGGCGAAAAGACCTCTTTTTTCCCGCTCCTTACCTATTTTCACGTAATAGAACAGGCCATTCGAAAAAATGAAGGGGAGGCCCTACTGGCGGCGCTGCAGACACGGCTGGGCCGTCCGGTGGCGCTTTCCGAAATCCGGGAGATCCGGATCTATTCCGAAAAACACGGCAGCGACTACCATCCGGCCAAGATCGAGGCCCGATTCCGGGACCGGGTTTGGTCTTTCGTGATGAACGTGGCCCTCACCGAACGGGGGCGGCAGGTTTTGACCAGCGAGTTCCAGGTGCTGGATGAACTGCAGCGGAGGGGCCGTCTCCCCTACCTCCCGCCGGCCTACTTTATAGAAGAAACGTCGGCGGACTGCGGACCCGCCGGCCGGTGGCCGGTGCAGATGTACCTGGCCGACTGGTTGGAGGGGTTTTACGAGTTTCATCTCTCCAGCGACCCGGCCGATGGGAAACAGAAAGTAGTTCTCTGGGACGCCGCCGGCCCCAATCATTTCTTCCCTCCCAGCACGGCCGATCAAATTTACCGGGAAATCGCCAGGATATTGACCTCCTACTATGACTGGCCGACCTTTTCCCAGATTCATCCCTGGCACCTGGCCGCCGGCGATTTTATTGCCCGGATCGAAGCCGACCGGGCGGAAGTCCGGCTGGTGGCCGCCCGGCAGTATGGTCCCCTGATCGGTCCTCCGGATCTTCCCCCCGAGGAGGCCCTCCTCTTTTTTCTTTTGAATATGACCATCCGGATCCGCTTGGACCGTCTGAACGGGGTAGGGGACCTGGCCTGGGCGGATGAACGGTGTTTAAAACCCGCTTTGGAAGGGTTTTTTCTGGCCCTGGGGGAAAAGGAGCAGACCGGTGGACTTCCCCGAGAGTTTGTCGCCTATTTCCGAAATTATCTGGAATCCATGGCGGTTGAAGAGATCAAGACCTATTTGGCCGCGCTGCGGGACTCTTTTGACCAGTGCGCTCCCGACCTTCCCCTGATAAAAATGCATTGGGAACAACATCTTAACCAATTTTTGTCCTTAACCCGTTAAACCGCGTGCAGACATAGGGTAAACTATTTTTTTATTGACAAATCGGCAGGGTTCTGACTATAGAACGCTGTTATAATTAAGTTCATTTCTTTTCCTTTGGCGTGGCACTTTTCCGAAAAATTGACAAAATTTATTAATAATGACCTGATTTTTTTGTGAAAAAGTGGACAAGCTTGCTAAGGGACAAAGCGGTTTATTCGAGAGGAGGTGAACCGGAAGTAAATCATCCTGATGGCTTAAGCGAATATTTACTGAACTATATACTATCTTTAAATAAATAGAGGAGGTTGATCGAATGAAACACAAAACCCCCATGCTTGATCAACTGGAAAGCGGGCCCTGGCCCAGCTTTGTTTCGGACATCAAGCGGGAAGCCGAAAAACGGGAAAAGAATGAGGCCGGTATCGACTACCAGATCCCCAGGGAAGTCTGCGACGACATCCTGGGCGTGATGGAACTGACCTATGAGCACAAACGGACCCACTGGAAACACGGCGGGATCGTCGGCGTGTTCGGGTACGGCGGCGGCGTCATCGGCCGTTACTGCGACCAGCCGGAAATGTTTCCCGGTGTGGCCCATTTCCACACCATCCGGGTCAACCAACCGGGCGGGAAATATTACACCACCGAATATTTGAAAAAGCTCATGACCATCTGGGACCGGCGGGGCAGCGGCTTGACCAACATGCACGGCTCCACCGGCGACATCATCCTCCTGGGGACCCAGACCCACCAGTTGGAGGAATTTTTCTACGAATTGACCCATGACATGGGCCAGGACCTGGGCGGATCCGGTTCCAACCTGCGGACCCCTTCGGACTGCCTGGGCCAGTCCCGCTGCGAGTATGCCTGCTATGATTCCATGGCCCTCTGCTATGATCTGACCCAGGAATATCAGGATTTTCTGCATCGGCCGGCCTTTCCCTACAAGTTCAAATTCAAGTTTGACGGCTGTCCGAACTGCTGCGTGGCCTCCATCGCCCGGTCCGACATGTCCTTTATCGGCACCTGGCGGGACGACATCAAGATCGACCAGGCCACCGTCAAGGCCTATGTGGGCGGGGAAGTTCCCCCCAACGCCGGCGCCTTCAAGGGAAGAGACTGGGGCGCCTTCGACATCCAAGCCGAAGTGGTCGACCTTTGTCCCACCAAGTGTATGTCCTGGGACGGCCAGAAGCTCTCCATCTACAACCCGGAATGCGTCCGCTGCATGCACTGCATCAACGTCATGCCCAAAGCCCTGCGCATCGGTGACGACCGCGGTGTGGCTATTCTGTGCGGCGCCAAGGCCCCCATTCTCGACGGCGCCCAGATGGGCTCCCTGCTGGTGCCCTTCATGAAAGTGGAACCGCCTTACACGGAAATCAAGGACCTGATCGAGAAGATCTGGGACTGGTGGATGGAAGAGGGGAAAAACCGGGAACGTTTAGGCGAAATGATGAAACGCCTTGGTTTCCAGAAGCTGCTGGAAGTGACCGGTCTGGAGCCAATTCCCCAAATGGTCAAAGAACCGCGGACCAACCCCTATATTTTCTGGAGGGCTGATGAAGTTCCCGGCGGGTTTGACCGCGACATCAATGAATTCCGCAAGTACCATCTGCGTTAGGAGGTGACCACTCATGGCATACGATCCGAATGAACCTTTGAAGGACAGAATAACCGATATCGGTCCGAGGAATTACGAAGAATTCCTGCCGCCGGTCATTAAAAAGAACTACGGCAAATGGGCCTATCATGAAATCCTGGAGCCCGGCGTCCTGGTCCATGTGGCCGAAAACGGCGACAAGGTTTTCACCGTCCGGGTAGGCGGCGCCCGTCTGATGAGCGTCTCCCACATTATGGAAATGTGTGAAATCGCCGACAAGCATTGCGACGGACACCTGCGTTTCACCACCCGGAACAACATCGAGTTCATGGTCGACGATCTGGCCAAGGTCGAGCCCTTGAAAAAGGACCTGCTCAGCCGGAAACAGGCCGGCGGCGGCTTCAAGTTTCCCATTGGCGGGACTGGAGCGGGCATTACCAACATCGTCCATACCCAGGGCTGGATTCACTGCCATACCCCGGCCACCGATGCCTCGGGTGTGGTCAAGGCGGTGATGGATGACCTGTTCGACGAATTTGTCAGCATGCGCATGCCGGCCCAGGTGCGGATTTCCCTGGCCTGCTGCCTCAATATGTGCGGCGCCGTGCACTGCTCGGATATCGCCATCCTCGGCTATCACCGTAAACCGCCGATGATCGATGCCGAAGTGATCGACAAGGTCTGCGAAATCCCGCTGGCCATCGCTTCCTGCCCGACCGCGGCCATCAAGCCGTCCAAAGTTCAAAAGCCCGACGGGACCACCGCCCAGGCCGTAGCCATCAACGCGGACCGCTGCATGTTCTGCGGCAACTGCTACACCATGTGCCCGGCCCTGCCCCTGGCGGACGATACCGGTGATGGCATCGTCATCATGGCCGGCGGCAAGGTCTCCAACCGGATCCATCCGCCCAAGTTCTCCAAGGTAGTGGTGGCCTTTCTGCCCAATACCCCGCCGCGGTGGAAGGAAACGGTGGATACCGTTCACAAGATGGTCGAAGTCTACGCCAAAGACGCCCGTAAATACGAACGCGTCGGCGACTGGGCCGAGCGGATCGGCTGGGAGCGCTTCTTCGAGAAGACCGGCCTGCCTTTCACCCATCACCTGATCGACGACTTCCGTGATCCGGCCTACTATACCTGGAGGCAGACCACGCAATACCGGTTCACCAACTCCTAAACCAAAAAATTTTCATTTTTTTGGTTGAAATTTAAGATCGTCGGTCCTCTC
>JACRCK010000297.1 GCA_016219065.1 Deltaproteobacteria bacterium
AACCTACTTAGGCGGGCGGGATTCCAGGTACCAGTCCACGGGATTGATGAAGGTAAATCCCAGCCCTTCCAGTTTTTTCTTGATCCGGACGGTATTATGGGTCAACAGGTAAGGGAAGAAGGCCCGTTTCCCTTCCTCCCAGACCCGGGCCACCACGATGCTGCCGAAGCGGATTTTTTCTTCGGTGATGGCGTCGACGATCCGCTTCATCTGACCCGGCCGGTCTTCGGCCAGGATGCAGAGCAGGGTCCCCGGCTCCTCGATGCCCAGGACCTCGGTAAATCCTTTCAGCAGGTCCCGGACCGAGATGATGCCCAGGATCCGGCGGCCCCGGTCGATGACCGGCAGTGCCCCCACATGCACCTGCTGCATGAGTAGCAGGGCGTCTGCCAGGGTGTTTTCCGGGGAAACCGTCACCACCTGGGTGGTCATGATATCCCGGACCTTCAGGTTCGCCAACCGTTCTTTCATCCGGTGCAGCTCTTCATCGGAAAGGATTCCGGAAGGCAGGGCGCTGCGCACATCCCGATCGGTGACGATCCCCGCCAAAGTTCCACCGGGTCCGGTCACGGGCAGGGAATGAATTTTATAGCGCTGTAAAAGGTCCCGGGCCTCGAGAACTCCAGCCTCGGGGTCGATGGTGATCACCTTGCGGGTCATGCCTCTTTTGATGAACATGGAAAATCCTCAGCTTATGATTGGAGTAATGGAGTAATAAAGTAATGGATTGAGGGGGTGATGGTTTTTATGTTCTCAGGCATTACTCCAATACTCCAGCACTCCATTACTCCGGTATTATTTTTCCTAACGTCCGCAAAGATTATTTTCTTCCTCATGATTCCCCAATAGAATTTTTACATGATTGGCGGCCAGTTCCGGCAGCCGATCCAGGGCGTACCCCCCCTCCAGCACGGAGATGATCCGTCCCCGGGCGTGCCGTTCTGCCAGTTCCATGATCCGGTTCATGATCCAGGAATAGCCTGCGGTGGTCAGATTGATGGCGGACATGTCGTCGTCCTGGTGGGCGTCAAACCCGGCGGAGACCAGGATAACCTCGGGCTTAAAGCGGTCAAAGGCCGGCAGCAGATCCCGCTGGAGGGCATCGCGGTATTCCAGGTCTCCATACCCGGGCAAGACCGGGGAGTTCAACGTATAACCGTAGCCGGCCTCCAGCCCCCGTTCAAATTCCCGGCCTGTGCCCGGGTAGGAAAAAGTGGGATGTTCATGGATGGAGTAATAAAAGACACGCGACTCCCGTTCAAAAATGTGCTGGGTGCCGTTGCCGTGGTGGACATCGAAGTCGATGATGCCGATCCGCTCAATCCCCCACTCCTGCTGGATAAACCGGGCTGCCACGGCCACGTTGTTGAAAAAGCAAAAACCCAGGGCCTGGTCCGCTTCGGCGTGATGCCCCGGCGGTCGGACGGCACAGAAGGCATTGTCCAGTTTTCCTTCCAGGACCAGCCCGGCCGCTTCCAGAACCCCGCCGGCGGCCAGCAGAGCCGTGGCGAAGGTTTCTTCGCAGATCTGGTTGTCCGGATGTCCCAGTTCGCTTTTACCCATCAGGCAGGCCTCTTCAAAGCGCCGGATATGCTCCACGGCATGAACGACCTCAATGCGTTTCTGGTCGGCCGGCCGGGCCTCGATGGGAGTCAGACGGGGAAGCAAGGCACCCTGCTGAAGACCCTGCCGGATCGCCGTCAGTCGTTCCGGGGCCTCCGGGTGGTCCGGACCGGTCCGGTGCAGTAAATAGCGATCGTCAAACAGGAGGCCGGTGCGGTTCATGATGGGAGAATTATTAATGGCTGCAGGCTCCTTGTCAACTGGGAAAGTAGTTTTTTATACTTTTCCCATTCCGAGGCGGGGATGGTTAAGGAAAACAGATTTCCCGTTATTGTCCCTGCGGCCTCCGCGCCTCGGAATGGATCCGCCGTTTCAAATGCTCAATTTCTGAATGATCTGGTGGACCTCGCGGGCCAGGGTTTCAGAAGGCGTCACCACCACGTTTTTTCCGGCCAGGATGGTAGAGTAGCGGGTAACGCTCCCGCTGCGCTCATAAGCCCCCCGGAGGTCATCTGAAATTAGCTGGAAAGTAGTCGCCGGTATGCCTTTTTCTGCCACCACCTTTTTCAGGTTGTGAACCTGCCCTCCCTGGATCCAGACCAGGCCGAAGGCCTTGGGCGGTTTGCCTACGAACACAAAAGCCGTGTTCTCAAAAGGGACAATCTCCAGAGGGTCCTTTACCTGAACGGCAAAGGATTCCAGGGGATTCTTTAAGCTGTTCAGGGACTGCGCAGCGGAGCTGGCCTGGTCCAGGACAGCGTATTCCGGGCCTTTGCTTTTGAATTTGTCGAATAAACCCATAAAAGCCTCCTCTCCGGTAATGCGGTTTTGATGTTTGGTTGCCGAATGAACAAACCCAACGCCTTAACCAGAAATTTGGATAGGTTTGATCACCTCCTTCCCTTGATGGGCCTGAGCAAAAGGTTAGTAGTTGCGGGCCGCGGAGCGGACCGGTAGGCCACGGCTCAGGAAGCGAATTAAAACCAGCAAAATCGCCAATCCCAGAACTGCAAAAAGTAACACGACCAAACTCTGGGGTAAGATCGTCAGTAAAATCATGGCCAGAAAAATCATGGCCCCACCCAGGGCCAAGGTACAAATACACAAGGCCGCTAAAGCGAATGGTTTCATAGCCTAACCCTCCTGGAACGAAGAACATCCGGTTGAAAGTCATCAGCAACGGTGGAAAAGGAACCCAGCGAAGATGCGCAACCAAAGTCGGCATCTTCAACAGCGATCAAAGAGGAAAGACTTTAGAGGGTAATGGCCGGTGGGTGAAAAATTTCTTTTGGATTGGTTTGTCCGGTGATGGTTTGAAACGAAGATAATAATCCCTGGCTCGGGAAATACTCCCCGGGCCGAAAAGCGTCGGTTTTAATCATGAAATGAGGGGTGGCCGTGGGGGCTTCACTGCCGGAAGGGGCCTGACTGCCCGAGGAAGACGACCCGGTTGGCGCCGGGTTAAAATCGGCCCGCACCCCGATAGCCGAAGGATTCAGGTATTCGGTCAGGAAAAGGGCGAGTACGACGAAGAGAATGGTCTTGGAGAAAATATATTTATGCACATTAATTTATCTCTCCCATTCCACGGAATTTGTCAAGGGTAAAACGACAACCCGGAATCCCAGGCCTGATGCCGGTTTTCATTGGAGTTGTACCTTCGCCTAAGTAGTACCGAGACCATCAGAGGGGCGGGTGGGGATTAACCCCGCCCCTACGAAAAATCGGTTATATTTGTATTAAACTCTTTCGCGAACGGCGAACGTTGAACGATATTTTCGAACTAGCCCTAAACCCCGGAAACGCCGGGAGCCCCTCTGAGGGGCTCCCGGCTGACAGGAGGAATGACTGTTCCTTCGTCTTTTAGGCAGGCGGCTTTCCGTAGCCGATGGTCTTCAGGGAATCGCCGATCTCATCCAGGATGACCGGATCGTCGATGGTGGAAGGGATTTTGAATTCCTCGCCGTCGGCGATCTTGCGCATGGTCCCGCGCAGGATCTTGCCCGAGCGGGTCTTGGGCAGCCGTTTGACCACCACCGCCTTTTTAAAGGAAGCC
>JACRCK010000295.1 GCA_016219065.1 Deltaproteobacteria bacterium
AAGTAACCCTTCTTCCAATTTCGCCACCACAACCCTAGGGAGACAAGAGTATGGACGAATCAAGGTCACCCCATTTCTCAACCGAGAGGTGGGGTTTTTTATTGGGGGTTTACGATGATTTGTCCTAAGTGTCAAACCGACCTTCCTGAAGGGGCCAAGTTCTGCAAAGAATGCGGCCAAAAGATCGAGACGGCTTGTCCCGAGTGCGGCAAAGATATACCTCCTAACAGCAAATTCTGTCTCGAATGCGGCTACGAACTGAGAAAATCGAAGGAACGCCCCTCCTTCGACTATCGGCAACCCCAATCCTACACCCCTAAACACCTAGCCGAAAAAATCCTGACCACCCGGAGCGCCATCGAAGGCGAGCGGAAGCTGGTGACGGTCATGTTTGCCGACGTGGCCGGATTCACGGCTATCTCCGAGAAGCTGGACCCCGAGGAAGTGCATGAGATCATGGACGGCTGCTGCCGTATCCTGGTCGATGAAATCCACCGCTTTGAAGGCACAGTCGGCGAATTTCGGGGAGACGGGGTGATGGCCCTGTTTGGGGCGCCCATCGCCCACGAAGATCATACTCAACGGGCCTGCCATGCGGCCCTGGCTATTCAGCAGGCCCTGGTCCCCTACAGTGAGGAAATAAAGCGAAACTACGGGACCGATTTCAGGATGCGGATCGGGCTCAACTCCGGCACGGTGGTTGTGGGGGCCATCGGGGATGATCTGCGGATGGACTATACGGCCATGGGCGATACCACCAACCTGGCCGCCCGGATGGAGACGGCCGCCGCGCCGGGCAGCGTCCTGGTCTCAGTAGACACCCACCGACTGGCCCGGGAATTCTTTGAGTTCGCTCCCTCCGATACCTTGCAGGTCAAGGGGAAACAGGACCCGGTCGAGGCCTACCGGCTGCTCCGGCCGACGGAGGTGGACTCGCGGATCGGGGCTTCCGTGGCCAAGGGCCTGACCCGGTTTGTGGGCCGCAGTCGGGAGATCGAAACGCTCCGGGAGGCCTTCGCCAAGGTGCAATCGGGCGAAGGCCAAGTCATGGGCCTGGTGGGGGAAGCCGGGGTCGGCAAATCGAGACTGCTGCTGGAGTTCCGGAGTCTTCTTCCTCAGGACGAATACACCTATCTGGAAGGGCAATGCCTGCACTACGGGGGTTCGATGCCCTATCTGCCCATATTGGATGTTCTCCGGGCCTTCCTCGGCGTTAAAGAAGGGGGGCCGGAACGGGTCATCCAAGACCGGCTGAGTGAAAGGATTCTCGGTCTGGACGAGAATCTGAGAGACCTCATCCCGCCCTTTCAGGAGCTGTTGTCTCTGCAGGTCGAGGATGAAGCCTATGGCCAACTGGAGCCAAAGCAGAAAAGAGAGAAGACCTTTGAGGCCCTCCGGGACCTGCTGATTCGCGGCACTCGGGAGCGGCCGTTGGTCCTTGCCGTGGAAGACCTGCAATGGATCGACAAGACCACGGAGGAATTCCTCACCTACATGATCGGCTGGCTCCCTCGGACCCGCATTCTCCTCTTGCTCCTGTACCGGCCCGAATACGTCCATCAGTGGGGGAGCAAGTCCTATTACAGTATGATCGGGGTGGGGCAGCTATCCACGGGCAGTAGCGCGGAACTGGTGGGAGCGATCCTGGAGGGGGGCGAGGTGGTGCCCGAGCTGAAGGAACTGATCCTAAACCGAGCCACCGGCAACCCCCTGTTCATGGAAGAGCTGACTCAATCCTTGCTGCAGAACGGCTCCATTCGGAGAACGGGGGATCGGTTTGTCCTGACCCGGGATATTCCAAGTGTCCAGGTCCCGGACACGGTCCAGGGGATCATCGCGGCCCGTATGGACCGGCTGGAGGAAAGCCTCAAGCGGATCATGCAGGTGGCGGCGGTGATCGGGCGGGAGTTTGCCTTTCGCCTCCTGGAGACGATCACCGAGATGAAGGAGAATCTCAAATCCGGCCTGCTGAACCTCCAGGGTCTGGAATTTATCTATGAGAAGAGTCTTTTCCCGGAACTGGAGTACATCTTCCGACACGCCTTGGTCCAGGAAGTCGCCTACAACAGCCTGCTCATCAATCGAAGGAAGGAGATTCACGAGAAGATCGGCCGGGCCTTCGAACAACTTTATCCCGATAGACTTGAAGAATTTTGCGAAATGCTGGCCTATCACTATTCGAAGAGCGGGAATCCGGCCAAGGCCTATGCGTATCTCAAAAAATCGGCTGAGAAGGCGGTCCGGAACTATGCCGTGGTGGAAGCCGTTCGGTTCTACCGGGAAGCGCTGGAGGTCCTCGGTCAACTGCCCCCCAGCGAGGAGAACCAGCGAGAGCAGATAACGCTGGTTCTGTCCATGCAAATCCCCTGGAGAAGAATCGGCTATTCGGAGGACTATCTTCCCCTGCTGCAAAAGGCCGTAGCGCTCGCTGAAGCGCTGGGCGATGAAAAGAAGAGCGTGCACCTCCGAAGTATTTTGGGCAGCTACTTTATTATCAGAGGAGGTGATCCGCAGCTCGGATGGGAATACCTGGAGGGTTGTGTGAAAGATTCGGATATAATCCAAGATGTGAACCTTATGATCCCTTTCGGGGTGGACCTGTGCATTCCTTGCCTAGCCTCAGGAGATTATCAGAGAATAAATCAGTTGGCCCCCACGATCATTCGCTTGATTGAACACAGCGGTACACAAGCTGAATTCTATGATAGGGCGAGCAACCCGTACGCGTCTGTTCTCGGTTTTTGGGGCATGGCCAAGGGAATGTGTGGGGACTTCGAGTACAGCGAGAGATTGTTTGAGAAAGCCTTATCATTTGCCCAAAAAATTGATCACCGGACTACCCTGGGGGGAGTTGAACTGTCATTTGGCTTAATTCTGGGCCTTAAAGGAGATGGAGAGAGGGCCGTCAGCCATCTCCAAAAAGCGATTAAGTATATGGAAGAATCGCAGACCTTTGTTTTTTTAGGGTTTGCCTGGAGTTGGTTGGGGTGGGCGAACTTGGTGATGGGACAAACCAATACGGCAGTGGAACTAACCGAGAAGGGGCTCAAAATGCACACGGATCTTGGGATCCCCTTTTTTCGATCGAATCTACACGCGAATTGTTCCGTAGTCTATCTAATGCAGGGCGATTTGAAACGAGCACGATCACAGGCAGAATCGGCCCTCCAGTTCGCGCTGCAAAACAACGAAAAACACATGATAGGGTTGTCGAAGCTTTTGTTGGGTGTGGCCATCGCCTTAAAAGACCCAACCCAAATCGAGCCCGCGGAACAGCAGATTCTCCAAGGGATTGGTCTGCTCGAAGAGATAGGACTTTCCCCTTTTATTGGATTTGGCTATTTGTTACTGAGGGAAGTCTATTCAGCGTCGGGCCGGCCAAAAGAGGCCCTGGAATACCTGAAAAAGGCCGAGGCCATGTCCGAGAAAATGGGGATAGATTATTGGCTGAGGAAGACGCGAGAGGTGTTTGGCCCCCTTTTACCAACCCTTGGTTTCTGATCCCAGATAAGGGGAGGGGCGATCACATCCAGGCAAACCTCTAAGAACCGAAACAATGATAGGATCAACAATCGCCCTGCCTTTTTAAAACATATTTCATACAATAATCCTTGACTGCTTAGTCTTGACCCACCGCATATTTGTAGGTGGTTTAACCTTCCTGATCGTTCAAGCGCTGTGATTACCAAAAGCCGACAAGCGGTTCGAAGTCCGCGATTTATTTATCCGCCGAAAGACTCTGCTGGATCGTTTCCCAGACCTCCTCCACCGAAATAACCTGGAGGCACCTGTTGTCCTTGCAGGAGGTGTGGCGGTGGTTGAAGGCGGTCAGACAGGGGGAGCAGGGGAAGTGGGAATAAAAGACGTGGGTGTTTCCGCCCAGGGGCCCGTACAGGTAGGGAGACTCCGGCCCCAGGAAGACGAAGTTCTTGATGGGCGTCAGGGAGGCGAAATGGGCCGGGCCGCTGTCGTTGGTGACCAGGGCCTCGGCGACGCAGAAGAGATCCATCAGTTCCTCGAAAGTGGTTTCCCCGGTCAGATCCACGCAGCGCGGCTCCGACAACGCGGCCGCCAGCCGGCCGGTGGTCTCCCGGTCGGCCCCGGCACCCATGAGGACCACGATCCGGTTGGGGTTGGCCAGCAGCCGTTGGGCCAGTTCCAGATAATTTTCCAGGGGCCAGGCCCGGATGGGGATTTCTCCCGCGCTGGGATTTAATAGGATGATGGAACTGGACAGGCTGAATCCCGGAAATCGTTTTTTGATTTTTTCCCGGATCCGGTTCTCCCCCGCTTCCGAAGGCCGGTAAGCGGCCGTTTCCAGGCGGCTGTCCGGGATGGTTTCGTCCATGGTGGGCCAATTTTTAACCGGGTAGCGCAGCACATCGGTGAAGGAGAGGAAGGATTTGCCGATATGCTGCTGAAAATTATACTGGATTTTATGGGTGTGCAGGTTTCCCCGGTATAAACCCTCCATCCGGAATTTGTGAAAGCCCACCCGGACCGGGGCGCCGCTCATGAAGGTCAGGATGGCGGTCACCCGCGTGAACAGTTCCAGGTCGAAGACCACGTCGATCCGTTCCCGGTGCACCCGGACCACGATTTTGACCACATCGGCCAGAAAAGATCCCAGGGATTTTTCACGGATGGTCAACACGTTTTCCGGCGGAACCAGGTTCAGGATGTCCACACTGGCCCGGTTCTTTTCAAAGATCATAAAATACAGTTCAGCCCCGGGATAAGCCTTTTGAATGTCCTTCAGGGCTGGATAGGCGAGGATGGCGCTGCCCATTTCGGACAGCTCGATGAGCAGAAATTTTTTCAAGGGCCGAACCGGATCTTTTTTCGGGAATAATTTTTGGCCGACCCGGTTCAGGATCGACAGCAGAAAGCAGGCCGGGATTCCCACCCAATAATCAATTTTGCGGACGGTTTCGATTTTCACGAAGGGCAATTTAGCGTAAAATGGGAGAACCTGCAACGGAAAACGGGATCGTTGGGCCGGAAAAAAGACGAACATCGAACATCGAACATCCAACATCCAACATCGAATTTAAAAACACGGCGGATTTGGCTTTTAGGTCGACCAATTAAAGCCCTGCCATTGTAAAAATTCAAGAAAGCGCTACGGCAAATGATACAAGGAGAAATTGGGAAAATTCCTCCAAGGGTCACCCCAAGCGGGAGGGAGCCCATGAATCCCATCGGGGCCCACATGTCCATTGCCGGCGGTCTCTCCAGGGCCTTCCAGCGCCTGGAGGCCGTGGGCGGTGAATGCCTGCAGCTTTTCGTCAAACCCAACGTGCAATGGGCGGCGGGGGATGTCTCCCTGGAAGAAGTGGAGCGCTTTCAGAAAGAGCGGGCCCGGACCCGGGTAAACCCGGTGGTGGCTCATGCCTCCTATCTGCTGAACCTGGCCTCTCCGGAAGCGGACCTGCGGCGGCGCTCTATCCTGACCCTGGCTTTGGAGATCGTCCGTTGCGCCCGCTTGGGCCTTCCGTATCTCATCCTGCACCCTGGCAGCCACGGCAGCAGCGGACTGGGGGTCGGCATCCGGCGCATTGCGGCCGGCCTGGATCAGGCCCTTAAACGGGCCGCTGTGCCGGAGGTGGAGTTGCTGCTGGAAACGACTGCCGGGGCCGGGACTCAGGTGGGCCACCGGCCGGAACAGTTGCGGGATATCCTGGGGCACAGCCGGGACTCGTCCCGGCTGGGGATCTGCCTGGATACCAGCCACGTGTTCGCCGCGGGTTTTGATCTCTCCCGGGAAGCGGAAGGGGAGCAATTTTGGCAAGACCTGGAGCGTCAGGTCGGATTGGAACGGCTCAAGGTCATTCATGCCAACGATTCCCGGACCCCCCTGGGAAGCCACAGCGACCGCCATATGCACATCGGTCAGGGCTATCTGGGGAAAGCCGCCTTTGCCCGGCTGCTGACCGATCCGCGCCTGGCGGGGCGCCCCTTTATCCTGGAAACCCCCAAGGGGACGGCCGGGGACCAGAGTTGGGATGCGGTCAACATCCGGACCTTGAAGGCATTGCGGCGTTGAGTTTATTGGGGTTCGCTTCGCTCTCCCCAACCTACGGAGCTACGAGGCCGGACACATTTTTAAATTCGATGTGGGACGTTGGATGTTGGATGTTCGCTGTTCGTCTGTTCTCGCTGCGGAGGTTCCAGGTCCCCGATCCGGTCCTCGATGATGTAGAGGGGGCGGTTTTTACTGGCCACAAAGATCCGGCCGATGTACTCCCCGATCAAGCCCAGCCCGAACAACTGGGCCCCGCCCAAAAAAGTAATCAGGACGATTATCGTCGCCCAGCCCGATACCGGAATCCCCAGGAACAGTTTTTGGAAGATCACCACCGGCAAGTAAAGGAGGCTCAACAGGGCGATGATCAGCCCTCCGGCGGAAAGGATCCGCAAAGGCTTGGTGGAAAAGGACAACAGAAAGCTGATGGCGAAATTGAGCTGGCGCCGGAGGTTGAATTTCGTCCGCCCTTTGAAACGGCTGCCGGACGATACGGCCACCGCGGCGGTCGGGAAATTGATCAGGCTCATGAGAGCCGTCAAGCTCGGTTCATCTTCCCGGAACTGCCCCAGGGCCTCGACCGTTTTCCGGCTGATCATCCGGAACATGCAGGTGTTGAATTCCAACGGTTGATCGGAAAGCCGGGCCATCAGCCTCAAAAAGGCCCGGGAAGCCCAATTCCGCCAGGCCGCCTCGTCCTTTTTTTCCTTGATGCCGTAAACGACGTCAAAGCCCTCCTGCAGTTTGGCATAGAGCTTCGGGATGTCTTCGGGCAGATCCTGCAGGTCCCCATCCATGAGCAGGACGCTCCGGCCACGGCAGTGGTGCAGGCCGGCCAGGACTGCCACGTGATGGCCGAAGGCGTTGGATAATTTGATCCCTTTTATTCGCTCATCCCGGCGGTTGAATTCCTTAATCAAGCCGTAAGTATTGTCCCGGTTGAGATCGGTGATGAGGATGATTTCGTAGGACACCCCCATGGCCTGAAAGACGGCCTGGAGCCGGCGGATCAATTCCGGCAAGTTTTCCTCTTCATCCCTGACAGGGATCGTCACGGAAAGATCCATCAGTCCGCCCCCCTTTCCCGGGCCGGATTGCCCCACACCGTGCGACCGTCGGGCACGTCTCTGGTGACGACCGCACCGGCCCCCATCACAGCCCGATCCCCAACCCGCCGGTCCGGCAGCAGGGTGGCCTGGCCCCCGATATAGCAGCTCCGGCCCACGGGCACCCGGCCGAGCAGCAGGGCGTTGGGGGCCACCGTGGTAAAATCCCGACGGCACTGTCGTGCATCAGGTTGGCCTGGGCGTTGATCCGCACAAAGTCCCCGAGGATGACATCCGCGGAAACATGGGCCCCGGCTTGAACGACCGTTCCCCGGCCGAGCCGGGCTGAGGGGGAGACAACGGCCCGGGGAGAGATCATCTCCGGGAAGCCGCCGACCAGGACCACCGCGTCTTTCATGAAAGGGCGTCCTTCAGGGTGTTGCAGATGAGGTCGACCTGGGAGTGGGACAGGCTCCCGTACAAAGGCAGGGTAATCTCATTGTCCGCCGCATATTCGGTCCGGGGCAAGGAGGTCCGAAATTTTTCGTAGATGGAAAACCGGTGCACGGCCGGATAATGGACGCTGGTCTGGATCCCGCGTTCCATTAAAAAGGCCCGGACTTTCTCCCTCCGATCCGGGTTGGAATCCTTTAAGAGGATGGGGAAAATGTAGTGGGTGGACCGGCCCCGTTGTTGCTGAAAGGGGACGATGATCTCCGGCAGCGGAGAGAGACGCTCCAGGTAATGGCGCCGGAGTTCGTCCCGGCGCGCTACATCGGCCGGCAATTTTTTAAGCTGGACCAAACCCAGGGCCGCCCGGAGGTCGTCAAAGCGGTAATTGTAGCCCAGCGCCACCACGTCGTAGGCGGTGGAATGGCCCCGAGCCCGGTCGTAGGAAAGGGAGGTCATGCCATGGGAACGGAGCAGTCGGGCCTGATCCGCCAGGGATGGATCGTTGGTAACCAGCATCCCTCCTTCGCCGACCCCGATATTCTTGTTGGAGAAAAAGCTGAAACATCCTCCCTGTCCGATGGTCCCTAATTTTTGACCGCCGTATTCCGCGGTAGGGGCATGGGAAGCGTCTTCGATGACTTGCAGATGATACCGGGCGGCGATTTCCATGATCCGATCCATGCGGCAGGGAAAACCGCCATAGTGCATGACCATGATGGCCCGGGTTTTTTCTCCGATCCGCTCGACGATATCTTCCGGGTCCAGGGTCAAGTCTTCGTAGCCGACGATATCGGCGAAGACCGGCACCGCTCCCACGTACTGGATGGCATTGGCCGTGGCTACGAAGGTCAGCGAGGGACAGAGGACTTCATCCCCGGGGCCGATCCCCAGGACGCGCAGGGCCAAGTGCAGGGCCACGGTGCAGTTGGACAGGGCCACCGCCTTTTGGACCCCCAACCGGGCGGCAAACTCCTGCTCAAAGGCTTCCGTCCGGGGGCCCAGGGAAACCCATTTAGACCGCAGGACGTCCAGCACCGCCTGTTCCTCCTCCCGGTCGTAATTCAGATCAAAAAGTGGGATGGTATAGTTCATGGGTCAAGACAAGTTACAGGTTGTAAAGATCGGGCTTGTAATCATCCCGGTGATCTTGCAGGAAGGCGATGGTTTCCTGCAGTCCTTGTTTCAGGGTGTACCGCGGACGCCAGGCGGTCCGGCCCTTAATCTTGGCCGGGTTGCAGCGCAGGCGTTCCACTTCGCTGCCCTCCGGCCGCAGGCGCTGCGCTTCCGAATGGATCTCCACCGTCACGCCCAGCAGCGAGGCGATCAAATGGCATAGGTCGCCCATGGCGATTTCCTGATCCTGGCCGATATTGACGACCTCTCCGATCAATTCCGGGCTTTTGTAGATCTCGATGATCCCCTCCGCCGTATCCTTGACGAAACTCAAGTCCCGGGTGGGGGTCAGGTTCCCCAACTGCAGGACCCGCCGGCCGGCCAAAATCTGACTGATGATCGTCGGGATGATCGCCCGGGCTGATTGCCGGGGACCGTAGGTATTGAAAGGGCGGGCGATTTTGACCGGCAGGCCAAAGGAACGAAAATAGCTCAAGGCCAATTGATCGGCGGCTATTTTCGAAGCCGCGTAAGGCGACTGGGCGTTCGGAGGATGATTTTCGTCGATGGGCACGTATTGAGCGGTCCCGTAGGTCTCGCTGGTCGAGGTGATGACAACCGACTCCAGGCCTCTCATGCGGGCTGATTGGAGGATATTGTAGGCTCCGATCCCATTGGTCTGCAGGTAGGCCAGCGGGGAAGAATAGGAATAGGGGATCCCGATGAGGGCGGCCAAGTGAAAAACGGCCTGGCAGCCTTCCAGTGCCCGGTGGACCGAATCAAAATCCCGGATGTCCCCGGTCAAGACTTCCATCTCCTTCGTCAGGGGCGAGCGGTCTAAAAAGCCCCAATGATTTCGGGAATTATAGCGCACCAGGGCCCGCACGGCCCAGCCCAGTTCCACGCAGCGTTCCGCCAGATGGGAACCGATGAAGCCGCCGGCTCCGGTGATCAGGATTTTAGGCAACCGTCTCGACCTCCTTGAAATGGGAATCGTAGGCCTCCTGGGCCTTTTCATAATCTTCAATCCGCCCGATATCCAACCAGTACTCTTCAATCTCGTACTTGCTGATCGGAATTTTTTCTTCCAGCATCCGCCGGATGAGGCTGTCCATGCCGAAGTAACGGTTTTCGGGGATCAGCGGGAAGATGGCCGGATCGACTACGTAGATACCGGCCATGGCATAGGTGACGATATCCGGCTTTTCCTCGATCCCGGTCACCCGATCCCCCTCAAAGAGGATGTTTCCGAAGGCGTAGGGCAGGACCAGTTTCTTAATGGTCACGGTCAGGAGGGCTTTCCGGTCCAGGGCAAAGCGGTAGAGCCGGGAAAGATCGGCCTGGGTTAAGATGTCCCCGTTCATCACCAAAAAAGGTTCGGTCAGCTGCCCCTTTAACAGCGTCAGGGGCCCGGCCGTCCCGAGGGGCTCCTGCTCCTGGCTGATCGTCAACTGCACGCCGTAGCGGGAGCCGTCTCCGAAAAAACTTTTAATGTAATCGGACTTATAATTGGTGGCCAGAAAAATTTCATTAAAACCGTAGGCCCGGAAACGCTCGATCTGTATCTCCAGCACGGCTTTTTCCCCCACCGGCAGCAGGGGTTTCGGGATCACTTCGGTAAAAGGCTTCAGGCGGCTGCCTAGGCCGCCGGCCAGGATAACGGCTTTCATAGCGATTCCTTCGGAGGGCCGGCGGCGGATTTCCGGCGTCGGGTGATTAAAAGGGTCAAGACCAAGGCCGTCAGCGTAGCAGCCGTAATACCCAGCCCCCAGTAAAAGGGCGTGTATCGGAAAACAAAGGAGACGACATGCCGGCCCCGGGGAACGAACAGGGCCCGCAATCCGTAGTTGGCCCGTAATACCGGGGCCGGACGGCCGTCAATGGCCGCCCGCCAGTAAGGGCTGTAGGTCTCGCTGAGGACCAGAAATTTGTCCTGGCCGGACTGGGTGGTGAGGCGGATTTGTCGGGGTCCATAAGTTTCAATCCGGGCTTCCTGGGGGGCATACCCGGAGTCTTCGGGCTCCCGGTATCCGGAGGGCAGCGCGGGGATGACGACCCCTTCCCGGGGGTTGAAGGTTTTTTTCTGGATTTCCACCAGGGCCTCATCCGGCGTGGCCGCCGCTCGAGCCCGGGCAATCATAAAGGCCCGCGGACAGGCCCGGTTATTGCGATATAAATTAGGCGGGGCCACGGGGTCCAATCGATTTTTTAAAGCCGCCGTTAAGGGCCGGTCGTCCAG
>JACRCK010000296.1 GCA_016219065.1 Deltaproteobacteria bacterium
ACTTCATGAGAATAGAGTTGGATGCGGGACAAAAATCGACGGATGCTCATCATCCAGTGGCCGGGATTGTGCCGGTCCAGAAAATCCATCATCTGGAGGGCCTCCTCCAGGTGGGCGTACATACCCTCCAGTTCCAAAGAGGTGGCCAGAGAAGGGTTTCTGAAGGAGCGTTTGATCTCGATCGCCCGGGTCTCGGACCAACCGGCTTCCTCCGGTCTCACCTTGGACCGGATTTCGGATCGATGGGCCAGAAAAATCTCATAGCCCAGGATCAGGACCGCCTGGGCCAGGTTCAAGGAACCGGCCGTGGCCGTCGGGATGTTTACCGTGGCCTGGCAGAAACGCAGTTCTTCGTTGCTCAGTCCCCGGTCTTCCGGGCCGAATAGGAGGGCGATCCGATTGGCCGGACCCAACGACTTGATGGTTTGAGCAGCCTCGGCCGGGGAGATCAGTTCCCGCCGTTCCCCGCCCAACCGGGCCGTAGTCCCGATGACATACTGGAAAGGGGCCAGGGCCCCTTCGAGAGAAAGGGCGATCGGCATCCGCTCCAGGAGACCGGCGGCCATATGGGTGGCCAGACGGTTCATGCGCTCCCGATCCGGGTCCTCCGGATTGACGGCGATTAGATGGCTCAGCCCCATATTCCAGGCCGCCCGGGCCGTGGAGCCGATGTTCTCCGGGTAACGCGGTTCCTGGAGTACGATAGTGATATGGTCTAGCGGCCAATGGGTTGTCAGTGTCGGCATAACGTTGTCGTTTTCATACCACAGTCTGCTTTTCGGCTCAAGAGGCAAGACCCTTGATGAAAATTAACGCCCGAAAAATTCTCCTGGGGCTGCCGATCGCCATCGGGCTCATTTTTCTGGTGAACCTGCTGTTTGTCGGGGCCCGGGTCATCCCTCCGGCCAATGAGCTGATCATCAGTTCCATCGGCGACGCTTCCTTCCTGAACCCGGTTCTGTCCCAGGATTCGGCCTCCAGCGAGATCAACGGCTTCGTTTTCAACGGCCTGCTGAAATACGATAAGGACCTGATCCTGGTCGGAGACCTGGCGAAGTCCTGGGAAGTCAAGAACGGGCCGCGGCCGGAAATATGGTTCCGGTTGCGCCCGGGGGTCCGCTGGCACGACGGCCGGCCCTTCACGGCGGAAGACGTTCGTTTTACCTACCAAACCATCATGGATGAGAAAACCAACACCGTCCGGCGCAGCGACTATGAACTGGTGGAGCGGATCGAGGTTCCGGATCCCCTACAGGTCCGGATCATTTACAAAGAACCGTTTTCTCCGGGCCTTTCCTCCTGGACCATGGGGATCATTCCCCGCCATCTTTTGAGCGGGCAGGATATTAACCGGACCCCTTTCAACCGTCGGCCAATCGGAACCGGCCCGTTTCGGTTCGTGGAGTGGGTCAGTGATGAAAAAATTATCCTGGAAGCGAATCCGGACTATTTTGAAGGCCGGCCCCGGCTGAACCGCATCGTTTACCGGATCATCCCGGAGACCTCTTTGAGTGAAATCGAACTCCTGACCGGCGGCATCGACCTGTTCAACACCTATCCCCATCAGGTGGCCCGGATGCGCCTCGACCCGCGCCTGGCCGTTTATCGCTACCCTTCTCTGGCATACACCTACCTCGGCTATAACCAGAAAAACCCGTTATTTCAGGATAAAAGGGTCCGGCAGGCCCTGACCCTGGCCATCAACCGGGAAGAGATGATCACCTTTATCCTATTCGGCCTGGGAAAACAAGCCACCGGCCCTTTCCCGCCGCACCTTTGGTACTCCAACCCGGGAGTCCAACCCTGGCCTTTCGATCCTGCGCTGGCCCGCCGTTTGCTGGCGGAGGCCGGCTGGCAGGACCGGGACGGTGACGGCATCCTGGACCGGGACGGGCAGCCTTTTCGCTTTACCCTGATCACCAACAGCGGGAACGAAGTGCGCAAAGACGTGGGCGTGCTGATCCAGCGTTACTGGCGGGATATCGGGATCGACGTCAAGCTGGAGATGTACGAGTGGTCGGTTTTTCTTAAAAATTTTATCGATCCCCGCCATTTCGACGCCTGTATCCTGGGCTGGAGCCTGAGCGTGGATCCGGATGCCTACAATATCTGGCATTCCAGCCAGATCAAGGAAGGGTTCAATTTTATCGGTTACCGGAATCCGGAAGCCGACCGGCTCTGGGAAGAGGGCCGGCGGGAATACGACCTGGAAAAAAGGCGCCAAATCTATTTCCAGCTCCATGCCCTGCTGGCCGAAGAGCAGCCCTACACCTTTTTATTCGTTTCGGATGCCTCGCCGGCCCTGAGCCGAAAATTCAAAGTGGTGGAAAAGGACGCCGCCGGGAGGCCGGTATTGGCCGAGGTTAAGCCGGGGAAGGCGGGGTTGATGCACGACCTGATCCACTGGACGGTGCCGAAAGGTGCGGCGCTGACGCCTTAGAAAAGATGAACATCGAACATTCAACATTCAACATCGAATGAGGGATAAAGACGAACATGGCCCATCGAATTTTCGATACCGAATTCAAAGGGATATACAGCTTTTTGGTCTTTCCCTATTCAATGTTGGACGTTGAATGTTGAATGTTCGTCTTTAAATCCGGAATGATCCCATGGGCTCATATTTAATCAAACGCCTGCTCCAGACCATCCCGATCCTCTTCGGGATCACGATCATCTCCTTTCTGATCATCAACCTGGCCCCGGGCAGCCCGGTGGGCATGACCCTGAACCCCACCGCCTCCCCCAAGGTCATCGAGCAGATGCGGAAAAATTACGATCTGGACAAGCCCCTGCCGGTCCAGTATTTCCTCTGGCTGAAGCGGCTCTTCACCGGGAAGCTCTATTCCTTCAAAGACGGCAAACCGGTGGTGGACAAAATCCTGGAGCGGCTTCCGGCCACCCTGATTCTAAACATCACCGCCACGGCCCTGATCTTCTCCCTGGCCATACCCCTGGGCGTATTCTCCGCCACCCGACGCTATTCCCTGTTGGACAACCTGGGGACGTTCCTGGCTTTCCTGGGGATCTCTATCCCCAGTTTCTGGCTGGCCTATCTACTGATCCTGGGAGTGGTGAAGGTTTTCGGCGTGCCCGTGCTGGGTATGCGCTCCTTCATCCTGGATCAACAGGGTTTTTTTGTTTTTCTGTCCGACCGGATCTGGCATCTGATGCTCCCGGCGACCGTCCTGGCCGTGGGCGGGATCGCCGCCGTATCCCGTTACACCCGCTCCAGCATGCTGGAGGTCCTGCGCCAGGACTATATCCGGACGGCCAAGGCCAAGGGGTTGTCCGATGAGGAGGTCTATTACCGGCATGCCCTGCGC